>NZ_KV813540.1:234695-366214 GCF_001813645.1 Pseudomonas sp. HMSC063H08
GCACGCAGACACCGATAACCGACGGAGGCGGTGCCCCCCGGCAAGGCCGGGGGGTTGAGTAGCGGGGCGAAAAGGGGATCCCTCTCCGCCCTGGCTCGGCAGTTGCGCGGTCGGGCGAAAGCCACCTGCCCGCTACACACGCCAACCCAGGCAATCCCTGACGATGACCGGTCTTTCATCTGCGACTGTTTCTCATTTACACTCGACCCCCATTCTTCGGAGCCAGGCTCCTTTCCTGGGTGCATCGTGCCGTTCGATCCCGCCAAGCCGACGCTGTTGTCCACACTGGTTCGTCACTACGAGGAACTGGTCGACCATGTTCGCCGGCGCTTCGGCGACCGGGGCATGGCGCGCGAAGTGGTGCACGACGTGTGCGTGCAGTTGCTCGAACGCGACGAGAAGGAGGACGTGCACACGCCCCTGGCCCTGCTGCGGAAAATCTCCCACGACGCCGCCGTGAGCCGCTATCGTAGCGACCGTCGTCGAACCGCCTGGGTGGAAGCCGTCGCCGAGCTTCCGGAAGTCGCCTGCATGGCGGCGACGCCCATGGGTCGCCATGAGGCCGAGCGCGAGTTCCAGGCACTGGTCGACGCCATCGCCACGCTTCCTCCTCGCTGCCAGGCCGTTTTCGTCATGCACAAGATCCACGAAGTTCCCCAGGCGCAAGTCGCCGACCGCCTCGGCATCTCCGTCAAGACCGTGGAAAAGCACCTGCGCCTCGGACTGGCGGCCTGCCGGGAACGGCTCGGCCGCGGCGAGGCACGGCCATGACCCAGCCCTCGAAACGGAATGGGCAGGTTCCGCTGGACGACGCCCTGGAGCGCCATCGCGACGCGCTGAAGGACCTGTTCCCGCTGCCGCCCTCCCGGCCGAAATCGCGCAAGGCAAGCAAGGCGGCCGGCGTCGCGCTATTGCTGGCGCTGGCCATCGGCGCCCTGGCCTGGCTGGACCCGGCCTACAAGCGCGAGCGCTTCGCCACCGCCATCGGTGAGCGGCGCGACGTGACCCTGGCCGACGGCAGCCAGCTCCTGCTCGACAGCGGCAGCCAGATCGAGGTCAGTTGGCACCCGCTCAGCCGCCGGGTCGCGTTGCGCGCGGGGCAGGTGCTTTTCGAGGTATCCCCGGCGCGCTATCGGCCCTTCGTGGTGTCCGCGGGTTCGACCGACATCCGCGTGCTCGGCACCCGGTTCAACGTGCGCCGCCTGGACGACGACGTCCGCGTGACCCTGGAGCGTGGCCGGGTGGAGGTCGGCACCTCGGCTACGGCGCAAGCGCCAGTCGTGCTCCTGCCGGGCCAGCAGGTCGATGCCATTGGCGGGCAACTGATGCCGCTGGCCAAGGTCGATGCCGCCACGGCGATGGCCTGGAAAGACGACCGCCTGGTCTTCGAGCGCACGCCCCTGGGCGAAGCCGTCGCGCTGCTGCGCCATTATCGCAAGGCGCCCATTCTCCTGGACGACCCCAGCCTGGCCTCCCTCCGGCTGACCGGCGTCTTCGCCGCGCACAACGCCGACCGGCTGCTCGACCTGCTGCCGAGCATCCTTCCCGTGGCCGTGTCGCGGCAGGAGGACGGCAGCGTCGAGATCCAACGCAAATCGACGCGAAAATAATTCTCGGACGCAGGTAGGGTTTCCCGCGCGCCGTGGCGGCTATCCAGGAAAAGCCAACCTGCATAGGAAATCGAGACGTGCATTTTTCCCTCCGCAGTCGCCACCTGCGTCCTTCATTGCTCGCCAGCAGCCTGCTCCTGGCGGTGTCGGCCCAGGGCCAGGAAAAGCTCGACGTGGATCTGCCCGCCGCGCCGCTCGGCCAGGCGATCAACGCCCTCGCGCAACAATCCTCGGTACAGATCCTTTTCGCCGGCGATCTCGGCGCCGGCCGCCAGGCGCCCGCGCTGAAGGGGCGTTTCACCCCCGAAGAGGCATTGCGCCAGTTGCTCAGGGATAGCGGCCTGAAGGCGCAGGCCAGGGACGAACATACCTTCATTGTCGTTCCGGCCAGCGAAGCCGCCGTGCCCGCTACGCAAGCCCGCAGCGAACCGCTGGACATGGAGCAGATGGAAATCACCGCCTCGCGCACCAGCAGCGACCTGGTCTCCGCCACGCGCCAGTCCACCGTCATCGAGCATGCCCAACTGGAGGAGCTGCGCCAGGGCTCCGACAGCCTGGCCACCGTGCTGGCCAAGGCGGTGCCGGGGATGTCCGATTCCAGCCGCACCATCACCGAATACGGCCAGACCCTGCGCGGGCGCAGCATGCTGGTGATGGTCGACGGCGTGCCGCTGAACACCAACCGCGACTCCTCGCGCAACCTGGCCAACATCGACCCGGCGCTGATCGAGCGGATCGAGGTCATCCGTGGCAGCAGCGCCATCTACGGCAGCGGCGCCACCGGCGGGATCATCTCCATCACCACCCGTCCGGCCGGCGGCGAGAACCGCGCGGAAACCCGCCTCAGCGCCACCTCGCCGCTGACCCGGCTGGGCAGCGATGGCCTCGGCGGCCAGTTCCAGCAATACTTCGCCGGCTCCCTGGGGGCGCTCGACTATTCGTTCGACTTCGGCACCCGCCACGTCGGCGCTTCCTACGACGCCCATGGCGACCGCATCGCCCCGGAACCCAGCCAGGGCGACCTGTTCGACTCGAACGTCTACAACATCGGCGGCAAGCTCGGCCTGCGCATCGACGAGAACCAGCGCGTGCAGCTCGCCCTCAGCCACTACGACGCCCGCCAGGACACCGACTACGCCACCGACCCGAGGGTCGCCAGGCTGCCGCCGGGCTCGGTCCCGGCCAACGCGGTCAAGGGCCTGGAGCTGGACGAGCAGAACCGCATCCGCAACACCCTGGCGAACCTTGAGTACGAGAACCTCGACATCCTCGGCAGCCGGCTCTCCGCGCAGCTCTACTACCGCGACTATTTCACCCGCTTCACTCCGTTCGACGCCCGCGCCGTCTCCACCCGCGGCGGCAATGTCGACCAGATCATGCAGAACAGCGAAGTGTTCGGCAGCCGCCTGACCCTGCGCACGCCGCTGGGCGAAAGCGGCAATACCGAACTGGTCTGGGGCGGCGACTACAACCAGGAACGCAGCGACATGCCGCTCGACGTGTTCGACCCGGCGGCCTACGACGCCAGCGGCGGGCTGGTCTTCGACAAGATCGGCAAGCTCACCTACATGCCGCCGCTACGCACCCGCAGCGCCGGCGCGTTCGCCCAGTTGCAGCATCGCTTCGACGAACACTGGTCGATCGACGGCGGCCTGCGCTACGAATACTCCACCGCCGAATTCGACGACTTCGTCCCGCTCTCCGAGTCCAAGGCCGCCTCGCCGGTGACCGTCAAGGGCGGCGACCTCGACTACGACGCGGTGCTGTCGAACCTCGGCATCGTCTATTCGCCGGTGGCTGGCCAGGAAATCTATGCCTCCTTCAGCCAGGGCTTCCAGTTGCCCGACGTCGGCATCCAGCTGCGCAACGCCCGCCGTGGCTTCGATATCGGCTCCTCGAACCTCGAACCGGTGAAGACCAACAACTACGAACTCGGCTGGCGTGGCGCCATCGGCGGCAACACCCTGGGCAGCCTGGCGCTGTTCTACACCACCTCCAAGCTGGGCGACGTGCAGAGCTTCAACAACGGCCTGATCCTCACCCGCACCAAGGAGCGCATCTACGGCGTCGAGGCCAGCGCCGACTGGCTCAGCGACGACGAAGTCTGGGGCGCGGGCGGCAGCGCCACCTGGATGCGCGGACGCGAGAAGCCGGACGGCAAGGACTGGCAGGACATGACCGGCTACCGCGTGCCGCCGCTGAAGCTGACCGCCTACCTGCAATACAAGCCGGATGCCGACTGGAACAACCGCCTGCAGGCCACCTTCTTCGACTCCAAGGACTACCGTCTCGACGGCGTGGAAAGCTTCGGCCGGCGCCAGGTCAGCACCTACACCACGGTCGACCTGGTCAGCCAGTACCGCATCACCCCCGACGACCAGTTGAGCCTGGGCATCCAGAACCTGTTCAACCGCGACTACTACCCGCTCTACAGCCAGTTGCTGCGCAACAACAACAACACCAGCCACCTGCCGGCGCCGGGCACGGTGCTGACGGCGAGCTATACGCACAACTGGTGAGGGGAGGGAGGAGCCACCGGGCCTGGGCGGCCCGGTGGGCAGGGAGGGTGCTTCCAGAGGGACGGCGGCCCCGTTGTCATGGGCAGGCATTTCCGTCCAATGCCGGACGCCGATCCAGGTCGGCCAGGTAATGGGGAAGGACAGGGTACGCCGTCCCGCTCAGAACACGACCTGCCCCGACATGCCCGGCTGCACCTCACCGCCGATCCAGATATCGCCGCCGATCTGCTCGACGCTTATCCGCCCCCGGCGACCCAAGGCCGTGCCCTGGCTCGCCGTGTAGCGCCCGGGCATGACTCCCGTGCCGATCAGCCATTGCGCCAGGCTCGCGTTGAGGCTGCCGGTAACGGGGTCTTCATTGAGTTCCTCGCCCATGAAGGCGCGCACTTCCACATCCGCCTCCGCCTGGGGACCTTGCCAGGGCGCGACCACGCCCACGTTGAGCCCGTCGAGCTTCGCGTAGTCCGGGCGAATGGCCAGGACCTCGTCACGCGTGGCCAGCCGAACGGCGACCCAGCCGGGTCCGTTGTCCACCCATTGGCTGCCGAGTACCTGCCCCGGGGACAGGCCAAGCCCGCTCTCGATCCGTCGCAACACCTCGTCTTCGACCGCTCCGCCACGAAGCAGGGGAGGCGCCGCGAACGACAGCAAGGCGCCCTTGCGGCGGATGCGGATCAGGCCCGCCAGGCACTCCTGGACGATCTCGTCAGCAGCATTGCCGCCCCCCTGGTTCAGCCAGACCTGGCAGCTCCCCAGCGTCGGATGCCCGGCAAAGGGCAACTCCCGCAACGGGGTGAAGATCCTCACGCGATAGTCGGCTTCGGCAACGGTCGGCCGCAGCAGGAAGGTCGTCTCGCTCAACTGGGTCCAGGCGGCGAACTCGAGCATCTGCTGGCTGCTCAGGCGGTCGGCGCCAATCACCACGGCAACGGCGTTGCCTTTGAAGGGCTGTTCGGAGAAGACATCGACTTGCTCGAAGGGTAACGAAACCGGCATGGAACCTCCTGTTGTTGTGGCGGGGGAGGATAGGCTAGAGAGCTGCCGTCCGAAACCGGAGGGGGAACTTTCGAGGGGGCTTGGGGGCTCTCGTCAGGGGCTGCAATCGGCCAATAGCAGCCGCTCCTGGCCAGAGACAGCAGCTTGAAGGAGTCGACGAATCTATGGTCGATTCAGGCTACGATGTTGAGCACTTGCGCCAGTACTGCGACAGTTATCGGACGCAGCCTGTGATTCCGCTGCGGCCCCTAAAGCGCAAACACAAGCCTGGGCCGAGCTGCCCCGGAGCAATTAAATGCTTATCCACCCGCGTGGTCGCTGCGACCGTGCGCGGCGATGAACATGGCGACGGCCGACCGGCAATAGGATTCTATTTCGTCCTCTGCTCTCGCCTGATCGAATCGGGCGATCATCAATAGATCGGAGCCTTTGAAGAGCGCGGCAAACAAGCGGGCGGCTTGGAGGGGATCGGGCACGTTGAGAAGCGCCTTCGCGTGAAGTTGGCGCAACAAGGCATCGATGTCGGCGATGACATGAGCGGCGCCGGCTTCGTAGTGGCGCTTGCTCAGGGCGTTTTGACTCGTTTTATCGGCCATGACCATGGCTTCGATACTGCTGACGTCTGGTCTCAATAGCGTGCGCAGCAGTGATGTTCCCACCGCCATAAGTTGGTCTTCGACCGAACCTTCGACACCTTCAAGCAGGGCCTGTGGTGCAAACGACTGCTGGCAGCCGGCCGCGATGGCTGCGCTGAACAGCGCCTCCTTGTTCTCGAAACGCCTATAGATGCTGAGCTTGGATATCTTCGCCCGCTGGGCGACCTTGTCCAGCGTCGTCGCTTGAAAACCCAATTCCACAAAAAGTTCGCTCGCGGCGTCGAGTATCGTTTGGGCAAGCGCCTCGTTGGTGGGCCGACCGCGCCGTGCCTGTATGGTTTCGGTCATGATATTGGTACTTTACAGTATCTTAATTTAAGATTTAGGATACCACTCAGTGTCTTAAATGAGCAATCCAAGGGCTTGGCTACAACCTGCCCTCCAGCGGAGCCCATCACCATGAATGACGTCATCATCATCGGCGGAAGTTTTGCAGGTCTCGCCGCCGCTTTGCAGCTCGGCCGTGCCCGTCGCAAGGTCATCGTTCTCGATACCGGTCGGCCGCGTAACCGCTTTGCCGGCCATTCGCATGGTCTGCTCGGTCACGATCACACGCCGCCGCTGGACATCCTGGCCGCGGCGCGGCAGCAGTTGACGCGCTATCCAACGGTCAGGCTAGTCAATGCCCGGGCAGAGAAGATTTCTGGCGTAATAGACGATTTCTGCGTTGTCACTGACGATCACGAAAGCCTAAAGGCCCGCCGCGTGATCCTGAGCTATGGCGTTGCCGATCAGATGCCTGATGTTCCAGGCTTTGCCGAGAGTTGGGGCACGTCCATCGTCCCCTGCCCCTATTGCGACGGCTTTGAAGCCGCCGGCCAGCATTGGGGCCTCGTGTGGTCCGGCCCGCAATCGCACAACCAGGTCAGGCTGTTCCTCGATTGGACCGACAGGTTGACTGTCTTTGCCGATGGTCACGACATTACACCTGATATCCAGGCCGATCTGGCGCACCGCAACATACCTGTCGTCGACGGACGGATCGTCGAGATCGCCCATCACCAGGGGCATATCGCTACCGTCAATCTCGACACTGGCTCCACTGTCGCGGTCGACATCCTGTTTGCTCATCCGCGCAACAAGCCGTCCGCAAACCTGCATGAATCGTTGGGCCTTGCCACGATGGATACGCCCACCGGCGTCGTGCTCAAGGTCGACGAGCGCCGCCAAACCAGCACGCCTGGCATCTATGCCGCCGGCGATCTCACCACCCCCATATTGCCCTCGGTCACCCAGGCATCATCGCAGGGCGCGATGGCGGGTATTTTCGCCCAGCAGTCGATGCTGGCTTGAGCCCATAGAGAGGAGATGAACATGGCCGTCGAGCCGGACAGCGCGGGGGTGCGCTTCCCTCCGCCCTTCATCTATCTGGGAGCGCTGCTGTTGGGGCTGGCGGCGGAGCGGTTCGTCGCCCTGCACTCTTTCGGCATCGATTGGTGGTTGCTGATCGCAATGGGCGCGCTGCCGTTCGCTGCCGGCGCGGTAATGATGCTTGCGGCGGCGGGGCTGTTCCGGCGTCTGGGCACCAACATTCCGCCGTCGCGACCAACGACCCTCATCGCAACGACCGGTCCCTATCGGTGGACGCGCAATCCCATGTATCTCGGCATGGCGCTTATCTATGCAGGCCTTGCGGTCGGCTTCGACGGACCGATCGCCTTCGCGTTGCTTCCGTTGGTGTTGGTCGCGATCCAGACGCAGGTGATCGCCCGCGAGGAGCGCTATCTCGAAGCAAAGTTCGGCGACGACTACCGCCGCTACAAGGCCGAGGTTCGCCGCTGGCTCTGACTATTCCGCAACTGCCGCCTGCGGGATTTTCTGATAACCAACACCGACTTTCTTGCCACGGCTACTGAATGGGCCCTGAGTTCGTAGATAACCAAGGGTCGCTTCTGGCCGGAAGCTGACACTAGTGGCGGGCAGCTACGGCCGTAATCGGACGCTCCAACCAATGTCAGAATCTAAGCTGACATCGCAAGTAGAGCGACAAAATGAAGTTCGTCTTCGCTTTGGGCACTCAGAGTTTCGATGTCTTAGACACGTCCAAATGGCCTATGCATAGACTTGGGCGAAGATTTCGACGGCTGCAGCTAGCCGCGCTTTGCTAACTGCCGAGGGGCTGCTGCAGTCTAGGCCCGAGTGGCCGGCCTGCAGGCGCGTCCATATCGTCTCGCTGCCACAGCATAGAGGGCTGACGATGCCCAGGCCGGTAACGACGATACGTGTGCTGTGTTCTCTGTGCATGGTGTGGTCTCGTACGTGAAGAGGTGAATCAGCCGAGGCCGAAGGTCTTGCGCAGGCCCGAGTCGACTGGGCCTGCCGGCATAAAGCGGCGCAGGCGTCTGAGCAGGGTGGCCTCGCCTTTGGGGGTGTGGCGCATTTTCCACGCGCCCAGGGCGGCCTCGACGATGGTCGCGGCGACCGCATCGGGCAAAGGTGCCTTCTGCACGTTCATCTGGATGGCCTGGGAGACGGTTGCCCGCTCGCTGTCGTAGGTAGCGATACGCAGGGCGGCCTGTGGCGCGTTGAGGTCCAGGCTGGTCTTGGTGAACGAAGGCTCGACCAACGCGACGCGAATGCCGAAGCGCCGCACCTCGTGATCCAGGGTCTCGGACAAACCCTCCACTGCATGTTTGGAAGCCGAGTACAGGCCCATGTAGGGTGCTGGCAGGAAGCCGAGCACCGAACTGACGTTGACGATGCGCCCTGCGCTTTGCTTGCGCATCTGCGGCAGTACCGCCTGGGTAACGCGCAGGACGCCGAAGACGTTGGTGTCGAACAGCGCCTGGGCCTCGTCGATGGCGGTTTCCTCTGTCGCACCGAGCAGTGTGGTGCCAGCATTGTTGACCAGTACGTCGATGCGCCCAGCTTCTGCAATCACATGTTCGATGCTCTGGCGAATCGAGGCTTCGTCACGAATATCCAGGTGAATCAGCTCGACACCGGGGATGGCCTGCGCAGTGGCCGGGTTGCGCACGCTGCCGAACACGCGGCAACCGCGTCCGGCGAACTGTTCGGCCGCCGTGCGACCGATGCCTGATGACACGCCGGTTATGACGACCACTGGGGAGTTGGGCATGGCAGTTACTCTCGATCAGGGAAGGGCTGTTCATGCAGGTTGTGCCTGCGCGAGTGGCTCGTGGGGGATGGGGCGGATGCCGAACCAGATGGCGTACATGGCCGGCAGGAACACCAGGGTCAGCACGGTGCCGGCGAAGGTGCCGCCGATCAGGGTGTAGGCGAGGGTGCCCCAGAACACGGAATGCGTAAGTGGGATGAACGCCAGGATCGCCGCCAGCGCGGTGAGGATCACCGGCCGAGCGCGTTGCACGGTGGCTTCGACCACGGCGCGGAACGGATCGAGACCCGCCGCTTCGTTCTGGCGAATCTGCCCGATCAGGATCAGCGTGTTACGCATGAGGATGCCGGACAGCGCGATCAGCCCGACCAGCGCGTTGATGCCGAACGGCTGCTGGAACAGGATCAGCGTCGGCACTACGCCGATCAGCCCCAGCGGGCTGGTGAGAAAGACCATGATCATCGCGGCGATCGAGCGCACCTGCAGGATGATGATGATCAACGTGACGGCCAGCATGATCGGGAACAGCGGCAGCATGGCCTTGCTGGCTTTGCCCGATTCCTCGATGGAGCCCGCTTGCTCGATGCGATAGCCGCTCGGCAGCCTGTCGATGATGGGTTGCAACTGCTGGCTGATGGCGGTCGACACGTCTGGCGGTTGCAAGCCTTCGGCGATATCGCCACGCACTGTGATAGTCGGCACCCGGTCGCGCCAGCGCATGATCGGCTCTTCCATGCGTACCTCCACTTCGCCAATCTGCGACAGCGGGATGCGCTGACCATTGGCGCCGGCCAGGGTGAAATCCATCACCCGTGCCGGGTCGAGGCGAATATCGCCAGCGGCACGGGCCATGACCTGCACCGTGCGGATGTCTTCGCGTACGGCGGTGACGGGCACGCCGCTGAGCAAAAACTGCAGCTGCTGCGCAACGGCACTGGAGGTTAGCCCCACCGCTTGCAGGCGATCTTGCTGCAGATTGAAGTGCAGCGTGGGAGCGCGGGTGCCCCAGTCGGTATTGACCGTCCGCATCAGCGGGCTGGCATCCATCACTTGGCGCACCTCGCTGGCGATCTCGCGCAGGCGTTGCGGATCCGGGCCGCTAATCCGGTAGGCCACCGGGTAGGGCGAGTAGGGGCCGAACACCAATTGACTGACGCGCACCTGCGCCTCGCTGGCCAGACCCTCGGCAATCGCCTTGCGCAGCCTGTGCTTGAGTGCCTCGCGCTCATCCGGGTTGTCGGTGCGTACGACGATCTTGGCGAACGACGGATCCGGCAGTTCCGGGCTCATGGCCATGAAGAAGCGCGGTGCGCCCTGGCCGAGGTACGCCGTGACGATCTTCGCCTCTGCCTGCTGGGCCAGCCAGGCTTCGACTTTTTCCGCAGCTGCGCTGGTCTGGAGGATCGAGGTGCCATAAGGCATCTGTACCTCGACCATGACTTCGGGGCGGTCGGAGATGGGGAAGAACTGTTTCTTGACCAGCGCCATGCCGAGCACGGCCGTCACGAACAGCCCTATCACTGAACCTGCGACCAGCCACTTGTGGGCGATCACCTTACCCAGAATCCGACGAAAGTGGTTGTAGCGCGGAGTGTCGTAGATGGCGTCGTGACCGCCCTCGACCTTCTTGATCTCGGGCAGCAGCTTGACGCCGAAGTACGGCGTGAAGATCACCGCGACCAGCCAGGAAGCGATCAGCGCGATGCCGACGATCCAGAACATGTTGCTGGTGTATTCGCCGGCCGTGGAGCGGGCGAAGCCGTTGGGCATGAAGCCGACGGCGGTAACCAGGGTGCCGGAGAGCATCGGCGCCGCTGTGTGGCTCCAGGCATAGGCGGAGGCCCGCACACGGTCGTAGCCTTCCTCCATCTTCACCACCATCATCTCGATGGCGATGATGGCGTCGTCTACCAGCAGGCCAAGGGCGAGGATCAGCGAGCCCAGGGTTATGCGGTCGAAGTTCTTGCCAGTGGCGGCCATCACCACGAAGACCATCGCCAGGGTCAGCGGCACTGCCACCGCGACTACCACGCCGACGCGCCAGCCCATGCTGACGAAGCACACCAGCATCACCACCAGCAGCGCGACGAAGAACTTGATCATGAACTCGTCGACGGACGCGCTGATGTTGACGGCCTGGTCGGTGACCTTGCTCAGGCTCATGCCCAGCGGCAGCTCAGCGTTGATCTGCTGCACTTCATCGTTCAAGGCCTTGCCCAGGTCGAGCCCGTTCCAGCCTTCACGCATGATGATGCCGAGCAACAGGGCCGGTTCGCCGCCGTTGCGAATCAGAAAGGTGGCCGGGTCTTCGTAGCCGCGCTTGACCGTGGCAACATCGGAAAGCTTCAAGGTGCGGCCTTGGGCGATGATCGGAGTGTCACGAATCTTCTCTAGCTCATCGAAGGCACCGTCCAGACGCAGGAACACGTCGGGGCCACGGGTTTCCACGGAGCCGGCCGGGGTCAGGGCGTTCTGCCCGTTGAGCGCGGCGAACACGTCCTGGGGACCGATGCCCAGGGTGGCCAGGCGCTCGTGGGAGAACTCGACGAAGATGCGCTCGGCCTGTTCGCCGATGATGTTGACCTTCTTCACGCCCGGTACATGCAGCAGGCGCTGACGCAGGGTCTCGGCGTCGCGCACCAGGTGGCGTTGCGGCTCGCCCCTGGCTTTGAGCGCGAACAGGGCGAAGGTGACGTCCGAATACTCATCGTTGACCAGCGGGCCGATCACCCCGGTAGGCAGCGTCTTGGCCTCGTCGCTGATCTTCTTGCGCGCCTGGTAGAACTCCTCGAGCACCTCCGAGGGTGGGGTGGTGTCGAGCAGCGACAGGGTGGTGAAGGCCAGCCCCGGGCGTGTATAGGTTTCGCTGCGGTCGTACCAGCGCAGTTCCTGCAGGCGCTTCTCGATCTTCTCGGCGACCTGATCCTGCATTTCCTGGGCGGTGGCGCCCGGCCAGGCGGTGACGATGGTCATGACCTTGATGGTGAAGGCCGGGTCTTCGGCACGCCCCAGCTTGAAGAAGGCGACGAGACCCGCCAGGGAGATCAGGCAGACCAGGAACAGGGTGACGGAGCGCTCGCGCACGGCGAGTGCGGAGAGGTTGAAACGACCTTCGCTCATGGCTGGCCTTCCTCGGCTGCCGCCACGGTGGCCGGCTCGGCCAGGCGAACGGCCTGGCCGTCGCGCAGCAGGTGCGCGCCCAGGGCGACGATCTGGTCGCCCGGCTTGATCGCGCCGCTGATGCGAGCGCTCTCATCATCCAGCGACTGAACGTTTACGGGCGTCCACGCCACCTCTGCGGGCTCTCCGCGAATCATCCAGATGCCAGGCCCGTTGCCTGCGTCGTACAGCGCGGCGATGGGCACCTGCACTGTGCTTGGTGAAGCAGTTTGCGGATCGCTGATTTGCACGGTGATGGTGGTGCCCAGCGGCGCGTCGGACAGCTCGCCTTCGAGCACGTAACGCGCCTCGAAAGTGCGGGTCTGGCGGTCGGCGACATCCGACAGCTGGCGCAGTCGGGTGGCGACGCTGACGTCTTGCCTGCCGAAGAGCTTGGCCTCAGCGCTGGAACCGACTGCTGGACGCAGGGTTTCCGGCAGTTGCACCAGGGCTTCGCGTGGGCCGGCATGTGCAAGCCGTACCACGGCCTGGCCGGCGCTGACCACCTGGCCTGGCTCGGCCAGTGTCTCCATGACGATACCGTCGGCATCGGCGAGCAGCTCGGCGTAGCGGGTGGCGTTACCGGCAACCTTGGCTTGGGCCTCGGCTGCACTGAGTTGCGCGCGAGCCGCATCCGCCGCTGCCTTGTATTGGTCGTAGGCAGATGCCGATACCGCGCCAGTGCCGCGCAGGGCGCGGTAACGAGCTTCGTCATCGCTGGCCTGCTGAGCCCGTGCCCGCGCTGCGGTCACCGCCTCGCGCTGGGCATGGGCGGCGAGTTGCAGGTCGATAGGATCGAGGCGCAAAAGCACCTGGCCACGCCTGACGGTCTGGCCGGTATCGACCAGGCGCTGCAACACCTTGCCGGACACGCGGAAACCCAGGTCGCTCTGCACCCTGGCCGCGACGATGCCGGTGAAGGCGCGCGATGTAGCGGTTGCCGACTGGATGGTGGTGATGCGAACCAGTGGCGCGTCAGTGCGGGGATCGGGGGGCGTCTGGTCGCTACAGGCGAGCAGCACGAACGGAATTACACCGACCAGGGGGGACAGAAGGAGGTTGCGCCGGCGCATGAGGAACCCGTTGCGAAGTCGTAGGGAGCCTCACTTTGATTCTTGTGACCAATTTAGTCAATAGTCACTAATCAGGGTGACAGACTGCGCAACACCAGGCTGGACAGCAGGGCCGGCGCTTCATCGGTGGTTTCGAGCCCGTACTGGAGCAGCAGCGGGTTGAAATAGGGGCGCATGATCAGGTGGATCGCGCGGGTGGTTTCATCCAGAGGCGTCTTGCGCTCGAAGTCGCCGCTCTGCCGGCCCTGCTGCAGGATCTCGCGAAGGGTCTGCTCGATGAAGCCTTCGTAGAGCAGGGTTGCCGGCCAGCGCCCGGAGGCGGCGGAGGCGGCGATTTCGTAGAGTTTTCGATCCTGGAAGAACAGCCGCAGGCAGGCTTCCATCAGCACCTTGAGCATGCGCCTCAGCTTCTCCGGCGGGCTGTCCACCTCATGGATGGCAGCATTCACCTCGGTCTGTATCTGCTGTAGGCAGCTCGAGCAGATCATCTCGCCGATGGCCTGCTTGGACTCGAAGAACTTGTAGATATAGGCCTTGGAAAAACCGATGGCCTTGGCCAGGTCGGAAACCGTGGTCTTCTCGTAGCCATACAGGCGGAAGTGCTCGGTCGCCGCTGCCACGATCTGATCACGCACCTCGTGATCCACCGGACCACGTGCTGCAACTTTGGGGGAGGGGGTCTTGTTCATGGGGGATAGCCTACAGAGCGGCAGGGTGATAGACAATTAGTGACCAAAAAGTATTATGGTCACAATTTCTGCAATCTCCTCCCTTGCCCTGGAAGAACATCCATGCTGTCGAAGCGACTCCTCGTTGTACTGATCAGTACCGGCCTGGTGGGAGGCTGCGCGGTTGGCCCCGATTACCAGCGTCCCGAGATTTCCCTGTCCGAGCGCTTCCTGGGGCAGGAGGCTGTCGAGCAGCGGCCTGTGAGTTCCATGGGCGATTTGATCGATTGGTGTGCTGGGGCTGCGTTGGCGCCTGTTTGACTTCGGCCGCATCGATGCCCAGATCGACCTGGCCAAAGGGCAGGAAGCCGAGCAACTGGCGGCTTACCGCCTCGCCGTGCTGCGCGCCACCGAGGACGTGGAAAACGCCTTCTCGGCACTGGTCAAGCGTGAGCAGCAGGCCAACGTGCTTGAGCAGGGCGTGGATTCGCTCAGCCGCGCGCGGCAGGCATCGTTCGAGGCCTACCAGCAGGGCGTCGTCAGCTTGATCGAAGTGCTGCAGGCCGACGACAACCTGCTGCGCGCCGCCGATGCCCGAGCCCAGGCGCAAACCGAGTCGGCCCGCACTGGCGTTGCGGCATTCAAAGCGTTGGGCGGTGGCTGGAAGGTGCCCGAGGCGCTTGCGGCCAAGTGATTGCAATGCTGTATCAGGTAGTTGCTTTGTGCTGATCTTCAGTAACTAGTGATGGCGATGCCGACAGTCCGTTATTGGCCGTAGCTGCCCGCCACTAGTGTCAGCTTCCGGCCAGAAGCAGCCGCTCGATTTGGGCTGAATCTTACCTGTGGCGTTGCGTAGTCTATTACTAATGTCATCAGTCGGGATTTGGCAGGCTGCGGTGTGAAGCACGCGGCAGGCGAGAGCGAAGTCCAAGCAAGGGGGCAGTCGTGGAAAACTTCCATATTCTGGCGACCGTGCTTTCGATGATTCTGGGCTTGTCCATCACCAGGGTTCTGTTGGGCGCCATGACCGTTTTCAGGATTCGCCGCACGGCACAGCCAGACTGGGTCGCACTTGCTTGGGCACTCGTGCTTTTCCTGTTCCAACTGCAGTTCTGGTGGGCCCTAAACGACCTCCCCACCTTAAAGAATGCCTTTTCGTTCATCGAGTTCCTGCTTTTGGTCTGCCTGTCACTATCGCTGTTTAGTGCGGCGGCGTTGATATTGCCAAGTCGCAGCGAAGACGAGGCCGATGGCCTTCAGGTCTACTTTGAACAAGATGGACGCTTTGCCCTATTGGCGATCTGCATTTATCTAGGATTAGGAAGTACGACCAATATCCTGTTCTTCAACGCCTCACCATTCCAGCTATGGGGTGCGTTGGATTTGGTCATGTTCACAGTATCGCTGGCAGCGTTCTTCTCTCGCTCTCGCCGCTTTTACGCGCCACTGACACTGGTGTATCTACCCTTGGCAATGATAGATATCGCTGTTTCGTTGGGAGCGTAGAAAGTTAGCGCTTTTCAACACTCAGAGGCTACTGCCCGCTTGTGGCCGGTAGCTATCGCTCATTACCGGCTGCTTTCGCCCCCTGGCTGCCGTCAGCCGCTGACAGAAAAGGCCACAAGGAGTTTTGTGAAGCCAAGCCAAGGACACGTTCAACCCAAAACTAAAAATCCATGTCTACACAAAACCCTACCGCGACTCATAGAGCTATCGCAGAGCAGTGCAGCGAAGCGTGGTATGCTCCACCGCACGCTCAGATATCTGCCAAAGTGCCGGCAATAGCGCTTACTCTGATGGGCAATTTCGCATCGTTACCTCGAACTCATTGTAATCAAACGCCAGTACGCGAACGGTAGCAACCTCATTACTAAACGAGCGGCTTGCTCATATTGATACCGGTCACACAAAAGCCACTACCTTCATAAACATGTTTGGCTCGTTCGTTGTCGCCAGCTACTCGTAATTTTATCTGTTGAAATCCTCGAAGTTTAAGCTCCCGCTCCAAAGACTCCAAGGCCTGCTTGGCGAGACCTTTTCCCTGGTGGACGGGAAGAATGTGGAAATCATTTATAAATGCCAAGTGCAGGGACAGATCCTCTTCGTACCACAGATATCCTATGACCTCTTCAGGGCCATCTGCCGGATCGTACAGGCACAGCAAAGATTGTCCAGCCGTATTGATACCGTCAGGTAAATCATCTGCTATTTCCAATTTGGCTTGCACAAGAGATTCACTGTACGAAAGCCTATGACTGGATGAAATCTCAGATGCATAGGCAGGGACAAAATAATCGAGATAACCTGAGAATTCGCTTTCTCGCATAGGTCTTAACGAGATCATTGGACGCTTCCATTTTTTAATGTTTTTTCTAGGCAGAACATAAGTATTCAAAAAGTGAGAATTTCACAGCGCTAGCGCGATAATAATCAGCTACCAAAGGCATGACATCATCTCACGATAGAGCCCGAAAGGGTTCCGCCAGCACTAACGGAAAGACCAGACTTACACCCGCCCATGAGAGTTTACCGTATCGTCTCTCTTAAGTCTGGTAAACATCTGGGTCGGCTATTCGACCCGAGAGCCTGCCGATCATTGCCGAGGGCAACTCATGGTGCAAACTCTGTTAGGTAGTTCGTCTTCTTTGGTCGAACGGCAGCTTCCGAGCCCTAGCCGCTTCTCGTGGAGGACAGCTAATGCTGGCTCGTCACGCTCCCCACGAGAGCACGCTGCACTACACCGCTTGCACTGACATAAAGTCCAAGGGCGATGTCCATCATGATTGAGTAAGCAAGATCAGTTCAGCGGCCTTCGATCATTCCATTTCCTTACTGACTCCCTGCTGGGCAGATCAATCTAAACGAAAGGGTAAGTCCGCTCTTGGCCGAAAGCGGTCATTGAACGCCCACTCCACAAGCAATTGCCCCACGAATCCAGATCGCGCCTAGACCATCACGACGCAGTTACAGCATAGGAAAACCCACACGCTCTGGGGCAATGCGACATGAGTGGCTTCCCCTCCGCCAGCGTGCTCAGGAACGACTGGCAGAGGGGTCGCCCACCCTACACCCAACGCCGGAACAACAGGCTGGCATTCACCCCGCCGAAGCCGAAGCCATTGGACAGCGCGTGTTCCATCGGCCAGCGCCGGGCTTCGCCGCGAACCAGGTCGAGGCCCTCGGCGTCGGTGTCGGGCGTTTCCAGGTTGAGCGTGGCGGGGGCGAGCTGGTCGCGCAGTGCCAGGACCGTGAAGATCGCCTCGATGCCGCCGGCGGCGCCCAGAAGGTGGCCGGTGGCGGATTTGGTCGCGCTGATGGCGAGCCCGCTGCCGGTGCCGAACACGGCCTTGATGGCGGCCAGTTCGCCCTTGTCGCCTACCTGGGTGGAGGTGGCGTGGGCATTCAGGTGCTGCACCGCGGCCGCTTCCACGCCGGCCTGGCGCAGCGCCTGCTGCATGGCCCGGCGGGCGCCGCTGCCATCTTCCGGCCCGGCGGTCATGTGGTAGGCGTCGGCGCTGGTGCCGTAGCCCACCAGCTCGGCGATGGGCCTGGCGCCGCGCGCCAGGGCGTGCTCCAGTTCCTCGATGACCAGTAGGCCAGCGCCTTCGCCCATGACGAAGCCGTCGCGGGCCTGGTCGAAGGGGCGCGAGGCGCGTTCGGGGCTGTCGTTGAAATCGCTGGACAGGGCGCGCGCGGCGGCGAAGCCGGCCAGGCTGACCCGGTGGATGGTCGCTTCCGCGCCGCCGCAGAGCGCCACGTCGACCTCTCCCGCGCGGATCATCCGCGCCGCGTCGCCGATGGCTTGCACGCCCGCCGCGCAGGCGGTCACCGGGGCGCCCAGCGGTCCCTTGAAGCCATGGCGGATCGACACATGGGCGGCCGCCATGTTGCAGAGAAAGGACGGGATGGTGAAGGGCGACAGGCGCCGCGGTCCCTTGCCGTCGGTGGTCCGCACCGCTTCGGCGATGGCATGGAAGCCGCCCACCCCGGAGGCGATGACGGTCGCCGTGCGCTCCTGCGCCTCGGCGCTCTGCGGCGCCCAGCCGGCCTGCGCCAGGGCCTCTTGCGCGGCGGCCAGGGCGAAGAGGATGAAGCGGTCCATCTTGCGTTGTTCCTTGGCGGCCAGCAGCAGGTCGGGATCGAAGCCGGCCTGCGGGTCCTGGACACGGTCGGGGACCTGGCCGCCGATGCTGATGGGCAGGTCGCCGATCAGCTCCGCTGGGAGCGTGGCGATGCCCGATTGCCCGGCCAGCAGGCGTTGCCATATGGGTTCGACTCCGCAGCCCAGCGGGCTGACCGCGCCCATGCCGGTGACGACGATACGTTTGCTCATGAGGGTCCGAGTCCTTCTGTTCCGATGGAATAGCAGTCAGTGGACGTAACTATCATCATGAAAGTAACATGCGGACCAGCACTTTGTGAGCCTCGCCAAGGAAGAACCATGCAACGCAAGACCTTCGCCGATGCCGAATGCCCCATAGCCCGCAGCCTGGAACGGGTCGGCGAATGGTGGAGCATCCTGATCATGCGCGATGCGCTACAGGGCCTGCGCCGCTTCGACGAATTTTCCCGCAGCCTGGATATCGCGCCGAACATGCTCACCCGGCGCCTGAACGCGCTGGTGGAGGCGGGCCTGCTCGAACGCCAGCCCTACAGCCAGCGTCCGCTGCGCTATCAGTACGTGCCCACGGCCAAGGGCGAGGATTTTCGCGTCGTGCTCATGGCTTTCGTCGCCTGGGGCAATCGCCATTACGCAGAGGAAGGGCAGAGCGTGCAGCTCGTCGAGCGAACAAGCGGGCGGCCGGTGCGCTCGTTCATGGCGGCTCTCGCCGATGGCCGAACGGTACCGCTGGAGCAATGCACCGTGCAGGCCGGGCCTGCCGCCAGCGAGGAAATGCGCCAGCGCCTGGCGGCCATGCCGGAGCGGAGCGAGCTACCGGCTCGATGAACGGGCTCCCTGGCGTACGCCGCCTGGTCGAGGAGGCGGACGAGGCATTCGCGGTTCTGTTCCTTGTAGCTGGCCATCGTTCGCGGTCGTGGTTGGGAAAAACGCGATCGTCGAGGCTTGCGCATGGCGCTCGCAGGTCCGCCTCGCGAGCCGTTCGGCAACACCGCGAGCCCTCGGCCTGCTAGAGTGTGCAGCCTCGTTCGCGGAGGTCTGCATGCGTATTCTCGCCGATGAAAACATTCCCGTGGTCGACGCCTTCTTCGCCGACCAGGGCTCCATTCGCCGCTTGCCCGGGCGCGCCATCGACCGCGCGGCGCTGGCCGAGGTCGACGTGCTGCTGGTGCGCTCGGTCACCGAGGTCAGCCGCGCCGCGCTGGCCGGCTCGCCGGTGCGCTTCGTCGGCACCTGCACCATCGGCACCGACCACCTCGACCTCGACTACTTCGCCGAGGCCGGCATCGCCTGGTCCAGCGCGCCCGGCTGCAACGCCCGCGGGGTGGTGGACTACGTGCTCGGCTGCCTGCTGGCGATGGCCGAGGTGCGCGGCGCCGACCTGGCCGAACGCACCTATGGGGTGGTCGGCGCCGGGCAGGTCGGCGGGCGGCTGGTGGAGGTGCTGCGCGGGCTGGGCTGGAAAGTGCTGGTCTGCGATCCGCCGCGCCAGGCGCGCGAGCCGGACGGCGAGTTCGTCTCGCTGGAACGGCTGCTGGCCGAGGCCGACGTGATCAGCCTGCACACTCCGCTGAACCGCGACGGCGAACACCCGACCCGCCACCTGCTGGATGAACCCCGCCTGGCCGCCCTGTGTCCCGGTACCTGGCTGGTCAACGCCAGCCGTGGCGCGGTGGTCGACAACCAAGCCCTGCGCCGCCTGCTCGAAGGCGGCGCCGACCTGGAAGTGGCGCTGGACGTCTGGGAAGGCGAACCGCAGGCCGACCCCGAACTGGCCGCGCGCTGCCTGATCGCCACGCCGCACATCGCCGGCTACAGCCTGGAAGGCAAGCTGCGCGGCACCGCACAGATCTACCAGGCCTACTGCGCCTGGCGCGGCATCGCCGAACGCGTGAGCCTGCAAGACGTGCTGCCGGAAACCTGGCTCGCCGGCCTGCAACTCAACCCCGGCTGCGACCCGGTCTGGGCGCTGGCCACGCTGTGCCGCGCGGTATACGACCCGCGCAGCGACGACGCCGCCTTCCGCCGCAGCCTGACCGGCGACAGCGCCACCCGCCGCGCCGCCTTCGACGCCCTGCGCAAACACTACCCGCCGCGCCGCGAGATCACCGGCCTGCGCGTCGCCACCGGTGGACGGGCGGAGTTGCAGCGGGTGGTGCGGGCGCTGGGGGCGCAGTTGGTCTAGGAATGGGCGGCTGGTTCGGTCTACTTGAGCAACTGCTCAGGCGTCTCCTGCCGCCGATAGGGAAACACGTCGATCACCTTGCCCTCGCGGATCTGCTCCTGCAGGCCCTGCCAGTATTTGGCGTCGTAGAGGTTGCCGTGCAGCTTGGCGAATAGCCGGCGCTGGTTGAGGTCGACGAACAGGAAGCGCGGGAATTCTTCCGGGAACACGTCGTTGGGCCCCACCGAATACCAGGGCTCGGACGACATCTCGTCCTCGGGGAAGCGCGGCTCGGGGATGTAGCGGAAGTTCACCTCGGTGAGGTAGCAGATCTCGTCGTAGTCGTAGAACACCACCCGGCCATGGCGAGTCACGCCGAAGTTCTTCAGCAGCATGTCGCCGGGGAAGATGTTCGCTGCCGCCAGTTGCTTGATCGCCAGCCCGTAGTCGTTCAGCGCCTCGCGGGTCTGCGCCTCGCTGGCGTTCTCCAGGTAGATGTTCAGCGGGGTCATGCGCCGCTCCGTCCAGCAGTGGCGGATCAGCACCACGTCGCCTTCCATCACCACCGTCGACGGCGCCACTTCCAGCAGTTCTGCCAGGCACTCCGGCTCGAACTTGCTCACCGGGAAGCGGAAGTCGGCGAACTGCTGGGTGTCGGCCAGGCGTCCGACCCGGTCGTGGTTCTTCACCAACTGGTACTTCTGGATCACCGTGGCGTGGTCGACGCTCTTCGAAGGGTTGAAGCGGTCCTTGATGATCTTGAACACCGTGTTGAAGCCGGGCAGGGTGAACACGCTCATCACCATGCCGCGCACGCCGGGGGCCATGACGAAGCGGTCGTCGGTGGTCGCCAGGTGGTTGATCAGGGCGCGGTAGAACTCGCTCTTGCCCTGCTTGTAGAAGCCGATCGACGTGTACAGCTCGGCCAGGTGCTTGCCCGGCAGCAGGCGCTTGAGGAAGGCCACCAGCTCGGCCGGCACCGGCACGTCGACCATGAAGTAGGAGCGGGTGAAGGAGAAGATGATCGAGACTTCCGCCTCGTCGGTGATCACCGTGTCGAACTGGATGCCGTGGCCCTCGCGGTGCAGCAGCGGGAACACCAGCGGCCACTGCTCGTCCGGGGTGAACAGGCGACCCACCAGGTAGGCGCCCTTGTTGCGATAGAACACCGAGCCGATCAGCTCGATGGCCAGGTCCGGGTCCTTGCACACCCAGTCCGGCAGGTTGCTGTGCAGCAGTGCGTCGATCCGTTCGAGGTCGCGCTCGCGGTCGTCGTAGGGCACGTCGAAGCGGTAGTCGTCGAAGATCTTCTCCAGCGCCTGGCGCAGGTCGCCGCCCGGCCGGTAGGTGCGGGTGTAGGGCGCGCGGGCGTGGGCGCGCAGCGAGGGCCGGGTGGTGTGCACGAACATCGTGCCGTCGCTGATGTTGTCGTGGCTGAACAGCCCGCAGAAGATCGAGTTGAACCAGGTCTCGGCCAGCTCGTCGTCCAGCCGCAGGTCGATCTGCGCGATGTAGGCGCTCTTGATGATCGGCCAGCGCTCCACGTCCAGCAGCTCGCTGTCGGCCAGCCCCGCGCGCAGCCCGGCCACCGTCTCGGCGACCTTTTCCTCGTAGAGGTTGATCCGCTGCGCCGAGGCGCGCTGCGCTTCCTGCCACTGCGCCTGCTCGAAGCGGGCACGGGCGCCGTCGGTGATCTCGCGGAACTGCTCTCGGTAATCGTCGAAACCGCGCAGGATGAGGGCGGCGATTTCGCTGGCTGGGGCGCTCTGGACCATGCTGGCGTCCTTTCGTTGTTCGAAGGTCGAGCTTAGCCAGAGCCGCGCGGCAGGGAAAGCGCGATCTCCGACCGGCTGGTCGAGCCCGGCGCAGACGCTTATGCTGGGTGGCCAGACAGCCCAGGGATGACCGCAATGACCGCCGAATCGCCGACGATCCGCCTCGAACGCTACAGCGAACGCCACGTGGAAGGCCTCACCGCCCTGTACAACGACCCCGCCGTGGCCCGCCAGGTCCTGCAGATGCCCTACCAGTCGGTGGAGCAGCGCCGCAAGCGCCTGCACGACAGCGCGGACGACGACCGCCTGCTGATCCTCGTCGCCCTGCACCAGGGGGACGTCATCGGCAGCGCCAGCCTCGAACAGCACCCGCGCATCCGCCGCAGCCACAGTGGCAGCATCGGCCTGGGCGTCGCCGTCGCCTGGCAGGGCAAGGGCGTCGGCAGCCGTCTGCTCGGCGAACTGCTGGACATCGCCGACAACTGGATGAACCTGCGCCGCGTCGAACTCACCGTCTACACCGACAACGCCCCGGCGCTGGCGCTGTATCGCAAGTTCGGCTTCGAGACCGAAGGAGAGATGCGCGACTACGCGGTGCGGGATGGGCGCTTCGTGGACGTGTACAGCATGGCGCGCTTGCGGAGGGTCGAGGGGCGGGTGGGGGAGTGAGGATGGCCGGGAGGCTGCCTCCGGCCAGCAGCGGCCAGTTTGCCCGGCAAATGAATCCGTCCCCAACCTTTTACTCGGAAGTTCGTCGATAGCAGGATGTGCGCGTGATCCGCTCAGTGGTTCAACTTGAACATATTGGCGTGAACGCAATAGGGGACTGCATAGCGGGTCGTCAGGTGGTTCTCCAGTTCCGTAGCTGCCGAGGCGAGGTTCGTCAATTCGTGAACGCCGGAGTTGGGATCGAAGAAATAGAGATCGCTACCGTCATAGGCAAGCGCCACCGAGTGGGGCGTAGGGCTTTGCATGGCGATCAGGGCCGCGCCGCGCCGGCTGCGAATCAACAGCTGGATGGTGTGCGTCAGCAACTGGACGAAGCCTCCCTCGAAGAAGGAGGACAAGGTTCCAATCGATTTGCATCCCAGGGTCTGTGCCTCCTGTGAGTAGAGGTTATGAAACGCCTGGATCGCCTTGCCCTGATTGCGAATACCGGGAAGGTTGCCCCCGCTGGGGTTGCTGATCGGCACGCCGTCGATACCGGTTTCATAGGTGCCGGAACTCATGAGACCACCACAGATCTGGTCCTGCAGATCCATGATTCGCTCAACCTTCCCACCGATATTCCGCTGTTGCATCAGGTCGGCAAGTCCTGGCACCGGACCCAGGTCGAGCGCGCGCATGCAGAAATAAAAGGAAATGCCCTCGCAGGAGCCATCGTGCCGTGCGTTGAAGTCACCTTGCTTGCAACCCAAAATGAGAGTGATAGCCATACCATGCTCCTTGCTTATTCGCGGCTTTCACGACCAGCTTCGATTGGCCGAGCCGGATATTCGAAGTGCGTCCTGTTCGAGGAACGGCCACTGAAGGCGTGCAACCGCAATCAGGCAGGCGCCTGACGCTTCAAAAAGAGAAAAAGTATTGGGCGCAGGGCCAAGTGGATGGCCTGTCGCCCCCCGAAGAATAGCTGCCCCCAAGCGGCTGCTTTGGCTGAAAGACAACCTGGGATCGACGCTGGCCAGAATCGGCTTCGGGCCGTCGCGAAACCGGGCCCGACAAGGAATGAAGGTGGAGTCGGAACATGAGTGATTACATCGAGACCCTGCGCTCGAAATACGATGCCCACTTCGGCAGCGAACCGAGCACGGTCTTTCCAGGCCACGAATACTGGGACGATAGCGCTGGCGTGCCGGCGATCGACGTATTCGTCTACCGCAAAGAGGACACGGGCAGGCCGCACGATGTGCTGATCACCGCCGGGATGAGCCGCCAGCCCATGAACTTCCTGCCCACCTATGAAGGAGAGCGCTGGGCGAGCGAACTGATCTGGTATTTCGACGAGGCGGACCGGCACGACCTCCAGACCACCCAATGGCTGGCCGGGCTTCCGTTCTACGACAGGTTCGTCCTGGGCTTCGGGCATACGGTGCAGTTCGGCATGCCGATCTTCGAGGGTGGGCACCTGCGCCATTTCCTGCTGCTGAATACCCTGGTGAAGATCGATGCGCGGCTGTTCGACGATTTCCACGCGGCAGCCCATCCCGTCGACCTGTTGTGGGTCGTGCCGCTTTCCGAACGGGAATACCGGCTCAAGCGCGAACAGGGAATCGATGGCTTGATGCCGGTCTTTGCGGAAAACGCGCATCCGGTGACAGTGGACAAGCAGCGCGGCTGTTATCTGGGAGGCGAGGGCGTGTGACGAAGGATCCTGCGACGGACAGCGGCCTGAACGTGCGCCTGGTCGCCGCGTTTGCCGGCTGGAAAGGCATTCCCTGGCTATGCTGGGCCCACAGCGACCTGTCCCCGCGGCTGGTCCTGCATGCGGACCGTGTCGAGTTCCGCGTCATCCGCACGCGCTCGAAGCCGTATTCCAGCATTTCCCGGGTGGACTACCGGAAATGGCACTACACCGAGAACATCGTGCTGGAGTTCACCGACTCGCTGACGACCTTCATCGGCAATACGATGAATCCCGCCACGGCACGGCAGGCGATTCGGTACTTGCAGGAAAAGGGCTGTCCGTTGTCGGAGCGGGCCAGCAACCTGGCTATGGCGTAGGGTGAATAACCGCAGCGCGGTTATCCGCCGGTTCGGCGCGGTATCGGCGGATAATGCCGTGGAATTATCCGTCTACGACTTTCCAAACCTCATCCATCCGTCGACCGCGTGACCTCTTCCCACGCCGCGATTTCCTCCTCCAGCGCCTTCAGCTTCTGCCGCACCAGCCCCAGTGCATCGCTGCCCAGCAGCAGGTGCGCCGGCGGGTTTTCCGCGTCGATGGCCTGGAGCATGGCGCGCGCGGCTTTGCGCGGGTCGCCCGGCTGCTTGCCGCTCTTTTCCTGGCGCGCCTGGCGGACCGGGTCGAAGAGCGCGTCGTAGTCGGCGATGGTGCGGGGGCTGCGGACCATCGAACGGCCGGCCCAGTCGGTGCGGAAGGAGCCGGGGGCCACCGCGGTGACGGCGATGCCGAGGCCGGCCACTTCCTTGCCCAAGGCTTCGGAAACCCCTGCCAGGGCGAACTTGCTGCCGCAGTAGTAGGCGATGCCGGGCATGGTGATGTAGCCGCCCATGGAGGTGATGTTGAGGATATGACCGCGTCGGCGCCGACGCATGTAGGGCAGCACGACCTGGATCATCGCGACCGCGCCGAACAGGTTGACCTCGAACTGCCGGCGCATCTCGGCCAGCGGCGACTCCTCGAGGATACCTTCATGACCATAGCCGGCACTGTTCACCAGCACGTCCAGCGGGCCGATGTCGCGCTCGATGGCTGCGACCGTCGGCTCGATGGCGGCGAGGTCGGTGACGTCCAGCAACCGGCCGAAGGCCTGTCCCGGCGCCACGGCTTCCAGTGCGCTCCTGGCCTCCTCGCTGCGCACCGTGCCCACCACGCGGTGACCGGCATCCAGGGCCTCGCGGGCCAGGGCCTGGCCGAAGCCGCTGCTGGCGCCGGTGATCAACAGGGTTTTGCGAAACGACATGGCGATGACTCCGTTACGGGGGAATGAGTGCACAATACGCAGCAATACCCCCGTTTAAGAGACCTGTATTTCTCATTTTATTGCCTGATCCTATGAGCGCATCACTGCCTGATTTAGAAGCCATCCGCTCCGCCGACCGACAGCGCATGGTCGCGTTGCTCGAAAACCTGGCGCCCCGGGAGGGCTACAACCTCACCGGGCTCGACAGCGTCCGCCTGCTGCGTTCGGATCGTCCGCTGGCGCGGACGCCGGTGCTCTACGATCCGGGGATCGTCATCGTTTGCCAGGGGCGAAAGCGCGGCTATTTCGGCGAGCAGATCTACCTGTACGACGAGCAGCACTACCTGGCCGTGGCGGTGCCGGTGCCGTTCACCATGGAGACCGATGCCATGCCAGAGCGACCGCTGCTGGCGATCTACCTGCACCTGGATTTCACGCTGGCGGCCGGGCTGGCGGTGGAGATCGACCGCCAGCGCGCGCTTGCGCAGGTCGAAGCGCCGCGCAGTCTGATGTCCAGCCCTATGGACGCGCCGCTGCGGGCATCGGTGATGCGCTTCCTGGAGGCGCTGGGCGATCCGCTGGAGACAGCGATCCTCGCGCCTGCGCTACTGCGCGAGCTGTACTTCCGCGTGCTCACCGGCCCTCAGGGCGGCGCCATGCGCGCGGCACTGGCCATGCGCGGGCGCTTCGGCAACATTGCCCGGGCGCTGCGCCGCATCCACGCGCAATACGCCGAGCCGCTCGAGCTGGCGCAACTGGCGGGCGAGGCGGGGATGAGCGTGCCGTCGTTCCACAGCCACTTCAAGGCGATCACCCAGACCTCGCCGATGCAGTACCTGAAGTGCACACGCCTGCACCAGGCGCGTCTGCTGATGGTGCGCCAGGGCATGAGCGCCCAGGCCGCCTGCCATGCGGTCGGCTACGCCAGCGCTTCGCAGTTCAACCGCGAGTTCAAGCGTCTGTTCGGCCGCTCGCCGCTGGCCGAGGCCCGGCGCCTGCGCGCGGGATTCTCGCTGCCGCCGGCGCAGGGGGAGGCGGAGTACGTGTCGTCGCATTAGGGCGAGCGTGGAGTCGGTTCGCCTTCCTGCTCTTGGCCGAGTTCGCTAGGTGAATGTCGGTTGCATTGCCGCTGTTGGCGTCTTGGTGCAGTGACAGTCCTGGCCGGGTGACGCGAATCCTGCGCGGGGTGTGCAAGCCGTTACCCGTACCGACTGCACTGTTTGCCTATCCATCCGGTGCCGCCTGCCGTAATGGTCGGGTCCTTGCGTGCTTGGCGATGGAGTCTCGAAATGATTGGGTTTTACGACTTGTAAGTTGGGAGTTTTCTTACTTCTAACTCAGGATTTTCAATTTTCTATAAATGCCACACTTCCCGCATCTTCAACTCATCGCTTTCCATCCTGCCATCTGCTAACCCAATGACGCCTCATGCCTTTGCTCGCTGGAATCTTCTGCTTCTGGTCGCTTCCATCTTTGCCGGACTTGCCTTTGCTCCGAGTGCCGATCTTTCCGCCTTGCCCACTCCTGAAGCCCGGAAGTGGGTTCTGGCGGAAGTTCCGTCCGTTGCGGTTGATACGACAGTTGCCGGCAAGTTGGCTGGAATGTCGTGGTGGGGGAGAGCCGTGGACGAGGAGCGCGAAGCTGAATCGAAGCGGGTTTCGGTGGGCGTGGATGGAGTGGCGCTAATCAAGGTCGATTGGCTGCTACGCGGCATTGTCCGCGATGAAGGCGGCATCTTCGCCCTTGTTGCCAAAAGCGCCGAGGAGCCTCTGCGGCGTTTTGCGGCGGGCGCCACTCTGCCTGGCGGCGAGCGTCTGGAGAGCATCACTGAACAAGGAATCCGCTTCTCGTTCTCGCAGGACGGGAACACCCAGGGTTTTGAAAGGAAACTGTATGCACCCTTGCCATAGGCCGAGCTTTGCCTTCTTGCGCCACCCGTTGTCCGTTGTCGTCTGTCTGGCCCTATTGGCAGGTTGCAGTACTTCCCCATTGCAGTTTCCCGAACCATTGCTCGCGAAGTCGGAAAAAGCCAAGGCAACCGAGGGCGTAGCCCTGGTGAGCGACGACGGAAAGAAAGCTACGGCATCGATGGCTGTTCCGAAGACGGAGTTCAGTGGCACACCCACATCGCCTCGGTCGATCGTAGGCGGTGTAGTCGATCGAATGGACAAGGCGATCCTCGACGACAAGAAGGCTGACATCAGTCTGAACGTGGAGGACGTGCAGCTTGCCGCATTCATCAACGAGGTATTCGGCAACATCCTCGGTTTGCCGTTTGAGATCGAAAGCGCTCTGAAGGAAAAGACTGATCGCGTGACCGTTCGTTTGGAACAGCCGCAGACTGCACAGATGGTCTACGAAGTCGCGCGCCAGGTGCTCGTCAACTACGGCGTGGAGATACTCCACCAAGGCGATATCTATCGCTTCCAGATCAAGCAGGTAGGGCTCAGCCCGGACGAGCCGCCCATTCTCATCAGTGGCGAAGCACGGCCTAGTGTGCCGATTGCCTATCGGCCGGTATTTCAATTCGTGGCGTTGCACAGCGTCGACCCCAAGGATGTGATTCCCTGGTTGAACAGTGCCTACGAAAAATCCGGCCTGAGCGTGATGGCCGATGGTGCGCGGAGTGGCTTGATGCTCAAGGGCATGTCTTCCATCGTCAACCAGGCCACCGAAGCCGTCCGCCTTCTCGATCAACCTTTCATGCGTGGACGTCACAGCCTGCGTATCGACCCGGCCTTCGTCAGTGCTGCCGACATGGCCAGTCAACTCAAGAGCGTGATTGCGGCGCAAGGCTACAGCGTCGGTATCGGCGAAGCGGTCGGCAGCATAATGCTGGTACCGCTGGAAAGTTCCAATGGCCTCATCGTCTTCGCCAACGATGGCCAGCTTCTCGACTTGGTGCGCGAGTGGGCGCAGCAGGTCGACAGGGCTCCGATGGCGGTTGCCGCAGGTATCGGCGAGGAGAAGGAAGGGCTGTTCTTCTACGAAGCTCGCAATACCCGTGTCACCGAACTGGCCAAGTCGTTGCGGGCATTGGTATCGGGGTTCGCTGGGGAGGGTGCCTACGGGATCACCTCCGGACTGCAAAGCAGCGCTTCCAAGCGATCTGGCGGTGGCAGGCGCGCCGGAGAAGATGGCGCGGCACCGGCGGTCGCTCCCTTGCTGCAAGCCGCAGGTGCCGCCGCGTTGGTGGGGGGCGACAGTGCTAACGGTTTGCTCGGTGGCTTGGCGGCCGGTATCAGCGGCAGCGGCAGCATAGTGGAGGACGAGAATCGAAACGCCATCTTGTTCCGAGGAGCGGCGCGTACCTGGCAGCAGATGCAGGGCTTGCTCCGGGAAATGGACAAGCCGGCCCGCCAGGTATTGATCGAGGTGACGGTGGCCAGCGTAAGTCTCAGCGACACCCAGGAGTTGGGCGTGGAGTGGGAGATGCTCAACGGCAGTTTCAATAGCGCGACCTCGACCGGAAGCAAGGGCAGCGCCGGGAAAGGAGGCTTCAACTACGTCATCAACACCGCCGGAGGCAATACCGCAGCCATCCAGGCAATGGCGGACAATCAACGAGTCCGGGTACTCGCCACTCCCCGTATCTTGGTCAAGAGCGGCGAGCAGGCCAACATCAATGTCGGTCGGGATATTCCTATCCCAACGGCTCAGGTCAACGACGACAGCACCACTGCTGGAAGCACCAACCTGCGCAATGAAATTGCCTACCGCTCTACCGGCACAATTTTGAATGTCGCCCCCGTAGTCTACTCGGATAGTCGGGTCGATCTTACGGTCAGCCAGGAGTTGAGCGACAGTGGCGGTTCTTCCGGCGGCGGTGGCAAGGCCAGTGGCGGAGGAATCAGCGCTCCGGAGATTTCCAGGACGTCGCTGGAAACATCGCTTACGTTGAAAAGCGGTGGGTCGGTGCTGATGGGGGGGCTGATTCGGGACAACATAACGGACTCCAACGCTGGCGTGCCTCTCCTGAAGGACATTCCCGGGATCGGTTTCCTCTTCGGACGCCAGAAAGCCGTGAAGACCCGTGAAGAAGTCATCATGTTGATCCAGCCTTACGTGCTGGAAAGTGATGCCGATGCCAGGGAAGTGACGGAAAAGCTGCGCGCCATGCTGAGCAAGACACTGGCCTGCTCCGATAGACCGGGCGCCTGCCGTATGGAATGAGGTCGGTCACCTGCAACACTCATCTAGACGACTCTCGTCGTGGTCCCCGATAGGCCTGGAACTTTCCGGGCCGTATCCATCCATAAAAATCTATTGCGAATCTTCTTTCTAAATGCTCAGAAGTAGCCTTTTACTTCTGGGTGTGACCCGGTTTTTAGAAACGTTTGTTCGTGATCGCTTGGATATTCTTAAGAATTTTCTCTATTTTACGGTTTTTGTTTTTACCTTCTTTCGTAGGAAAATTCATTTATTAAATAGGAAGAGGTGAAAACGCACTTTTTGCTATTGCTGAGGTGCTTTGGCAATTATATAAAGCCATCCGTTGGTGCCTGTGTGGCCACTTCAGGTAGTGGTTGGGCGTCAATTCGATCGGTGTCACCGGAATGATTGGAAGTATTCATGGTGTCAGGCCTGTCGATGTGTTGGTTGATTACCGATACATGATCATTAGCGTGTCGTCCAAAGATGGACACTTGACTGGAATGCTCAATATAAACGCTTCAAGGAGTTATTTTCTCATGCTCAAAAGAACACTACTCAGCGCCGCTGTAGCTTCGGCACTGTTTGCTGGAGTCGCGAACGCTGCCGGAGTGGTTGCTATTGCCACAAGCCCCACTCTGGAGGCGAACTCGCCTGGTGCAACCGAGCAGTACGGACCAGGACAGGCCAACTATGTCGTCGGCAAGAGTGTGGAAAATGGTGCCAACCTCGACAGCAAGGCGGCCAACATCACCCTGGCTCAGGAGATTTTCGGCAACAAGTCCGAAGAAACTACCTTTGACCTGCCCAGCGTTACCTACACCATCGATCCAGTGAAGGCTGGAAATGCCGCTGCGGGCCACACCATCAAGCTGACCCTTGGTCGTACCGTCGTGCGCTTCGCCAAGGCCGTGACCGCCAACCAGATCAAGATCGGCGCCCTGGCGGCGGGTAGCGGCTTCGTCATCACCAGCGGCACTGGCGCCACCGACAACACGCTTGAGCTGCGCCTCGACCAGGCGGGTGCCGACATGATCAAGCAGACCGCAACCGGCGGCAACGTGGTGTTCTTCAACTTCCGCGAGCCGAGCAGCCAGGACAGTCAGCCTGCCAAGGTCACCAACATGCGCGCTCCGCTTCAGGGCGATGCCACCTTCGTGGCTGGATCCTGGAATCCGAAAGTGAGCCTGCAGAACGACCCGCTGAACGAATTGCGTTTCCAGGTCACGGTTTCCGCACAGTTCGATACCACCACTGGCGCCGATGCTGGCAACCCTGCGAATAACGACTCTGCACCGCCCCTGACCATTTTCACTTCGCTGCCCGCGGTTTACTGGGACGTTCTCAACACCAACCAGTATGGGCAGAATCGCGTCCTGCATCCGTTGAACCTGAACAATCAGGATCGCTCCTTCGATACCACGGTGTCCGTCGGTGGCGATAACACCGATTATTATGGTGCCAACTATGCGCGTCTGGGCGCCGTACGGCTCGGCATCAATACGGATGTGCTCAACGAGGCGGGTCGAACCGTGTTTGGTTTCGCCGGTGGCGACAAGGTGACCAGCACCCTGTCGGGTAACTTCAACGGGATCAGCGACATTGGCCTGACCACCGGGAACTGCTCCGCCTTTGCCGCCAATCCGGGGGCTGCCGCCAAGCTCTGGAATTCTGCCGCCATCGAAGGTGTAGTGGATGCGCAGGGCAACGGTACTTTGCCGGTATCGTTCGACAACTCGAATATCAACCAGACCTACAATGTCTGCGTGAAGGCTTCCGGCACCGTGCCGATGCAGGCGCTGCAACGTTTCGACGTGGGTGATCTGAAGGTCGACTTCGAGAACGTACGCTATGTCGACCGTACCATTGCAGGCAACCGTCTCGACGAGTTCTGGAAGAACAGTTGCGTCGCCAGTCTGTTCAATCTGCCTGGCTCCAATGTTTCCGACCAGTTCTTCATTCGTCTGACCAACACCAGCGACGATGGTCGGGACGGCAAGGTGCGCGGGGTACTGTTCGACCAGAACGGTAAGCGTTATCCGGCGACTGGCAGCACCTACCTGACCGACTCGAGCGGGAAGACTGCCCTGAAAGCGCACGAAACCGGTGTGTACACCGTAACCGAAGTAGCCAAGGCCTTCGGTATCGACGGTACCAACTGGAACGGTGCCAACGGTCGCGCACGTCTGGTCCTGGAAGGCGAGTTCCCAACTTGCGAGGCGCTCGGCCTGATCCGCTCTGCCAATGGCACCATCACCAACATGACCTCCACCACCCAAGGCAACTTCAACGAAGATGGCTCGTCCACCTCGGAGAACCACAAGGCTGGTAACAACCGCAACTAAGTCACTTTAGCTGCAGGCCAAAGGAGGCGATCTTCTCGATCGCCTCCTTTTCCACTGGGTAAGTAGAAAGAGAGTGCGTTACAGACGGGCTCGATGGGAGTTCTTACCCCTGAAAACCCAGCTCTGTACGTATCAAGGTGAGGCGAGATGCGCGTATTGGTCACAGGAGGTGCAGGATTCATTGGCTCTCATGTGTTGGTCGAACTCTTAGGCCAAGGCGCCAAGGTTGTGGTTCTGGATAATCTTGTCAACGGTTCTTCGGAATCTCTAAAGCGAGTGGAAAGAATAACCGGGCATCCGGTTGGCTTCGTACTGGGAGATGTTAGAGACAGTCTTCTTGTTGAGCGCCTGCTGATCGATGAGAAGGTTGATGCGGTCATTCATCTGGCAGGGTTGAAAGCTGTTGGAGAAAGCGTTGATGACCCGCTGGAGTATTACGAGAGCAACGTTCAGGGAACTATTTCGCTGCTACGCGCCATGCAGAGGGTCGGGGTATTCAAGATTGTCTTCAGTTCTTCCGCAACGATCTATCAGATGCCTGGCACCTTGCCTATATCCGAGAGTTCGAAAGTGGGAGGCGTGGCCAGTCCCTATGGCCGGACAAAACTGACTGCCGAGCACATGCTCGATGACCTGGCTAGCTCCGATGCGCGTTGGTCCATCGCGGTGCTCAGATACTTCAATCCCATCGGTGCTCATGAAAGCGGCCTCATCGGTGAGGACCCATGCGGTACCCCAAACAATCTTCTGCCCTATATCGCCCAGGTTGCAGTCGGACGTTTGAGTCGGTTGACGGTACATGGCGGCGACTATCCGACTATCGACGGGACGGGAGTCCGGGACTACATCCATGTTTGCGACCTGGCAGCAGGACATACCAGGGCGCTCGAATACCTGGGGCAGGGGCACGGCTACCACGTCTGGAATCTTGGGACGGGCACCGGCTATTCGGTCTTGCAGGTCATCGAAGCTTTCGAGCGAGTCTCTGGCAGGCGCATTCCCTTTACGGTGTCCGGTCGCCGCCCAGGCGATGTGGCCGAGTGCTGGGCGGATGTTTCCAAGGCGGAGCGAGAGTTGGGCTGGAAGGCGGGGCTGGGCCTCGAATGCATGATTGCGGATGCCTGGCGCTGGCAGGTTTCCAATCCGAGTGGGTATTCATGAATCACGCCGCTGTTGTCGATGGGTTGCCTTTTAGCAACCTTGCGCTGATCTCCAATCAGGCTTTTTCAATCTACAATTTTCGTGGCGATTTCATTCGAGAGGTCGTACGTCGAGGAGCGAAGGTCTACGCTTTCGCTCCAGACTATGATGAAGTGACAAGCCGTCAAGTTTCGGAGCTTGGAGCAATTCCGGTTTCCTACAGCTTGAAACGTGCGGGCATGAATCCCTTTCAGGAGTTGCACGCACTCCTGAGTCTGATCTGCAAGCTGCGGGCGCTGAAGATCGATGCCGTGTTCAGTTACTTTATAAAGCCCGTTATCTACGGTGGTATCGCGGCTTTTTTGACGGGCGTCAGATTACGCTATTCGATGATCGAAGGCGCTGGTTTCATCTATTCGGAAGAAGGCTATACCCATTTTCTACGGAAGCTGCTTAGGCATGTCGTGACCTGTTCGATCAGGTTGGTCCTTCGGTTCTCGTCTCGTGTATTTCTGCTCAATCAGGATGACTATGACCTGTTTGTGAGCCCTCGGCTGGCCAAGACGGGACGTGCCTTGATATTGCCGGGTATAGGCGTCGATCTTGATTATTTTGCCGCGAGTTCTCCCGTGTTGCGGCCTATTACTTTCGTGTTTGTCGCTCGTCTTCTCAAGGAGAAAGGTATCTATGATTTTGTGGAAGCCGCGAGAATCGTTAGAAAACGCAGTCCGCTCGCGCGTTTTCTGGTCTTGGGAGGCGTCGACAGTAATCCAGGAAAGGTTTCACGGGAGGAAATGAATCAGTGGGTAGCCGAAGGCTTGTTGGAGTGGCCTGGCCATGTGCATGACATCAAGGCATGGGTGGTCAATACAAGTGTATTCGTGCTGCCATCCTATTATAGAGAAGGTGTGCCGAGAAGTAGTCAGGAGGCCATGTCCCTGGGGAAGCCTGTGATAACGACTGACTGGACGGGATGTCGTGAAACGGTACTGGATGGTGTCAATGGGTTTCTGGTACCGATCAAGAGTCCGCAGAGTTTAGCCGCGGCAATGTTGAAGTTCATCGAGTCGCCTTCGCTCATCGCACGTATGGGAGAAGCCAGTAGATCGTTGGCGGAACAGCGCTATGACGTTTTCAGGATAAACAATACGATGCTTTCTGCGTTGTAGGGATCTGGCTGTGAGTTGTATGAATGGTAATGCGCCGGTACTTGCGGCCGTAGATATAAGCAAGGGTTTTAGAGTCTACAGGGCTCCTCATCAAAGGATGTTGCAGGCCATCTGGGGTGAGAGAAAGAAGTTTTATTCGGAATTCTGGGCTCTGCGGAATGTGAGTTTCCAGGTTTTTCCTGGGGAGGTGGTTGGAGTAATCGGCTGCAACGGCTCCGGGAAGTCCACCTTGCTGCAGATACTTGCGGGTACCTTGCGCCCTACGAGTGGACAGGTGGTTCGCCCAGAAAGGGTAGCGGCATTGTTGGAGCTGGGGGCCGGTTTCAACATGGAGTACACCGGCAGGGAAAACATAATCTTCAATGCCATGCTTCTTGGACTGGGCGAGCAGGAGATTTCTGAACGCCTCGACGAGATAATCCAGTTTGCCGATATCGGTGAGTTCATCGATCGTCCGGTTCGAACATATTCGAGCGGTATGTTCGTGCGTTTGGCTTTCTCCATTGCGGCATATGTCGATGCCGATGTGCTGATCGTGGACGAGGCCCTGGCGGTAGGTGACGCCGCGTTTCAGTTCAAATGCCTGAACCGGCTTGAAGAACTGCTGCTGAAAGGCATCACCATCCTGCTGGTCTCCCACGATATACAGTTGATCAAGAGTTATTGTAGTCGAGCGATCTATCTATCCAAAGGTAGAGTGATATTCGATGGCGACTGTGAAACAGCCACGGAACTCTATCTGCGGGACAGTATAGAGACACAGCGGGCGGAAGTCCGCTCAGGAAGCCTGATCGCTTCTGGCGAACACGGGAACTCGGTAATTGCATATGGAAATGGGCAGGGCAGGTTTCTATCCATCCGCATGGGTGTACTTGACGAAGCCCGGGATTACTTCGATTCGGGCGAACGTGTCTGGGTCGAGGTACTTGTGCAATTTGACCTACCCGTCCCGGAGCACCCAAAGATCACCCTGACTATCCGTGACCAGCGCGGTTACAACCTCTATGGCATAAACAATTTATTGCAGGGCAAGGCTTTGAATGTCGAGCCTGACGGGCGCTTGAGAACACGTATCAGCTTCGACTGCGACTTGCAGGCCGGCGAATACGCCTTGACGTTTCGTCTGGAGAACTCTTTGTCGGAGTCCGTTTGCGAACTCATGGATAAACAGGTCAATGCGGCGATATTCAGGGTCTTCAATTCGCCCAAGTGCTTCGATGCAGTGGTGAACCTGCATGGAGCATTCGAGCCGGTTCCGTTCTGCTGCGAGACCCGGGCTACCCAATGAAGTCATCGTCTTTGACCATGGTATTCGTCGTCCACGCCGGCGAGCTGGAAATCAAGTCTGCCGTGTTGGCGGCTTCTCTACGCAAACGCTTTGGCTTTTCCATGGATATCATTGCCGCATGTCCATCGGGAAAGGCTGACTGGGGTGTGCCAAGCGATGCATCCCGGCGCTTATATGAGCGTTTGGGCATTCCTCTTTTGCCTATGGATAGTCCTTTCGGGCCAGAGTATCCAATAGGCAACAAGTTCGCGGCGTTGGCGCTGGGGCCGGCTGTTGGGCATACGTTGTTTCTCGACAGTGACATGATCTGTGTCGATGCATTCGAAGCTGACATGCTTTGTCGTTTCGATGCGGCACTCAAACCTGCCGATATGGCATTGGTGGCAAAACAGAACGATTACTGGCAACGCATATACGCTCATGCGGGATCGGCATTGCCTGGAGATCGGGTAGTGACCACTTGTTCCGGGGAAGCGATGCCTGCGTACTATAACGCTGGCTTTATCCTGGTACGTGATGCCAGGCGTTTCGCCGAAGTCTGGTACAGGCTCGCCGAACGCGTCCATGCGGACCCGCTGATCACCAACAAGATGCCCTGGCTGGACCAGCTGACGCTACCCGTCGCTCTGCACGCGTTGAACTACAAGACGAGAGCGCTCAGCGAACGGTTCAATTATCCGCTTCATATCAAGCCGCTATCCGCTGCGTCCCTACCGCCCTTTTTCTGCCACTACCATTCTCTCGACACACTTGTCCGCGAGCGTTCGCTATGGGCCGAACTGGACGAACTGGGCAAGCGTTTCCCTGAGCTGCGCGAAGTGCTTGCGCTGGATGCCAACTGGAAGAAAGCAATCCTGGCTCCTGCGCCTCGGCTGGCTTTCTCGGAAGGTGATTCCACCGGCACTGTCGAGGCCGGACAGGACCTGGTGATCACCGGGATTCCCCGGAGCGGAACCAGCCATCTATGCCGTCTGCTCTCCCAGCAGCCCGACACCGTGGTGCTCAATGAACCTCCTCAGGTATTCGAAGCGCTGAAACTCTCGCCTCTTCCTTGGGGACTGCCACGCTACTACGCAGAGTTACGTCGCGACATCCTGGCGGGCAGGCCCGTGCCGAACAAGCATGTGAATGGCCGCCTGGTCGACGACACTGCCAGGGGCAACGATCAGTCCAGCGACTATTTCGCTGAGGTGCGGGGGGCTTCGTTTCACCTGGGAACGAAGAACACGCTTGCCTATATCGCCCGGCTGCCCCTGATCCGCAAGGTCATGCCGACGGCGTTGCTGATCGCAACCATCCGTCATCCCTACGACACCCTGAACTCCTGGGCGAACACCTTCGAGCACCTGCGCCAGGCTGCCGTCGAACGCCAGCCGTTCGGATGTCCCGATGACCTGGCCCTCACGGGATGGCAGCGCAAGGCACTGCTGGCCATTGCCGATACCGACCACCTAGCTGTCCGGCGTGCTCTGTGGTGGCGTTACCTGGCACTGCAACTGGAGGACGCCGGGGATGACGTCCAGTTGTTGCGCTGCGAGGACTTCGTCGAGGCGCCGCAAACGACCTTGGCCGCTCTGCGAAACAACCGCCCCTTGCCTTTCGACGAGCCTGTGGCATGGAGCAAGGGGCTGGCGCCGGACGAGCAGGAGCTGGTTGCCAACATAGTCTGCGACGTTGCCGAGCGATTCCACTACGTCTTGTAGAACCGGGAGAACCCTTATGCCGGATATCAGTTTAATCATGAATTTCCATGCGGAAGACGTGCTGGCGCATTGGAGCCTGCTGGGTTTTCAACGCATGCGTGAATTCGCGTCGCACCATGGGGTTTCCGTGCAGTTGGTGGCGGTGCTCGACCGCGCCTCGCAAACGACTCTGCGAATCGTCAGGCAGCATCCGGTCCTGCGCGAGGGCGACAAGGTCCTTCAGGTCGAGCATGGTGATCTCGGGCTTTCCCGGAACGCCGGGATCGATAGCGCGGATGCGTCCACGGTGGGGGTGTTGGATGGCGACGACTACTGCTCGGCGAACTGGTTGGTCGAAGCCCTGCAGGTGGTATCCGAGAAGGGCAATGGCGTCGTGGTCCATCCCGAGTACACGGTGAGCCATGGAGCCTGCCATTTGCTGGGGCGTTCGGTAGATCAACTGAGCGAAGACTATCCCGTGGAAAGTTGCTTCAAGTATCACCCATGGGTTTCCGTTGCCGTAGCCGAGAAAGCCGTATTCCAGGAGCTTCCATACCTGGAGACCCGAGTCGGGAAATCCGGCTTCGGTTATGAAGATTGGCATTGGAATCTCGAGGTGATTGCGTCCGGTCGGAAGCACACCCTGGCTAGCGGCACCTGCCTGTTCTATCGCCGCAAGGAAGCATCGATGCTGGCCGCCATGGGCGCGCTGAACGCAGTGGTTCGCCCCGGACGATTCTTCGATGGACGGTGTTTCGATCACTAGCCGGCTTCTCTGGGGCCGGGGAGGCACATGCCTGCCGCGGCAGCCCCGCATCGATGAGCCGAGCATCCAGCACTTCTACCAAGTGGAACTTTCCTGATGAGCCTGAACGGCAGACTGAAAGCTCGTGCGGCCAGCTTCGCTCGCACAGCCTATCCACCTATTCTTGGATCGTTGCGGCGGGTGCTCTCCGAGCGCCAACTACAACGCTTCATACTGGTCTGCGACCGTTTGAAGGGCTGGTTGCTCAAGGAGGCAGTCGTCGTACCGTCACCCTCTCCGATGGCGCTGCCGCCATGGATAGTCGACGAAATGAAGGCGTTGGCCCGGATCGAGCCTGCCCTGTATCCCTCGGCGGCGAAGCTGCGCGTTTTCACTTCCTGGAAGGCCCCGATAGATAACGGACCGGCGCAACTGTACCGGGGATGTCTGGCGGACTTCATCGAATATGCGCCGGATATGGTCTTCCTCGTCCCGCATTTGCAGCGTGGTGGCGCTGACCTGGGAATCCTGCATCATGTGCGGCTATGCGCCGAGATGGGCGTGAAGGTGACGGTAGTGGTCACGCGGGATGTGGTGTCTCCCTGGCTCAACCGGCTTCCGGCGGAGGTTCGGGTGGTGGAATTCGGACGCCTGGGCAATCTGCTCGGCGAGGAGGACCGGCGCTTGGTACTGCTGCGCCTTTTGCTGCAATGTCCTGCCAGGAGTCTCCACATCATCAACTCGCAACTGGCCTGGGAACTGCTCGAGCGGCATGGCAAGACGTTGACGTTCGAGGGTAAGCGGATTTATGCCAGCGTCTTTTGCGACGACCTGGACGGCAATGCGGTTCGCTGCGGCTATGCCAGCGAGTTCCTCCCACGGTCCTGGATGCACCTGGCGGGCCTGCTTTCGGATAACCGGACCTTCCTCCAACAGATTCACGAGCGGGACGGCATTCCGCCGGAGCTCATGCATGGGCTCTACTTTCCCGCCAGCGACCATGCAGAGGCGATTCCGACCGCAGGCTCGACGATTCTTTGGGCCAGCCGTATCTCGCCGCAGAAAAGGCCGGGCCTGCTCTACGAGATTGCCCTGGCGCTTCCCGAATACCTGTTCGAAGTCCATGGCGAGGTCGATCCTGCTTGCAGGGGAGAAACCCAGAGGAAGCTGCGACGCCTGCCGAATGTCAGGCTTCATGGGCGTTACGACTCCTTCCAGGCCCTGGCTCGGCAGGGGCGATATGCGATGTTGCTGTATACCTCTCGCTATGACGGCTTGCCGAACATCTTGCTCGAAGCCACTGCCGCAGGGCTGCCCATAGTCGCCCCCGACGTCGGGGGTATCGCTGAGTTCCTGAATACCGAAACGGGCTATCTGGTCGGCGCTGACGCCGATGCCGGCGAGTTCGCAAGGGCAATCAGGAGTGCGCTGGGCAATCCCGTGGAGACGGCGAGACGGGTGAAACGCGCCCGCGAGTTGCTGACGCGACGTCATGGCTGGGCCGCATTCAGGGATGCGGCCAGGAAGATACCCGGCTACCTGCCTGGGGGCGTGCGGCCTGAGCAAGAGGTCTCCATGGAAACCGAACCGGTGTCCAGGTGAAGGGCGTGAGGTCGGCCCATTTTCTGCAACGTCTGCTATTTTCCCTACCGCCTGCTTTTCGTTCGTGGCTGGGAGAGAAGGGAAGGCTCCTGGTCCATCTTGTCCTCGATATCGGTTCGGTCTCGGTGCTCCGGCAGGTTTCCGGACACGCCACTCCGTGGGATCCGCAGAAGCCCCTGCTGAGCGTGGTCATTCCCTGCTTCAACCATGGGAGGTATTTGAGGCGCGCGCTTGATAGCCTGGCCCGGCAGAGCTTCCAGGACTTCGAGATCATTCTGGTCGACGATGGTTCTGATGACCCTTCGACCCTGGACCTCCTCGAGGCTCTCCAGGAGCCCGGCATGACGCTCCTGCGCCAGCCCAATCGTGGGCCATCCGCCGCGCGGAATGCCGGTGTGGCGCGGGCGAGGGGGCGTTATATCTGCTGCCTGGATGCGGATGACTGGCTGGCGTCCACCTATTTGGAAAAGTGCCTGGTCTTGCTGGAGGGAAACTCTGGCGTCCGCCTGGCGTACAGCTGGGTCCAGGTGGTGGGAGAGGAGCATCGGCTGCATCGTTCCGCCGGCTTTCATCCCGGACTGTTGCGTTACTTCAATCCGTTCTGTGTCTCTGCGATCTTTCATCGCGATGACTGGCTGGCGGTAGGCGGTTTCGACGAAGCCAGGCAGGCACAGTTCGAGGATTGGGATTTCTGGATCGCCCTGGTCGGATGTGGGGTGCGAGGCAGGCTGATCAGGGAACCCCTGTTGTTCTATCACCGCCAGGTCGGCTCCAGACTGGAGACCGGCAAACGTCATGCCTTGAGTTCTTACAAGCGTATGCGGACTCGCCATCCTCGCTTCTATCGAGGGAGTCCATTTCTTCGAGCGCAGCGGCAAGGCTATTACGACTGCTGGGCATATCCTCCTCTGCTCAACCTCTCCCGCGCCGACCAATACAACGCCGTCATATCCGATGCGGTAGCCGTGGTGGCCGACAGACCGCTCACCGAGGACTGGAACGCATGGCGTCGACAATTCGATGAGCTGCCAGCGTCCTCGACGGTTTTCGTCATTGCCGGTGGATGCCGGAAGCTCCCGGGCTGGCTGCTGGAGAGGGCGAGCGCCATCTACTGGCTGGACGACCTGCTGCACGAGCGGCAATGGTCGGCTTTCATCGATAACTTCAGGCGGACCCGCGGAATCTCCAAGGTGTTTTCCGTGGGCAGGACGGCGTGGTGAAGGTTCTTTCGCGAGGTCCCGTCGCCGATGCCGTGCCGTTGCTGTCCATCCTCACGGCCTGCGATTGCAGCGTGGAGGAACTCGAACGAATCGCCGCATTTCTCGAGACGCAGACGCTGAAACGCTGGCGCTGGCTTCATTGCCCAGGAGTGGACAGTGACTGTCTGCCGGTAGAGGGGATGGCGGTACTGTACTTGCCGCGAGCACCGGCAGCCCTGAGGGCGACTGCTCTGGAAGAGGCGATCTGGTTCCTGCTGTCCCGACCGACCCTGCCGTGGGTCGAACTTCGCGAAGATACGCGCCGCGGCGACCTCTTCGTCAGTCGCAGGTCGTTGCCCGAGGGTCGTATTGGCGCAAGGCTGAACGGGCGCAGGCAGCCTTGCTCGCCGGCCATGCTGGCGCCGGGGGGCTTGCCTAAGGCACCGGGAAAGCGCCTGTTGCTGCTGGCGCCCTGGCTTGAGCCAGGCGGAGCGGATCGTTGCAATCTGGATATGCTTCGAGCCTTGGCCCGGGAGGGCTGGATGCTGACGGTGGTCGCCAGCCTGGCGGCCGAGCATAGGTGGCGGGATCGTTTTACCGCGCTCACTGCGGATGTCTGGGTGCTCCCGGACTTTCTGGCTGCCGAGAAAGCTTGCGGCTTCCTTGCTTATCTGGTGGACAGTCGACAACCCGACCTGATGCTGCTTTCCAACTCTGCATTCGCCTATGACGTGCTGGGGTACGTCCGGACCCGCTACCCGGGCTTGCCCGTGGTCGACCTCAATCATATGGAGGAGGGCTGGGACGATGGCGGCCATCCGGGTAGAGCCGCGCGATGCACTGCCTTGCTGGACAGGCACTGGGTCGTATCCGGGCACCTGCGCCACTGGCTGCTCGACCGTGGCGTCGAGGCGAGCAAGGTCGAGGTGTTGCACTGGTTCGCCGATGTGGACTCGTGGAAACCCGACAGCCTGACGCGCGCGAAGGTCCGGGCGCGCCTGGGAATAGCTCCGCAGTGCGTAGTGATCGCCTATGCGGGGCGGCTCTGCGCGCAGAAGCGACCGGAGCTGTTTGCCGCCAGCCTTGGCGAGTTGGCGCGCCGTGGTAGTGATTTCGTCGCGTTGGTACTGGGCGATGGCGAGCTGGCAGGGGAGCTGCGGAACGACCTCCGGCGCCATGGCTTGGCCGGGCGGGTACGGATGCTGGGCTGGCAGGACGAGGCTGCGTTGCGCGAGTTGTTCCAGGCCTCCGATATATTTTTCCTGCCATCGGCCGGCGAAGGTATCGCACTGGTTCTCTACGAGGCGATGGCGTGCGGAATGGCCATAGTCGCAGCCGATGTCGGCGGTCACGCAGAACTGGTCTCTGCCCACTGCGGCTTCCTTGTTCCGCGGCGCGATGCCGAACGAGAGGCCAGGGATTACGCCGCTAGGCTCGAGAGCCTCATGCGCGAACCGGAAATGCTGAGGCGGATGGGGCAGAACTCCGCACGCCGCATCCGCGAAGCATTCACCTTGTCTCTTTTCGAGCGGCGTTTGCGGGAGTTGCTGGAACGCGTGCCGGTTTCGACTCCATGCGGCGTTTGCACGGATAGTCCGGTGCCTGCCCTGGGGGCGGCCAGGCTGTCCATGCAATGGGCGTCCTACCGACTGGCAAACGGATTGCGCTGCCGGCTGGATATCCAGAAGCACGGCCGTTTTTCAAGATTCCTGGAGCGATGCGCGAAGGGGGTGTTCTTCTTGCGCACATTCGGGGCGAAGGCGCTTTGGCAAAAGATCAGGAAGCACTGAATGAATAGGGAGGTTTCATCCATGACGCCCAGGGTGGTGGTGATTCTCGGCATGCATCGCTCCGGTACGAGCGTACTTTCCGCCGGACTCGAGGCGCTCGGGGTCGAGTTTGGCGAGAATCTGATCCCACCCAGGCCGGACAACCCCAAGGGATACTGGGAAGATGCCCGCCTGGTGGCTTTCAATGACAGAGTCCTGGCCCTGTGCGGGTTTTCGTCGGGCGACGTCGGGTTGTCCAGTCGCCGGGTGCTGGGCGTCGAGCGATTCGAAGAGATCGTGCAGCAGGCCATGGCGCTTTTGACTGAGCTACTGGCAGGCAAGGCGCTGCTGGGTATCAAGGATCCGCGTATGCCGCGTCTGATGCCGATCTGGCAAGCCGCGTTCGATGCATTGGGGCTATGGGTCGACTATGTCATTGCGGTTCGCCATCCTCTTAGCGTCGCGGAGTCTCTTGCTGCCCGTGACCACTTGAGTCGGGAAAAGAGCCTGATGCTCTGGTACGAACATTCCTGTCGCTCGATGCAGTGGGCGCTCCACAAGGGGGCCGTGGTGGTCGACTACGATCGATTGCTGGCTCTGCCGCGACAGGAACTGGGCCGTATTGGCCATCGACTTTCCTTGCCGGTGGACGAGTCGGCTTGCGCCCGCTTCGTCGGTGATGTCCTGGATGTCGCATTGCGTCACTCATCCCATGATGCGAGCGCGTTGGCTGCCGCAGCGGGAAGCTTTCAGGCGCTGCTCGAGGTGCATGAGGCACTGCAGCAGCTTGCCGTGGACCGGTTCGACATCGAAGGGTGGGAGGGCCTGGAGCGGGAATTCAGCAGAGCGATGCCGTTGCTGGAGTACGTGGGGGAGCTGGACAGGCAACTCTGGCAATCGGCTTCGTCCCACAACGAGAGCATGACGCGGTTCAGCGAGCAGGTGGCTGACCTGGCCATGAGCTGTACCGCACAGAGGCAACTGAACGATGGACTGAGAGATCGCTTGCTTGAGGCCGGTGCTCGGGACGAACAGAACGAACGAGCCATGCGGGAACTTTCTCGGCGATTGTCGGTGTGTCGCGAAGAACTTGTTTCCGCTCAGCGCAATCTCGCCGAAACGGACAACTTGCTACGGCGCACGCAGGTAGATCGCGATGATACTCACGCCCGTTTGATGGCTATATTGGACAGTCGCTTCTGGCGTTTCACGAAACCCTTGCGAAACCTGTCCCGTCTGTTCGGCAGCGAGACGGGGTGTCCCTGAGCGCAAGCTGGAAGTGGTGTTGCGGACGGTTCGTGCCTCCAGGCCCAGTCATCTTGTCAGGATGGCTGGTTCGTCTCCAGGTAGGAAATGATTCGCTTCACCGCCAGGTCGGGGTCTTCTGAAAGCGTATCGATCGTTATGTTCGGCTGTGCGGGCGTTTCGTAGATCGAGTCGATCCCGGTGAAGTTTTCGATCTTGCCCGAGCGTGCTTTCCTGTACAGGCCTTTGGGATCTCTTCTCTCGCATTCCGAGAGCGGCGTGTCGACAAAGACCTCGATGAAATGCTCGATGCCGATAAGCTCCCTAGAGAGGCGCCTGTCTCGCGAAAATGGCGAGATGGTTGCAACGATCACGATAAGGCCGGCTTCCAGCAGGATCTTTGCCACTTCCGCGATTCTTCGAATGTTCTCGGTGCGATCTTCGTCGCTGTAGCCAAGGTTTCGGCACAGGCCAAGGCGGAGATCGTCGCCGTCCAGGAGAAACGTATGTTTCTTCTGTTCGAAAAGCGCTAGTTCCAGGGCATTCGCAATAGTGGATTTTCCAGCGCCACTCAACCCGGTCAGCCAGATGACCGCTGGGCGTTGGCGCTTGAGCGCACTGCGTGTCTCGTTATCGATCGATCGTTTTCCATGTTCACGAGGGTTCATCGCTGTTTCTGCCTGGAGGATTGGTTAACTGCATGGGAAGGGGGACCTCCCGAAGTTGGAGTTGGATTCCGTTGGAGGCCGGTACTTCTTCTAATGCGCGGTCAGGGCGTGTTTGTGCAGTTAGTTAAGTTAACGTTGCGCCAAATAAGTGCGTATAAGAAATTTCTTTATTTTCAGTAGGATGTTCTTTCCCTTAGGTATTTAAGCAAGTGGCTGGTTTCATTTGTCTTCCAGCCATGGCCGTGCAGTGTTCGGTCGCGAGGGTGCTGTTGGAGACCGAGAAAACAGGGGAACGCATCCAGCGTTTTCCGGGGCGCAGAGTTGGTCGATGGAATGGCGCAGCTTCGACCGGAACTCACCGCAGGTGACTTCCCGATCGGACGAGCCGAGAAAATAGTACCTCTGTGCTATTCGACCTTCTTCGCCGCGACGCTATAGTCCCGCCCTTGATCCCCGCGTTTCGCGGAAACCGGTTGTGCAGGACGCACGCGATTTGGAAGGAACCATGACTCGGCAATCCGCACTCGCCACCGGCCCGGAGGCCAGCGATTGGTGGCGCTTCGGCAGCGGCGACGAGCCGGCGCGCGAATTGTTCTTCGCCGGTGGGCGTTCGCTTGCGGCGTCGAGAAAACCTGCCGCCGCACCGCGCGGAATGGCCGTGGCCGAGCAGGCGAACCGCGCGCAAGCGTCCGGGCAGGACGCCGCGCCGGGCCTGCGAGCCTTCGATCTGCTGCCTGGCAACCCGCCGAAGAACCCTTAGACACGGAGTCAACCCATGCGCCGGATATTCATCGCGCCGTTACTGGCGTCGCTTTCCCTGGGCGGCTGCATCCAGATGGACACGCTGCCCGAGGTCTATGCCCGCAGCCAGTGGAAGGGCCGTTCCGCCGAGGAAGCGATAGCCTTCTTCGGTACGCCGCAGAACATGGAGCGCACCGCCGACGGCTCGCAGGTGGTGATGCAGTGGTACACCGACACCAGCTATTCCCGCTATGAAGTGGTGGGCTCCAGCTCGGAGATGCAGGGCAACGTGATGGTGAACACCAACTACTGGGATACCGTCAACCACCCCAATCGCTGCATCATTTCCGTCACCGTCGACAAGAGCAAGCGGATCACCCAGTTCGAGGCCGACGACGGCGAGTTGCTGCTGTCCCACGGCTGCGCCGGCATGAAGTACGGCCCGCCGTAGGCCTGCGCTCCTCGACCTGCCTTGCCTCAGGAAGCGTGGCTGGCGGTCTCCGGGCGCTCGCGCAGGGCGCGCAGGGTGGCGCGCAATTCCGTGGGGCGCACGGGCTTGGAGAGCAGGGCGATGTCGGTGTCTTCGACGCTGGCCTGGATACGCTCGATGTCGTGGCCGCTGATCACCAGCGCCGGTATCGCCTCTCCGCGTTGCCGCCGTACCCGCTCGATGCACTCGACGCCGGAGGCGTGGGGGCCGAGGTCGTAGTCGACGACCAGGATGTCGCAATCGGTTCGCCAGCCGTCCGCCTCGGTTTCCGCCTGGACCGTGCAGCCCCAGCGTTCGAGCAACGCCGAGGTGGCGCGCAGGACGTTGCGATCATCTTCCACCAGGCACACCCGCAAACCGGTGAGCAGGCCGGCCTGCAGGGGATCGTCGCGGCGGGGCAGGGCTTGCGCGGCGACCGCCGGCAGGCCGTGCAGGGTCACCGCGGTGCCGCGTCCGACCCGCGAGCGCAGCGTCACCTCGATCCCGGTCAACTGCCCCAGGCGACGGACGATGGACAGCCCCAGGCCGATTCCCTCGACGTCGCGGTCGCGGGTCTCGCGTACCCGGTAGAACTCCTCGAACACCCGCGGCAGGTGTTCCTCCGCGATCCCCCGGCCCTGGTCGTAGATGGCTACGGCCAGGCCGTCGCCTCGCCGCCGCACGCCGATCAGCAGCGGGCGCTCGGCGGCGTACTTGAGGCTATTGGAGAGCAGGTTCTGCAGCATGGTCGACAGCAGCCCCGGATCGGTTCGCGTCCACAGGCGGCAAGGGCGCAGGCGCAACTCCACCCCGGCCCAGCGCGCCGCCTCGGCGTTGCGCCGGACCAGGTCGCGCAGCAACTCGCCCAGGTGGACGTTCTCCTGCTTGGGCTGGAGCCGGCCGTTGTCGAGGGTGTAGAGATCGAGGATGGAGCGGAACAGTTGCGAGACGTTGAGCAGCGAGCGGTCGATGTTGTCCACCAGGCGCCGTTCCTCGTCGCCCAGGCGGGCGTCGCGCAGGCAGGCGGTGAACAGGCCGATGGAGTGGATCGGCTGGCGCAGGTCGTGGCTGGCCTGGGCCAGCAGGCGCGATTTCTCCTGGTTCGCCTGCGACGCTTCCTCGGTGGCCTTGCGCGTGCGCTCCAGCAGGAGGTGCGCGTAGAAGGGAATGACGGTACTGGTGGTCATCAGCATCAGCACCATGAACGGCTGAGCCTGCCAGGCCGGGGTCAGGCGATAGATGACCAGTAGCGCGAGCAGCGCCAGGGCGGTGGCGATGGCCAGGTAGCGCGAGCCGTAGCGCATGCCGTTGCCCAGGTTGATCCAGACCATCACCGCGTACAGCGGCAGCGCCGCCTCGCCGCCCACGATCAGGCCGAACGAGGTGCCGGCGTAGTCGTGCAGCATGCAGAAGATCCGCCGCGCCGGGTAGTGCCCCGGCCAGCGCACGATGGCCTGGCGCAGCAGTATGGAGGCGATCAGGAACAGGCCGTAGTAGGCAACGATCGGCAGGTAGGTCTCGACCTTCAGGCCGGGCAGCAGGCCGATCAGCACCACGTAGAGAATCGCGCAGGTGGCCACGATCAGTCGCAGGTTGGCCTGGTCCAGCTCGGTATTCTTCTCGAACTTCATGTGCACCTCCGTGTGCATGGGAGCGCCGCGCGCCTTTTCCTCTGTTTCGCCCCCTTCGTCACGAAGACGGACGAAGGGTGGGCGCGGCGGTAGCGGGCTAAGGTAGCATGCGCGGCGGAAACTGCGACTCCTGGAGACTACAAGAATGACTGGCCGCATCATCGTCGCCGATGATCATCCGCTGTTTCGCGAGGGCATGCTGAGTATCCTCCAGCGCCTGCTGCCCGAGGCCAGGATCGAGGAGGCCGGCGATCTCGCCGGGGTCCTGCGCCTGGCTGGCGAAGGCGAGCAGCCCGATTCGCTGATCCTCGACCTGCGTTTCCCCGGCCTGACCCGCATCGAGATGCTCGCCGACCTGCGCCGCCGGTTCCCGCGCACCACCCTGATCGTCGTCTCGATGGTCGACGACCCGCAGCTCATCGGCGAAGTGATGAACGCAGGGGCCGACGGCTTCCTCGGCAAGAGCATCGCGCCCGAGGAACTCGGCCAGGCGATTCTGGCCATCCGCGCCGGGGAAGTGCTGGTGCGCTACGAACCCTCCGGCCTCCTGCCGCTGCAGCCCAGCCCGCGCCTGGAGGGGCTCACCGAGCGCCAACTGGATGTCCTGCGCCTGCTGGCCCAAGGCAAGAGCAACAAGGAGATCGGCCGCGCCCTGGACATCTCCCACTACACGGTGCGCATCCATGTGTCGTCGCTGCTGCGGGCGCTGGACGTGCCGTCGCGGACCGCGGCGGCGGTGAAGTACCGGGCGCTGCTGGGGCAGGGGGATGCGGAGTAGCACCATGGGCACGCCGCGGATGCGCCGAGGCGCCGGGGCTGTTTTAATGGCGCACTCTCCATGGCCAAGGAAACGGACACATGCGTAGCCCGCTTGCCACGATCGCCTGCGCCTGCCTGCTGCTCGGCGGCTGCTCCAAGTCCGCCGAGGACAGCGCCAACCCGTTGCTGGGCAAGGATGCCGAGTGCCTCGAACTGTTCGCCCGCAGCAATGCGCTGTACTGCGACATCCGCGAGGACGAACGCGAATCCCAGGCGAAGGGTACGCCGCGCCGGCACACCGACTACGAGGTAGCCGATGCCGCCTACCTGCTCAAGGCCACCGGGGAGCGCTGCGCGATCGATACGACCTATGTCACGGAGTGTTCGGCGAAGGCCGGGCAGTGGCTGCAGAAGGCCCGCGCCAAGGCGGCGAAGCCCTAGTCGCAGCGCCCGCGCTCAGCGCAGGCGCGTCGCCAGCTCCGCCAGTTCGCCGCGCAGCCAGAGGCTGCCGGCTTCGTCGTCGGCCTGGCGCGACCAGTAGAGATTTAGAGTCACCGCTGGCAGGGCCAGCGGCATCGGCAGCAGGCGGTTGCCCAGGCCGCGGTTGATCAGTTCGGCGTAGCCTCGGGTCAGGGTCAGCAGGTAGCCGCCCTGGGCCACCAGCAACGCCGCCGACAGGTAGTGCTGGCAGCGCTGGCGCACCTGGCGGGTCAGGCCGAGGTGGCCGAGGGCCAGGTCTTCGATGCAGATGCCGCGTCGCCGCGAGGTCACCGCGACATGGTCCGCCGCCAGGTACTCCTCCGCACTCAGTTCGCCGGCGAAGCCCGGCCCGGCCATCACGCACAGGCTATCGTCGAGCAGGTGCTGGCGGCGCAGGGCGGCGTCGGTGGGCCGGGCGATCTCGATGGCGAGGTCGATGCGTCCGGCGCCCAGTTCCGCCTTCAGGTCCGCCCAGTGCAGGCTGTTGCAGCGTATCTCGATGCGCGGCGCGGCCTGGCGCAGGTGGTCGAGGATCGCCGGGAGCACCAGCGGCTCCAGTTGCTCCGGCATGTTCAACTGGAAGGTCCGCGCGTCGCGCCGAGGGTCGAATGTCTGGCAGCGATTCATGCTGCGGTGCAGGCCGGCGAGGGCGTCATGGATGCCCGGCGCCAGTCGATCGGCCAGCGGCGTCGGCGCAACCCCGCGCCCCTGGCGGACGAACAGCGGGTCGCCGAGCTGGTCGCGCAGGCGCGCCAGGGCGTGGCTGACGGCCGACTGGCTGAGATGCAGGAGGCCCGCCGCGCGGGTCAGGTTGCGTTCTCGATAGACCACTTCGAAGACCCGGAACAGGTTCAGATCGAAACGGCTGAGGGGCGACCATTCATGTGGCTGATTCATGTTTGCGCGCGCCTGTCTGGGGAAGGCGCCAGCCTAGCAGGCATGCTCGCCGATAGAACCATGCATAGGCTTCATGGATGTCGATGAATAAGCCTCAGTTCTGCCGCTTCCTTCGGCTGCCTAAGATGCCTGCGACGATGACCAACGCGCCGCCGGGCCAGCTCCTTTCGCCGGCCGCCTGACCCGCTCCCCGGAGAACCTGCCGTGACCGCTCCCTTCAACGCCTTGCTGATCGCCAACCGCGGCGAGATCGCCATTCGCATCGCTCGCGCCTGCGCCGACCTGGGTATCCGCTCGGTGGCGGTGTTCGCCGAGGACGATGCCGCTTCCCTGCACGTGCGCAAGGCCGATGTCGCGCTGCCGCTGGCCGGCCGTGGCGTGGCGGCCTATCTCGACATGGATCGGCTGGTCGCGCTGGCCCTGGAGCAGGGCTGCGAGGCAATCCATCCGGGCTACGGTTTCCTCGCCGAGAACGGCGAATTCGCCCGGCGCTGCCAGCGCGCGGGCATCCACTTCGTCGGGCCGCAAGCGGAAGTGCTCGACCTGTTCGGCGACAAGGCTGCCGCGCGTGCCCTGGCCGAGCGCCTGGAGGTGCCGCTGGTGGCCGGGATCAACCGCGCGGTCAGCGTCGAAGAGGCCGAGGCGTTCCTGGAAGGGCTGGGCGATGGCGCCGCGGTGATGCTCAAGGCTCTTGCCGGCGGCGGCGGACGTGGCATGCGCGCGGTGGAGGAGGTCGCGCAACTGGCCGATGCCTACCGCCGCTGCCGTGCCGAGGCGCAGGCGGCGTTCGGCCGGGACGAGTTATACGTCGAGCAACGGGTGGCGCGGGCCCGGCACATCGAGGTGCAGGTGCTCGGCGACGGCAGCGGTGCGGTCAGCCACCTCTGGGAGCGCGATTGCAGCCTGCAACGGCGCCAGCAGAAGCTGCTGGAGATCGCGCCCAGCCCGGACCTGCCGGAGGCCACCCGCGAGGCGCTGATCGATTGCGCCCTGCGCATGGCCGGCGCGGTGCGCTATCGGGGGATCGGTACCTTCGAGTTCCTGGTCGACGAGGAGCGCCCCGGGCACTTCTATTTCATGGAAGCCAATCCGCGCATCCAGGTGGAGCATACCGTCACCGAGGAAGTCACCGGGGTCGACCTGCTGCACGCCCAGTTGCGTCTCGCCGCCGGTATGGAGCTTGCCGCCCTCGGCCTGGAGCGACCGCCGGCGATCGGCGGCTGCGCGGTGCAACTGCGGATCAACCTGGAGACCCTGGCGGCCGACGGCAGCGCCCGTCCGGCGGTGGGCACTATCGGCGCCTACGAACCGCCCAGCGGTCCCGGCCTGCGGGTGGACGGCTACGGCTATGCCGGCTATCGGGTCAGCCCCAGCTACGATTCGCTGCTGGCCAAGCTCGTCGTGCGCGGTGCGGATTATCCCGCCGCGTTGCGCCGGGCCTACCGGGCGCTCTGCGAATTCCGCCTGGAGGGCGTGGCGAGCAACCTGGACCTGCTGCGCAACCTTCTGCTGCATCCGGCGGTACAGGCCAACCGGGTCGACACCCGCTTCGTCGAAAGCCACCTGGAGACACTGCTGGCGCCTATCCCGGCGAGCCATCCGCGGCTCCGCGCCGAGTGCCCGCTCGCCGAGGACGCCGCGCCTGCGCGGGTCGAGGCGCCACTCGGCAGCCTGCCGCTGCCTGCGCCGAGCAGCGGGGTGCTGGTGGCCCTGGAAGTGGCCGAGGGCGAACGGGTGCGTGCCGGCCAGCGGGTCGCGATCCTGGAAGCGATGAAGATGGAGTTCGAGGTCAAGGCACCCGGCGGCGGTATCGTCCGGCGGCTCGCGGCGAGCCTCGGGGAGCCTCTGGAGGAGGGCGCGACGCTGCTGTTCCTCGAACCGACGGAGGATGACGACGAGCAGGCACCGACCGAACAGGCGCTGGACCTGGCGCATATCCGCGCCGATCTCGCCGAGGTACTCGAGCGCCAGGCAGCGCTGGGCGACGAGCGTCGTCCGCAGGCGCTGGCCAGGCGGCGCAAGACCGGACAGCGTACCGCGCGGGAGAACGTGCTCGACCTGCTGGACGAGGGCAGCTTCAGCGAATATGGCGGTTTCGCCCTGGCCGCCCAGCGTCGCCGGCGCTCCGCCGAGGAGTTGCTGGAGCTGAGCCCCGCCGATGGCCTGGTCGCCGGCACCGGTACGGTGGGGGCCGCCAGCTTCGGCGCGCAGGCCGCGCGTTGCCTGGTGCTGGCCTACGACTACACGGTGTTCGCCGGCACCCAGGGGGTGATGAACCACAAGAAGACCGACCGCCTGCTCGGCCTGGCCGAACAGTGGCGCTTGCCGCTGGTGCTGTTCGCCGAGGGCGGCGGCGGGCGCCCGGGCGATACCGATTTCGTCGGCGTCGCTGGCCTCGATTGCCATACCTTCGTCGGCATGGCCCGGCTCTCCGGGTTGGTGCCGCTGGTGGGAGTGGTCTCCGGTCGCTGCTTCGCCGGCAATGCCGCGTTGCTGGGCTGCTGCGATGTGATCATCGCCACCCGCGACGCCACCATCGGCATGGCCGGCCCGGCGATGATCGAGGGCGGCGGCCTGGGCCGTTTCGCCGCCGAGGAGGTCGGTCCGACGGGCGTGCAGGGGCCCAACGGAGTGATCGACGTACTGGTGGCGGACGAGGCCGAAGCGGTCGCGGTGGCCAGGCGCTACCTCGGCTATTTCCAGGGCCCGCTGGCCGACTGGAGTTGCGCCGACCAGCGCGAGTTGCGCCACCTGGTGCCGGAGAACCGCCTGCGTGCCTACGACATCCGCCAGGCGATCGAGGTCCTGGCCGACCGGGACAGCGTGCTGGAACTGCGGCGCCAGTTCGCTCCCGGCCTGGTCACCGCGCTGCTGCGCATCGAGGGCCGGGCGTTCGGCCTGATCGCCAACAACCCTGGCCATCTCGGCGGCGCCATCGATGCCGCGGCCGGCGACAAGGCCGCGCGCTTCATGCAGTTGTGCGACGCCTTCGACATTCCGATCGTCTCGCTCTGCGACACCCCTGGCTTCATGGTTGGCCCGGAGGCGGAAAAACAGGCCACGGTGCGCCACGTCTCGCGGATGTTCGTCAGCGCCGCCAGCCTGACGGTGCCGTTCTTCACCGTGGTCCTGCGCAAGGGCTACGGACTGGGTGCCCAGGCCATGGCGGCGGGCAGCTTCCATTCGCCGCTGTTCACCGTCGCCTGGCCCAGCGGCGAGTTCGGCGCCATGGGCCTGGAAGGCGCGGTGCGGCTGGGCTTCGCCAAGGAGCTGGCGGCCGAGGAAGACCCCCAGCGGCGCGAGGCGCTGTTCCGCGGCATGGTCGACAAGGCCTACCGCAACGGCAAGGCGCTGAACATGGCCAGCTACCTGGAGATCGACGCGGTGATCGACCCGGCGGAGACCCGCGCCTGGCTCCTGCGCGGCCTGGCCGTCGCTGGAGAACCGGCGCCGAGGGCGGGGCGCAAGCGGCCGTTCGTGGATACCTGGTAGATGGTCGGCCCGCAGTGCCCTGGCGCCTCAGGACGACGGCGTCGCCTGAACCTGCGCGGCGACCGCCGCCTTGTCGATCACCGACCAGACGCCGGCGATGCGCTCGTCTTCGAATTCGTAGAAGACGTTCTCGGCGAAGCGTACCCGCTGGCCGTTGACCGGGATGCCGAACAGCCGGCCGCTGGGTGTGCAGTCGAAGTGCAGACGGCAGGCGACGCCCGGCGGATCGACGAGCAGGCGTTCGATCTCGAAGCGCAGGTCGGGGATTGCCAGGAAATCGCCTTCGAGCATCCGCAGGTAGCCGTCGAGTCCGATCTGCACGTCGTTGTAGCGCACCCGGTCATGGACGAAGTCGCCCAGGCGCGCCCAGTCCTGGCGGTTCAGGCAGTCGATGTAGGCGCGGTAGCGCTCGGCGAGTCGGTCACGGGTCATGCGGGTCTCCTTCGAGCTGTCCGGGCGGCATGAGCCAGACCCTAGCAAACCCGCGAGACGCCGTCAGTCGCTAGGCTTCAGACCAGGCGCATGGACAGCTCGACATCCTCGGCGAAGGGCGTCGACAGGTAGCCGTTGGCCGGCGAGCGGACATGGGCCAGGTACTCGGGACTATGCTCGGCGTTGTCGGCGATCACCAGCGCGCCGGGGCGCAGGCGGCTTTCCAGCAGGGCGAGGACCTCCGGGTAGAGCGCCTTGGCGCCGTCCAGCAGGACCAGGTCGATGCTGTCCGGCAGGTCCTTGGCGAGGGTTTGCAGGGCATCGCCCTCGCGCAGTTCCACCAGGTCGAGCAGCCCCCCGGCGGCCAGGTTGCGCCGTGCCCGCTCGGCCTTGGAGGGTTCGAACTCGCTGCCGATCAGGCGGCCGCCGCCGTTGTCCCGCAGCGCCGCGGCGAGGTGCAGGGTGGACAGGCCGAAGGACGTGCCGAACTCGACGATGCTGCGCGCCGAGCTGCTGCGCGCCAGCATGTAGAGCAGGCTGCCGGTTTCGCGGGAGACGGGCAGCGCCAGGTCCTTCAGGCGGCCGTAGAACTCGCGGTATTCGGTCTTGCTGCCCATGAGGCGCTTCAGCTCGGCCTCCGAGAGGTCGGCGAGGGCGGGACTGTCGCCCGGTGCGCTGGCCTCGGCTTCGGCGAACAGGCGTTGCAGGAGATCGGCGAGCGGGGCGTTGGTGAGGGTATTCATGGATGGCTCCGGGAATGTTTGAGCGCGTAAGTGCGTGGACCTAGAATGCGACGGATTCATCGCATTCCGCCATTCGCATTCCGGAGCCTTCCATGAGCGACAAGCGAAACCCGCGTATTTCCTCGCGCAAGCAGCCGCAGCAGGCCCGTTCCAGCGAACTGGTGGCGAGCATCCTGGAGGCGGCTGTTCAGGTTCTGGCCAGCGAAGGCGCGCAACGTTTCACCACCGCGCGGGTGGCGGAGCGCGCCGGGGTGAGCATCGGTTCGCTGTACCAGTATTTCCCGAACAAGGCGGCGATCCTCTTCCGCCTGCAAAGCGACGAGTGGCGGCGCACCACGCGTCTGCTCGGCGAGATCCTCGAGGACACCGCCCGGCCGCCGCTGGCGCGCTTGCGCCGGCTGGTGCTGGCATTCGTGCGCTCGGAGTGCGAAGAGGCGGCGATACGCGTGGCGCTGAGCGACGCGGCGCCGCTGTATCGCGACGCCGACGAGGCGCGGGAGGTGAAGGCGGAGGGCGCGCGGGTGTTCCAGGCGTTTCTCCGGGAGGCCTTGCCGGAGGTCGCCGAGGCCGAGCGCGGCCTGGCCGGCGAATTGCTCACCACCACCCTCGGCGCGGTCGGCAAGCAGTTCTCCGAACAGCCACGCAGCGAGGCGGAGATCGAGCGTTACGCCGAGGCCCTGGCCGATATGCTCTGCGCCTATCTCGCCGCCCTTGGCGAGCGCTGAGGTGCCGTGTGGCCGGAGCAAAACCGTCGCTTGGTCTAGCGGCCCCAGGTACGCGGCTGGCGCGTGCGTAGGCTTGGCGGAGCAGGCGTGTATCGGCGGAAGCGACCGGCGCCTGCCGGTCGCGGGAGGGATCAGGCTTCGGCGATGCCGGTGACGACGATGCCGAAGCGGCGCAGCAGCAGTTCCGCCGGCTCGTCGCTTTCCAGCTTGCCGGTGCTGTAGTGGCCCGGCTTGAGGTTGGCCTCGGCCCATTCCAGCAGGTGCTCGGCGACCTCTTCGGGGCTCGGCTTGTGGGGGAACGGCAGGACTTGACGCTCGGTGGCTTCGTCCTTGCTGTAGGTGATTGCCCAATCGCTCATGGGTAGGCTCCTTGTTTTCGCTGAGTTGGCAGGCCGGCACGGCCCGAAGGGTAGACCGGCGCGGTCGCGCAAGGGTTGCCCTGGCGCGATGGGCGGTCCGCGTCCGACTGTCGGCCGAGGGCGGAAAACACTTATGATTCAGCCACATGCTTTGTCTGGACCGGTCCCCGATGCTGTCTGCCGTACGGCGCTACAAGTCGATGCTCTCCAGCGCCCTGGCGCGTTGTTTCCCGCGTACCACCGCCTACCTGCAGGCCGAACGCGAGGCTCGCGAAGCCTTGTTGCAGCCGGCCAAGGCCCGCTCCCGGAAGAACGCCGCGAAGGCTCCGGCCAAGGCCACCGGCAAGCCTGCGAAGGGCGCCGGCAAGCCCGCTGCCGCCTCGCGGGGCGCGCCGCAGGGAATCTATCCGGCTGCCGCACTGAAGGTCGACGAATCCCAGGAGCGCGCCATGCGCGAGCAGGTGGCGCAGGCCGCGACGCTCGGCGTGGTCAGCCCGCCGTCCGAGGAACAGTGGGCGATGATCCTCTGCCGCCAGCCGCTGGCGCGGATCTTTGCCGGTGCCGGCTCGGGCAAGTCGACCACCCTGGTCCTGCGGGTGGTGTTCATGCTCTGCCACCTGGGCGTCGAGCCGCAGCGGCTGACGGTGATTTCCTTCACCAACGCCTCCTGCGCGCAGTTGCGCGAACAATTGCTGCGCGTGCTCGCCCATTGGCAATACCCGTTCGACGCGGCCCAGGCGCGGCAGTGCGTGCGCACTTTCCATTCGGCGCTCGGCAGCCTGGCCCGCGAGGTGCTCGGCAATCCGCGCTGGTTCGAACAACTGGACGACCGCGACCCCGCCGCCGAGCCGGACAACCCCCTTGCCGCCGGACGCCTGCGTCCGGCCCAGCAGCGCCTGCTGAAGCAGGCCTACCAGCAGTGCTACGCGGCAAGCCCGGCGTTCCGCGCCAAGACCCACAAGCTGCTGGAACTGCCGCCGCCGGCGGAGCCGGAAGAGGGCGCGCGGCGGCAGCCGAAGGCGCCGCTGGAGCCGTTCAAGCTGGCCGGCGAGTTCCAGGCGCTGCCGCTGTACGAAGCCTTCCATGCCCAGGCCGGGTTCGCCGAGAGCCTGGGCCTGCGCGTCGAACGCCTGGACAGCGGCAAGCTGGAATGCGGGTTGCGCGAGAAGATCTTCGTCGAAGCCATGGCACTGTTCTGGGCGAGGTTCCAGGCACTGTTGCGCGAGGAGGGCCTGATGACCTTCGACGCCGCGTTCCAGCAGCTCGGCGAGCGGATGGCCGGCGGGGCCCTGGCGGAAACGGCATTGGCGCCGTTCACCCATCTGCTGATCGACGAGTTCCAGGATGTCTCGCCGCAGATCGTCCTCTGGCTACAGGCGTTGCACCGTCGCCTGGCGACCCAGGGCACCGCGCCGAGCCTGATGGCCATCGGCGACGACTGGCAGTCGATCTACGGCTGGCGCGGCAGTTCGCCGGAGCTGTTCATCGACTTCGACCGGCATTTCCCTTCGCGTGGGCGGGGACGCAAGAGCGCGCTGCTGGTGCTGGAAACCAACTACCGCTCCGTCGAACCGATCATTCGCGACGGCGAGAAGGTGCTGGCCGGGGTGCGTTTCAAGCAGGACAAGACCTGCCGCGCGTTCCGCCCGATCCAGCCGGGCGACCATGGCGTGAAGCTGGTGCAGCGTTTCGACCTGCGTGCGCAACTGCCGAAGCTGCTGGCGGAAATCCGCGCCCAGTGCGAGCACGCCGCCGCTCGCGAAAGCAGCGAGCGCACCGCGGTGCTGTTGCTGAGCCGGCGCAACGAGCCGTTGCAGGCGATCCAGGCGGAGTTGGATCGCGCGCTGCCGGTGAAGGGCATGACCATCCATCGCGCCAAGGGCCTCCAGGCCGAAGTGGCGATCGTCGTCGACGACTGCCTGCCGGGCGAGAAGCATCCGTTGCGCAACGCGCTGTACGCGGCATCGGGCTTCTTCCGCAACAGTTACGACCAGGCCATGGAGGACGAAAGCCTGCGCCTGGCCTACGTGGCGATCACCCGTGGCGTCAGCCGGGTGCTCTGGTACACGCGCAAGGCCCAGGGCGCCACGGCCCTGTTGGCCCGACGCTGAGGACGACTGTCTCGGCGGGCTACGCCTGGCGCTGCATCCAGGCGCTGAACGCGCGCAAGCGTTCGATGAACGCCGCCGGGTCTTCGGCCTGGCCGTCCAGCACGGCCTTGAAATATTCCAGGGCCGGCGCCTGTCCGGGGTACCGCGCGCGAAACAGCGCCAGGTAATGCTCCAGGGTCTCCGGCCAGACGCTCTCCGTCTCCCCGCGAAGGATGTCGCTGGAGCGGATCAGCTTCTTCGCCGCTTCCCGTTGCAGGCGGCGGCGCTCCTCCTCCGAGGACGCGCTTTCCAGGCGTCGCGCATAGTCTTCCAGCACCTGCGCATAGTCGCCGTTGAGGGCCAGGGCGATGGCTTTCGCCGGACGCAAGGGCGGCAGGGCGCTGGCCAGGTCTTCGCCCCACAGGCAGCGGCAGCGGTGCTTGAGCCAATAGCCCCAGCTATCGCGGTTGGCCGGATCGCGGGCCTGGTCCAGGTGGCCGATATCGAAATCGATCTTGCTGACTTCCGGGTGGCGCGCCTGCAATGTCAGGCGCGCGGTTTCCAGTTGCGCGGCCAATTCGGGGCTGGGCGGGTCGCGCAGGACCAGGGTCAGGTCGAGGTCGGAGCGCCCCGTGATGGCCTCGCCGCGGGCGACGCTGCCGTACAGGTAGACGCTGTGCACGGCCCGCTCGAACGGAGGCCGGGCCAGGGTTCGGCGCAGGTCGTCGAGCAGGGGGCGAAAGGCCGCCTGCGGTTCGACGCGTGGCGGCAGGGGAATGAAGCCATCGGGCATGTCCATGCCGACAGCCTAGCGACACGCCGCCTGCGCGTCGATCAGCCTGCGTTGCGGAACAGCAGCGCCTTGAGGCCCGCCGCGGGGTCGACATCGGGGAACTCCGGCGGATTCTCCAGGCGTTCGACGAAGTGCAGCGACGGCGCCTCGCGGGCGGTTTCCTCGAGGAGGAAGTCGGGGCCGATGGCCGGGTCGTTGATACAGGCCAGCAGGGTGCCGCCGGGCACCAGCAGTTCCGGCAGGCGGCGGAGAATCCTGCGGTAGTCCTGGGTCAGGACGAAGCTGCCCTTCTGGAAGCTCGGCGGATCGACGATCACCAGGTCGTACGGGCCGAGCTTGCGCAGCTTGCCCCAGGACTTGAACAGTTCGTGGCCGAGGAAGCTCACCCGGCCGAGGTCGTGGCCGTTCAGGCGGTGATTGTCGCGGCCGCGGTTGAGCGGGCCGCGGGCCATGTCCAGGTTGACCACCTGGCTGGCGCCGCCGGCAATGGCCGCCACCGAGAAGCCGCAGGTGTAGGCGAACAGGTTGAGCACGCGGCGGCCGGCGGCCTGCTCCTGCACCCAGCGGCGGCCCAGGCGCATGTCGAGGAATAGCCCGGTGTTCTGGTTGCGTCCCAGGTCGAGGCGGAAGCGCAGTCCGTTTTCCACGATGTCCCAGGTTTCCAGCGGCTCGCCCGACAGCCATTCGCAGGCGCTGTCTGGGCGGTAGCGGTGCTGCAGGACCAGGTGCCGGCCCTGGCTCGCAGCCCAGGCCGGCGCCGTGGTCAGTTGCCCCAGGGTCCGACGCAAGGCCTCCAGTTCCTCCGGCTGCGGCTCCTTGAACAGAGTCACCAGCAGGACGCCCTGCAGCCAGTCCGCGGTCAATTGTTCCAGGCCCGGCCAGCAGCGGCCGCGACCATGGAACAGACGGCGGGTCTCCGCCGGCGCCGGGGACAGCGCGGCGAGCAGGTGCTGGAGGAGGGTATCGAGGGCTTCGCGATTCATGGCGGTTCGGCGTTGAAAAAGGGGCGGATTCTACCCGTTGCGTGACGGACAGTCCGCCCCTTCGCTTCAATCGGGCGTCGCGGGCGCAGGCGCGGCGCTGGCCGGGCCGCCATCCTGGATCATCAGCAGGCTCTGTGGCGAGGACAGCGCGATGCCTTCGCTGCGCAAGCGGTCGAGGATGGTGAAGAGCAGGTCGCTGCGCGCGCCGGCCACCGAACGCGGGCTGTTGACGAAGCCGCTGGCGTTGAGCACCAGGCCGTTGCTGGCGAGATCCTTGAACGTCACCGAGGGCGCCGGTGCATCGAGGATCGCCGGGTGTTCGGCGAAGGCCTGCAAGAGCAGTTCGCGGACCTTCATCGCGTCGGTGTCCAGCGGCAGGGTCAGGTTCACCCCGACCACCCCGAGGGCATTGCCCATGGTCACGTTGCGCACGGTCTGGGAGATGAACTGCGAGTTCGGCACGATCACCGTGGAGCGGTCGCCCATCTGGATCTCGGTGGCGCGCACGTTGATCCGCCGGATATCGCCCTCGACCCCGCCCAGGCTGACCCAGTCGCCGACCTTCACTGGCCGCTCGGTCAGCAGGATCAGGCCGGAAATGAAGTTCTGCACGATGGCCTGCAGGCCGAAGCCGATGCCTACCGAGAGGGCGCTGACCACCCAGGTCAGGCTGGTCAGGTTGATGCGCAGGGTGGACATCACCAGCATCGCCAGGAGCACGAAGCCGAGGTAGCCGACCAGGGTCACCAGCGAGGCGCGCATGCCGGCGTCCATGTTGGTTTCCGGCAGCAACCGCTCGCTCAGCCAGCGCTTGACGATGCGCAGGGCGAACAGGCCGCCGACGAACAGCAGCAGGGCGACCAGGATGTCCTGCGGGACGATGTTCAGGTTGCCCAGGGTCTTGCTGCTTTCGCCCAGTTGGGCGAAGCCCTGCAGCAGTTCGCTGGGGCTCGAGCCGACCGGAAGGAAGGCCAGCAGCAGCGCGGTGAGCAGCAGCAGGGTGCGGCCGACCCCGGCCAGCACCGTGCTGGCCTGGGCCTGGTGGCGCGGCGACAGGCCGAGCGCATTGGCCAGCGCCAGGCCGCTGGGGTGCTTGGGCGAGAGCAGGGTTTCGCAGATGTCGCCGAAGAAAGCGATCAGCAGGTAGGTGGTGGCCGCGATCACGCTGATCCACAGCAGCTTGCCGGTGAGGAAGTAGGCCAGCGACAGGTAGCCGGTGAACAGGGCGAGGAGGATCGCCGCGATCCATACCGAGGCGACGAAGGGGATCAGCCCGGCGATCCCGCCTGGCCGCTCCAGGTCGTGCTTGCGCCGCACATGGTGGTAGCGCAGCAGGGCGGCGGCGAAGATCAGCGCGGTGACCAGCGCGGTCAGGCCGTTGAGGGCGACGGTCAGGGCCAGGCTGGTGCCGGTGACGCTGTTGATCCGCTCCTCGGTGGCCACCAGCATCAGCGCCACTGCGAGGATCGCCGGGAACGGGCCGAGGGCGCTGGCGATCCTGTCCGGGATCGCCGGCAGCCGCCAGGATGGTCGCGGCAGCATCAGCAGGGCGCGGCCGAGGCCGGCGATGAAGGCGCAGAAGGTCGCCAGGCTCACCAGTTGATCGGTCAGGCTGGCCATGTCGGGGCTCAGGCTGGCGTTGCTTTCCAGGCCCCAGCGCATCAGCGACACCGCGCCGACGATGGTCAGGATGGTCGCCAGCCCGACCGCCAGGGCCAGGGCGCTGCGCCGCAGGCGGCCTTCCGGCAGCCAGCGGATCATCGCCCAGGTAAGCATGCGCTCCAGCAGGCGGCGGCCGAAGCTCCAGATCAGCACGGTGGCCAGCAGGGTTCCGGCGAAGGCCCAGCGGTGTCCGGGCGCGATGGCGCTGTCGAAGGCGACCAGGGCCTCCGCCTTCAGCTTGTCCAGCCGGCGCAGGTCGTCGTCGGTGGGACGGATCAGGGTCGACCAGAAGCTCGGGCTGAACGGTGTCGCCGCGCGGCTGCTGATCTGCGAGTTGAACAGGCTGCGGCGCAGGTTGACGATCTGTGCTGCCAGGTCGCGGGACGACTGGCCGAGCTGGGTGGCCTGGCGTTCGTCGTCGAGCAGGGCGTTCTTCTGCCGGGTCAGGGCCTGGCGCTGGGCGGCGAGGCTTTCCGCCTCGTCGGGCTGCGGCGGGCCGATCACTTTCAACTGATCGTCGAGCCGCTCGATGTCGGCCACCCGCAGCGCGAGCAGGGCGTCGGCCTGGCGCTGGACTTGCAGCGCGCTCTGGCGCAACTCGGCGAGGAGGTCGTCGCTGGCGTCGGCGGTGACGCGCTGGCGGATCAGGTCGAGTTGCGCGTTGAGCTGGTCGAGGCTGGCGTCCTCGGCCAGGGCGGGCGGCGCTTCCAGGTCGACGGCCGCCTGCGGAGCCGGCCTGGCGGCCCAGGCCTCGCTGCCCAGGCTCAGGAGCAGGCCCAGGGCCATGGCGAACTGGCAGAGCAACATATGCAGGCTGGCGCGCCTCATCGAATCCCCCTTTCGATCCTGACTGGCTCAAGCAGTATGGACCGGTGCGGGCGCCGAGTAATTCCCCGCGTCGATAATCGCCAGGCGGCGCTAAAGGGACATGGATTCTGGCCATATCGATCCCTTTTTGGCCGCCGCCGCCGTTTTGCCGCGACCGCGCGCTGGGCAGAATCCCTCCACCAAGAACAAGAAACCTGCGAGGTCTCTCCATGCTGAGCGTCTACAGCGACGATCATCGTCTGCACTTCGGCCAGTCGGAACTGGTCGACGGCAAGCTGCAACCCTGTTTCGAAATGCCCAGCCGGGCCGACACCGTGCTGGCCCGGGTGAAGTCGCAGAACCTTGGCGAGGTGATCGCGCCGAAGGATTTCGGCCGCGAGCCGCTGCTGCGCATCCACGACGCCGCCTACCTGGACTTCCTCCAGGGCGCCTGGGCCCGCTGGACCGCCGAAGGCCACAGCGGCGACCTGGTGTCCACCACCTTCCCCGGCCGCCGCCTGCGCCGCGACGGGCCGATCCCCACGGCGCTGATGGGCGAGCTGGGCTACTACAGCTTCGACACCGAGGCGCCGATCACCGCCGGCACCTGGCAGGCCATCTACAGCTCCGCCCAGGTCGCGCTGACCGCCCAGGAGCATATGCGCCAGGGCGCCCGCAACGCCTTCGCTCTCTGCCGTCCGCCGGGCCATCACGCCGGTGGCGACTTCATGGGCGGCTACTGCTTCCTCAACAATGCCGCCATCGCCACCCAGGCGTTCCTCGACCAGGGCGCCCGGCGCGTGGCGATCCTCGATGTCGACTATCACCATGGCAACGGCACCCAGGATATCTTCTACCGCCGCGACGACGTGCTGTTCGCCTCGATCCATGGCGATCCGCGGGTCGAATACCCGTACTTCCTCGGCTACGCCGACGAGCGCGGCGAAGGCGCCGGCGAGGGCTGCAACCACAACTATCCGCTGGCCCATGGCAGCGGCTGGGACCTCTGGTCGGCGGCGCTCGACGACGCCTGCGTGCGGATCGCCGGCTACGCCCCGGATGCCCTGGTGATTTCCCTTGGCGTGGACACCTACAAGGAAGACCCGATCTCCCAGTTCAGGCTGGATTCGCCGGACTACCTGCGGATGGGCGAGCGCATCGCCCGGCTGGGCCTGCCGACCCTGTTCGTCATGGAAGGCGGCTATGCGGTGGAAGCCATCGGCATCAACGCGGTCAACGTGCTGCAGGGCTACGAAGGCGCGGCCCGCTGAGGAGCGAAGCATGCAATCGACTCGCAAGCTGCTGGCCGGCCTCGCGCTGGCCGCTTCCGCCGGGCTGGTCCAGGCCGCGCCGGAAGTACGGATCTACAACTGGTTCGACTACATCGCCCCGGACACCCTGAAGAACCTCCAGGCGCAGACCGGCATCGCGCCGAAGTACGACGTCTACGACAGCAACGAGGTGCTCGAGGCCAAGCTGCTGTCCGGGCATTCCGGCTACGACCTGGTGGTGCCCAGCGACAGCTTCCTGCCCAACTACCTGAAGGCCGAAGTGTTCCAGCCGCTGGACAAGAGCAAGCTGCCGAACTGGAAGAACCTCAACCCGGCCCTGCTCAAGGTGCTTGCGGGCAAGGACCCCGGCAACCGCTACGTGATGCCCTACATGTGGGGCACCAACGGCATCGCCTACAACCTCGACAAGGTCCGCGCGGTGCTCGGCGACGATGCGCCGCTGGACTCCTGGGACCTGGTGTTCAAGCCGGAGAACCTGGCGAAGCTGCAACAGTGCGGCGTGGCCTTCCTCGACTCGCCCACCGAGGTGATCCCCGAGGTGCTGCACTATCTCGGCCTGTCGCCCAACAGCCACCAACCGGAAGACTACCGCCGAGCCGAGGAGCACCTGGCGAAGCTGCGCCCGTACATCACCTACTTCAGTTCCTCGAAGTTCGTCAGCGACCTGGCCAACGGCAACGTCTGCGTGGCCATCGCCTGGTCCGGCGGAGCGATGCAGGCGGCCAACCGGGCCAGGGAAGCGAAGAACGGCATACGCATCGAGTACCGCATTCCGAAGGAGGGCGCCGCGGCCTGGTTCGACGTGCTGGCGATTCCGCGCGACGCGAAGAACGTCGAGCAGGCGCACGCCTTCCTCGACTACCTGCTGCGCCCGGAGGTGGTGGCGCCGATCTCCGACTACGTGGCCTACGCCAACCCGAACAAGGCGGCGGACGGTTTGATCTCGGCGGAGTTGCGCGACAACCCGAACGTCTACCCGCCGGAAGAAGTGCAGGCCAGGCTGTATTCGGTGGAGATGCTGCCGCCGAAGCTGGAGCGGCTGCGCACGCGGACCTGGAGCAAGATCAAGACCGGCAAGTGAGCGGCCAGATGGCGGGTTCGCAGGACGCATAGCGCCACAGGCGCTATGCGTCACGCCCCGCAGGCCAGGCGAGCGGGCCGGAACTGCCGTGCACGACCCGCTGGAGGTCGCTTCCAGGCTTCGACCGGGCGCGCCGGCTTGTCCATAATGGCGCTGCCCGACGGTCGCCGCTGGCGGCCGCTTCCTTCCATGCCTGCCTGTGAGTCCGCCATGCGTAAGTCCGCCGATGCCTTCGCCTTCCAGACCATGCTGTTGCTCTGCGTGATCTGGGGCATCCAGCAGGTGACCATCAAGTGGGCGGCGACGGACATCGCGCCGGTCATGCAGGCGGCCATCCGTTCCGGCATCGCCGCCGCCCTGGTCGGCCTGCTGATGTGCTGGCGCGGCGGCTGGGAGGGCTTGCGCCAGGGCACCCTGGGCGCCGGTCTGCTGACCGGCACGCTGTTCGCCCTGGAGTTCCTGTTCATCGCCCTCGGCCTGCAATACACCACGGCTTCGCACATGTCGGTGTTCCTCTATACCGCGCCGATCTTCTCTGCCCTCGGGCTGCACTTCCTGCTTCCCAGCGAACGCCTGCGGCCCTTGCAGTGGCTGGGCGTGGCGGTGTGCTTCGGCGGCATAGCGGTGGCCTTCGGCGGAGGCCTGTCGTGGGCGGAAATGGATGGGCGGATGCTGCTCGGCGACGCTTTCGGCCTGCTCGCCGGGATGTCCTGGGGCGCGACCACGGTGGCAGTGCGCGGCACCCGGCTGTCCGAGGCACCGCCAAGCCTGACGCTGTTCTACCAATTGTTCGTGGCATGCGCCGGGCTATTGCTGATCGCTCTTTTCAGCGGCCAGTTCGGCGAGGTCCGCTGGACCCCGGTGAGCACCGCCAGCGTGCTGTTCCAGGGCGTGGTGGTGTCGTTCGCCAGCTACTTCTGCTGGTTCTGGCTGCTGCGTCGCTACCTGGCGAACAACCTGGCGATCTTCTCCTTCATGACCCCCCTGTTCGGCGTCACCTTCGGCGTATTGCTGCTGGGCGAGCCGCTCAGCCTGAACTTCGTCGCCGGCGCGGCGCTGGTCCTCGCCGGCATCACCCTGGTCAGCGGCGAGCAGTGGCTGCGACGCCTGCTGCGACGCTGAGCGAGTGCGACCGGCGCAACAGCAGGCCGGCGAAGACCAGGCCGAGCCCGGCGAGCGCCAGCGCCGGTTGCAGGCCGCCGGCGAAATGCGTGCTGAGCGCCGCCAGCAGCGGGCCGAGCAACTGGCCGAGGGCGAAACCGGTGGTCAGTTGGCCGGCGTTGCGCTGCGGCGTATGCGGCGCCAGTTCGCGGGCGTATTGCATCACCAGTTGCATGCCGGCGAGGAACGGCAGGCCGGTCAGCACTACCCCCAGGGCCAGTCCGCCGATCCCCGGCAGCAGGCAGGCGAGCACGCCGAGGGCCTGTAGCCAGAGCGCGCCGACCAGCCAGCGGCGGGTGCCGTCCGGGCGCTGCCGGCGCAGGCTGATCAGCACTACCCCGGTGGCCGAGGCCAGGCCGAAGCAGGGCCAGAACAGATCGGCCTGCCATTGCCCGTGGAAACGCGCCGCGGCCATCTGCGAGAGAAAGGTGGCCGGGATGATGTAGCCGAGGCCGACCAGTCCGTAGGCCCAGGTCAGGCGGCCGAGGCCGGCGTTCTCGCTTGCCGTTGCAGGCGCGTCGTGGCCGGCGCTGCGTGCGGCCGGGCGCGGCAGCAGCGGCAGGAGCATGAGGATCAGGACCAGCGCGAGGTCGGCGAAGAGCTTCCAGATGAACACCGAGTCCTGGCCCAGGGCGTTGCCCAATGCCGCCAGCAGGCCGGTGACCATCACCCCGATGCCGGGGCCGGCGAACACCAGCGCGCCCAGCCGGGCCCGGCCGCTTTCCGCGGCGAGGCGCTGGCTGAGGGCGGTGACCATGATCAGGACCCAGGCGCTGGCCACGCCAAGACCGAAGCGCAGCAGCGCGTGCGGCCAGAAGCCCTCGGCCCAGACCGAGGCCAGGGTCAGGCCGAAGCAGGCCCATAGCCCGACCAGCAGGCGCAAGCGCGCCTGCCGCGCTTCGCGGGCGAACAGCGCGTCCAGCGCGCCGACCAGGTAGCCGAGGTAGTTGGCGGCGGCCAGCAGGCCGGCGCCGGTCAGGTCGAGCTGGCCTTCGCGGATCAGGTGCGGCAGTTGCGGGGTCAGGGAGAAGCGCCCGACCCCCATGGCGACCACCAGCGCCAGCAGGCAGGCGAGCAGGCCGACCAGCGGCGAACGAAGAAAATCACGGGACATGTGCGGATTCCTGCCGGGGGATGAATGGCAGCAGGTTAGGCCTTGCGGCAATTCTGTAAAAATGAATAATCGTGAATTACTTGTTCTGTTTTGGAGAATTAACCGTGGAGTTCGGCCAGTTGAGGATCTTCCAGGCGGTCGCCGAGGAAGGCTCCATCGCCCGCGCCGCCGAGCGCCTGCACCGGGTGCCGTCGAACCTGTCGACGCGCCTGCGGCAACTGGAGGAGCAGCTTGGCGTCGACCTGTTCCTCCGCGAACGCCAGCGCCTGCAACTGTCGCCGGCCGGCAAGGTCCTGCTGGACTACGCCGCGCGGCTGTTCGCCCTGCAGGAGGAGGCGCGCGCGGCGGTGCAGGGGGGCGAACCGGTGGGCGATTTCGCCCTCGGCTCGATGTACAGCACCGCGGCGATCCATCTGCCGCCGCGCCTGGCGGAATACCACCGGCGCTATCCGGCGGTGAACCTGCAATTGCAGACCGCGCCCAGCGGCGAGCTGGTCGAGTCGCTGCTGGGCGGGCGCCTGGATGCCGTGCTGGTGGACGGCCCGCTGGACTTCGACGGCCTGGAGGGCCTGCCGATGTTCGAGGAGCGCATGGTGCTGGTCACCGAGAATGGCCACCCGCCGGTGCGCGGTCCCGAGGACGTGGCCGGCAGCGCGGTGATCGCCTTCCGCCCGCGCTGCTCCTATCGCCTGCTGCTGGAGTCCTGGTTCGCCAGCGCGCGGGTGAGCATGGGCCGGGTGATGGAGATCGAGTCCTACCACAGCATGCTGGCCTGCGTGGTGGCCGGCGGCGGGGTGGCGCTGATGCCGGTGTCGATGCTGCAAAGCCTGCCGGGGCGGGAGTCGGTGGCGGTGCATGCGCTGGCCGAACCGTTCGCCCGGGCGAGTACCTGGCTGGTCTGGCGCAAGGGCATGGTCGGCGCCAACCTGAAGGCCTGGATCGGTCTCCTGCAAGGGCGGGAATCGGCGTTGGCTTGATTCAGGTCAGGGTCCGGGGCCGGTTTCCCGCAGTAAAGTTGTTTCCAAGGACGGAGTGGAACGTGCGGAGAGTGGGACGCCGGTCTACTCTTTCCTAGGGCGACCTGACTTGTCAGGTCGCCCGATTCTCCTTCCCTTGGACAAGGGGCCTGTCATGAAACTCTGGCTGCAAAACCTGGCGTGGCAACTCGGTGTCGCCCTTGGCCTGATCGAGCCCCCGCGCATGCAACCCATCCCGGTGGAAAACGACGAGCAACGCCGGCGCCTCGCCGCGCGGCAACGTCGCTGAGCCGGTTCCCCGACGCTCTGGCCTCCGCCTGTGGCGCTGGCCAGAGTCCCGGTTTTGGCCTATCGATCGTGGTTCCTGAACCAGGCGACGATCATTTCCCGCAAACGCTCCCCGGAAAAGCTCGCGAAATGCCCACCATGCACGGTGCGCACCGGTAGCTCGCGCAGGCGCGCGAGGCTGGCGGCATAGTCGTCGAGGTTGGAATGATAGGCGTCCTCGACCAGCGGACCGTCGTAGACGATGTCGCCGGAAAACAGCGTCTGTGTCGCCGCTTCCCACAGGCTGATGCCGCCCGGCGAGTGCCCGGGCGTGTGCAGCACCTGCAGCACGCGGTCGCCGAGATCGAGCACGTCGCCTTCGTCGATCAGGCGGGTCGCCGGCGCTGCTCGCACCCGGTATTCGGCGTAGCACAGCGGGCACTCCGGATGCGCCTCGAACATCTCGTCGCCGACATAGGCGCGCGCCAGGGTGTTGTCGCCGTCCGGCGCGGCGAGGATCTCCGCCTCGGCCGGATGCGCCAGGCGCTCGGCGAATTCGTGGTGGCCGGCGATATGGTCGAAGTGGGTGTGGCTGGCCACCGCCAGCAGCGGTCGTTCGGTGAGCCAGGGCAGTTGCTCGCGCAGGCTGACCAGACCGGAGCCGCTGTCCACTAGCACGTCGCGCTCGCGGCCCTGGACATGCCACATGTTGCAGCGATAGAAGGGGCGCACGTAGGGCTCGTGGATCAGGCTGATACCGTTGTAGAAGTGCCGGGTTTCGAACCAGCGGTCGCGGCTGACGATTCTCATCGCGGTCTCTGTCGGTGGAAAGGCTATCCCAGGAGGATAGGCGTTCAGGGTATGACCTTGCCCGGGTTGAACAGTCCGCTGGGGTCGAGCAGTTCCTTGATCTGCGCCATCAGCGCGAGCTTCAGCGGATCGGCGTAGCGACCCAGGGCTTCCTTCTTCTCCAGGCCGATGCCGTGCTCGGCGGAGATCACGCCAGCGCATTCGCCCAACTCGCCGTAGAGGATTTCCTCCACCGCCTGGTGCAGCGGCAGCAGCGGGACGTCGGCGGCGAGCATGACGTGCAGGTTGCCGTCGAGGAAATGGCCGAAGAGGAAGACCCGCATGCCCTCCACCAGGTCGTCCAGGCGCCGCCGGATGCGCTCGACGTAGCCGGCTAGGGCTGGCACCGGCAGCGATACGTCGAAGGACAGGCTGTCGACGCCGGCGTGGATGGCCGCGTCGGAGTCTTCGCGCAGGCGCCAGATGGCCTGGCGCTGGGTTTCGTTGGCGGCGAGCAGGGCGTCTTCCACCAGACCATCCTCGAAGCAGCCTTCCAGCAGGGTGGTGAGCGCCTCGCCGGCATCCAGGTGGCGGTCCTCGGCCAGTTCCACCAGCAGGTAGAGAGGGCAGGGCGCCAGGCTCGGCGCGCTGTCGCCCATGGGCGCGGCGGTGCATTGCAGGTAGTCGTGCCAGAGGATCTCGCAGGCGAACAGGCGTTCGGCGTGCTCGCGGCGCAGGCGCGCGGCGATGGCGATCGCCGCGTCGACGTCGGGCAGGCCGAGCAGGGCGGTGGCGCCGGGACGCTGCAACGGCTCCAGGCGCAGTACCGCACGGGTGACGATGCCGAGGGTGCCTTCGGCGCCGACGAACAACTGCTTGAGGTCGTAGCCGGTGGTGTTCTTCAGCAGCCCGCGCAGGTCGCTGTAGACGCTGCCGTCGGCGAGTACCGCTTCCAGGCCGAGCACGCGCTGGCGCATGGTGCCGAAGCGGAAGGCGCGGATGCCGCCGGCGTTGGTCGCGACCAGCCCGCCGACGCTGGCGCTGCCGCGCGCGGCGAGATCGATGCCGGGGTCGAGTCCGGCCTCGGCGGCCAGCGCCTGGGCCTGTTCGAGGGTGACGCCGGCGTCGAGGTCGAGGGTCTGGCTGGCCGCATCCAGCCGGTGTATGCGGTTCAGCCTGCGCAGCGAGAGCAGCACGTCGCCGGCTTGCGCGGCGCCGCCGCCGACCAGACCGGTGAGTCCGCCCTGGGGCACCAGGGCGCGTCCCGCCTGGCGGCACAGACGCACCACGGCAGCGACCTGGTCGGTGCTTTCCGGCAGGACCAGGAAGCTTCCGGCGAGGTTCTGCGGATGGTAGCCGGGGTCCTGCCCGGCGAGCGCGGCACTGTCGCGCACGCCACGGGCGCCGAGGATCTCGCAGAGGGAGCGGTAGAGTTCGGAATCGTCCATGGCGGGCTCCGGGTCAGGGATGGAAGGGCGCGGCTTGCAGCACCTCGACGATCAGCGGACGGTCCGCCGGGGCGCCGCGCAGCAGTTCGCGCAGGTGCTCGAGATCGCGCGCGCGTTCGGCGGCGCAGCCGAAGCCGCGGGCGATGGCGAGGAAGTCCGGAGTGTAGATATCGACCCCGAGCGGAGTGATCTCGCGCCGCTCCATGTAGCGCTTGATCTCGCCATAGCCGTGGTTGTTCCACAGCAGCACGACGATGCCGACCTTGGCTTCCACCGCGCTGGCCAGTTCCGGCAGGGTGAACTGCAGGCCGCCGTCGCCCATCAGGCTGACCACCGGGCGTCCCGGCTCACCGAGCTTGGCGCCGATGGCGGCGGGCAGGCCATAGCCGAGGGTGCCGTAGCCGGTGGAGGCGTTGAACCAGCGGCGCGGCTCGTCGAGATCGACCAGGTGGTTGCCGCTGTAGACGGTCTGGGTCGAGTCGCCGACGAAGCGGGCGTCCGGCCACTCGGCGAGGATCGCGGCGAACAGCTGGCGATAGTGCGACCAGCCGGCGAAGTCTTCGGCCAGACGCTGGCGCACGGCGGCGGCGCGCCGGGCCCCGGGGCTGTCCGGCGAGGCCTCTCCGCCCGGCAGTTCGGCCAGCAGCACGCGCATGGCCAGCCGGGCGTCGCTGTGGATGGCCAGGCTAGGCGTGTAGTTGCGCATCAGTTGCTGTGGGTCGATATCGATGCGGATCAACTCGCCATCGAGGGCGAAGCCGCCGTCGAACACCACGTCGTAGTCGGTTTCGCCCAGCTCGGTGCCGATGGCCAGCACCACGTCGGCCTCGGCGGCCAGCTCGCGTACCGGCACGCAGGACTGGTTGCTGCCCAGCAGCAGCGGGTGGTCGGCCGGCAGCAGGCCCTTGGCGTTGATCGTCAGGGCAGTCGGCGCGTCCAGCGCGGCGGCCAGGGCACGCGCTTCGGCGGCGGCCTCGACGCAGCCGCCGCCGAGCAGCAGCAGTGGCTTCTTCGCGTTGCGCAGGCGCGCCGCGGCCTCGCGCAAGGGCGCGAGGGCCGGCGCCGGGCGGCTGGCGACGGTGCGCGGGCGCAGGGCCAGGTGTTCGGCGGGAGCGGTGATGACGTCGAGCGGCAGCTCGATGTGCACCGGCCGCGGCCGCTCGCTGTCGAACACGGCGAAGGCGCGGGCGAGCACCGCCGGCAGCTCCTCGGCGCTCATCAGGGTATGGCTGAAGGCGCAGACGTTGCCTACCAGGTTGCGCTGGTTCGGCAGCTCGTGCAGGTAGCCGTTGCCGTGGGCCAGGCGCGCGCGTTCGTTGACGCTGGAGATCACCAGCATCGGAATCGAGTCGGCGTAGGCCTGGGCCATGGCGGTGAGGATGTTGGTCATCCCCGGGCCGGTGATGATGAAGCACACGCCGGGCTTGCCGGTGACCCGTGCGTAGCCGTCCGCCATGAAGCCGGCGCCCTGCTCGTGGCGCGGGGTGACATGGCGGATACGGCTGCCGGGCAGGCCGCGGTAGAGTTCTACGGTATGTACGCCGGGGATGCCGAAGACGGTCTCGACGCCCCAGGCTTCGAGTTGCTTGACGAGGAATTCGCCGCAGGTGGTCATGGCCGTTCCTTTTTCATGTTCTCGGGAATGGAAAAGGCGAGGGAAAGTCCCTCGCCTGTCGGGGTTGTGCCTGGTTCAGGCGGCGCTGGCGACACCCGTCGGGCGCCGCGAGAACAGGCTGACCAGGACGAAGCTGAGCAGGCCGACCGCCAGGCTGTAGTAGATCGGCGTATTCGCGTCGAGGCCGTCCTTGATCATGAACACCAGCACGGTAAGGAAGCCCAGGGTCATGCTGGTGATGGCGCCGGCGGTGCTGGCGCGCTTCCAGTAGATCGCGCCGATCAGCGGGATCAGCATGCCGCCTACCAGCAGGTTGTAGGCCACGGTCAGGGCGCTGATCACGTCGCTGACCACCAGGGCGATGCCGAGCACTACCAGGCCCAGCAGCAGGGTGGCGATGCGGTTCTCGTGCACGTCGCCGTTGCCGGACTGGCCGCGGCCGCGGCGCAGGCGCGGCAGCAGGTCCTGGGTGACGGTGGTGGACGCCGCCAGCAGGCCGGCGCTGGCGGTGGACATCAGCGCCGCCAGGGCGGCGGCGATGACCAGGCCGCGGATGCCGTTCGGCAGGCTGTGCTCGACCACGCTGGCGAAGGCGTTGTTGACGTTCTCCAGGTCCGGCAGCAGGACCTTGGCGGCCATCCCGATCAGCGCCCCGGCCATGCCGTAGAGCACGCAGTAGATACCGGCGGCGGAGCCGGCGACCTTGGCCACGGTCTCGCTGCGGGCGGTGAACACCCGCTGCCAGATGTCCTGGCCGATGAAGATGCCGAAGAAGTAGATCAGGAAGTAGGTGACGATGGTGTCCCAGCCGATCGCGGTGAAGTCGAAGTAGCTGGCCGGCAGCTTGGCCACCAGGGCGTCCCAGCCGCCGGCGTCGTTGATCGACAGCGGCATCAGCAGGAACACCAGGCCGACGGTCATGATCAGGAACTGCACGATGTCGGTCAGGGTCAGCGACCACATGCCGCCGATGGTGGAGTAGAGCACCACGACGCCGCCGCCGATCAGGATCGAGACCCAGAACGGCAGGCCGAACAGGACCTGCATGACGGTGCCGATGGCGATGGTCGAGGTGGCGCCGATCATCAGTGCGTAGACCAGCATGATCAGGGCGCTGGCGTGGCGCGCGGCGGGGTTGTAGCGACGCTCCAGGACCTGGGTGACGGTGTAGATCTTCAGCTTCAGCAGCGGCTTGGCCAGGAACAGGCTGAGGCCGACGATGCCGAGGCCGATCGCGCCGCACAGCCAGAAGCCGGAGATGCCATGGACGTAGCCCAGGCGCACGGTGCCGATGGTGGAGGCGCCGCCGAGGACGGTGGCGGCCATGGTTCCCAGGTAGAAGCCGGGGCCGAGGTTGCGGCCGGCCACCAGGTAGTCGTCGCGGGTCTTGGCGCGGCGCATGCCGTACCAGCCCAGCGCGATCATGCCCGCGGCGTAGATCAGAACGACGAATATGTCGAGGGCCATATCAGGTCTCCCAAGTTTCTCATTGTCATTGTTGTATCCGGCGAGGCGCCGGAAGCGCGGGACGCTGGCGTCCCGCCGTGTGTGTACCCCGCCTCAGGCGGTGGCTATCGCAGGGGCCCTCCGCGTGCCGTGCGCGCGCACCCAGCGCGGTCCTTGCGGGCCATAGACGCAAGGCGGTTCCGGGAACAGGCGCAGCAGTGCCAGGTAGAGCAGGGCGGCCAGGCCGAGGGCGACCGGCAGGCTGAGGTCGATGCCGCCGGCCAGTTCGCCGAGCGGACCGACGAATTGCCCCGGCAGGTTGACGAAGGCCAGGCCGGCTGCCGCGCTGGGAATCCAGGCGCCCATTCCGCGCCAGTTCCAGCCGTGCTCGAACCAGTAGGCGCCGCCGCGCTGGCCGCGGGTGAACACCTGCAGGTCGTCCGGGCGGTAGAAGCCGCGACGGGTCAGCAGGCCGATCAGCATGATCACCATCCACGGGGTGGTGCAGGTGACGATCAGCACGGCGAAGGTGGAGACGCTCTGCACCAGGTTGAAGGCGAAGCGGCCGACGAAGATGAAGCCGATCGAGGCGACTCCGATCAGCACCGTGGCCTGCACCCGCGAGAGCAGGCGCGGGAACACGCTGGACATGTCCAGCCCGGTGCCGTACAGCGAAGTGGTGCCGGTGGACATGCCGCCGATCACCGCGATCAGGCATACCGGCAGGAAGAACCAGCCGGGAGCGATGGCCAGCAGGCCGCCGACGTAGTTGTTGGCGGCGATGTAGTCCGGCGCGCGGACGGCGACGATGGTCGCGGTGGCGAGGCCGAACAGGAAGGGAACCAGGGTCGCCAGCTGCGCGCCGATCACCGCCAGCATGATCCGTGCCTGCGAGGTCTGGCGGGGGATGTAGCGGGCCCAGTCGCCCAGGAAGGCGCCGAAGGAGATCGGGTTGCTCATGGCCAGCAGGGTGGCGCCGATGAAGGCGGCCCAGAAGCCCGGCTGGCCGAGCTGCACGCTGCCGGCGTAGGCGGCGTCGAAGGGGCCGGCGAAGGCGAACAGGCCGAGCAGGAACAGCAGGCTGGCGGCCCACACGGCGATCCTGTTGACCAGCAGCATGAAGCGGAAGCCGTAGATGCATACGGTCAGCACCAGCACGGCGAACAGGCCGTAGGCCAGGCCCAGGTTCAGTTCGCTCTCTTCCAGGCCGACCAGGCGCCGGGCGCCGCCGACCAAGGCGTCGCCGGAACTCCATACCGAGAGCGAGAAGAAGGCGATGGCGGTCAGCAGCGAGAGGAAGGAGCCGACGATGCGCCCGTGCACGCCGAAGTGCGCGCCGGAGGAGACCGCGTTGTTGGTGCCGTTGAGCGGGCCGAACAGGCCCATCGGGGCGAGGATCAGCGCGCCCAGCGTGACGCCCAGCAGGATCGCCCACAGCCCGGCCTGGAAGGACAGCCCGAAGAGCACCGGAAAGCTGCCGAGCACGGCGGTGGCGAAGGTATTGGCGCCGCCGAAGATCATGCGGAACAGATCGACCGGCGTGGCGTTGCGTTCGTGGTCGGGAATCTGTTCGACCCCGAAGGTTTCGATGCGTGTGATTGCGTGTTGGTTATTGTTGTTATCCATGACGTTCTCCCGGGAGAGCTAGCTAGTCGATGGCAGGTACTCCGGCATCGCCGACAAGTGCTCATGGCAGGCCAGCCAACGGCCTTCTTGTTGTTCTAGGCGGAACAGGATGGTTTCCCGTTCCCGGTTCAGGCTTTCCGTTCCCTGGAGGCGCAGCCGGGTGGCGACGTCGTGGCTGAAGATCGCCAGGTCGCCTTGCAGGCTGACGCAGGTATTGCTGGATTCGCACGCCAGCACTTCGAAGCCGTCCTCGCGTCGCCAGCGCTCCCACAACTCGCGGTAGGCCGCGCGCGAGCGCAGCGGCTGAGGCCAGTTGTGGAAGATGAAGCTGGCGTCCTCGCTGAAGGCGGCGAAATAGGCCTCGGCATCGTTGCGGGCGAAGGCCGCCACCAGTCGGCGGGCGGCCTCCAGCACCTGTTCGACGCGGTCGTCGGTCATGGTCGCGCTACGGCTCAGCGACGCACCACGCCCGGGAGGACGCAGAGCATTTCATAGAGCAGGTTGGCGCCCAGCAACGAAGTGTTGCCGGTGGTGTCGTAGGGCGGCGAGACTTCGACCAGGTCGCAGCCGACCAGGTCCAGGCCCTGGCAGCCGCGGATGATTTCCATCGCCTGGATGGTGGTCAGGCCGCCGATTTCCGGGGTGCCGGTGCCGGGCGCCCAGGCCGGGTCGATGCCGTCGATGTCGAAGCTCAGGTAGACGGGGCCGCCGCCGACCTTCTCGCGGACCTCGGCCATCAGCGGCTCCAGCGACTTGTGCCAGCACTCCTCGGCCTGCACCACGCGGAAGCCCTGCTTGCGGCTCCAGTTGAAGTCCTCGGCGGTGTAGCCCTGGGCGCGCAGGCCGATCTGCACCACGCGGTCGCAATCCAGCAGGTCTTCTTCCACCGCGCGGCGGAAGGTGGTGCCGTGGGCGATCTTCTCGCCGAACATGTGGTCGTTGACGTCGGCGTGGGCGTCGATGTGGACCAGGCCGACCTTGCCGTGCTTCTTCTTGATCGCGCGGAGGATCGGCAGGGTGATGGTGTGGTCGCCGCCGAGGGTCAGCGGGAGGATGCCGTGACCGAGGATGCGGTCGTATTCCTGCTCGATGATGCGCACGGCTTCCAGCAGGTTGAAGGTGTTGATCGCGACGTCGCCGATGTCCGCCACGTTCAGCGAGTCGAAGGGGGCGGCGCCGGTGGCCATGTTGTAGGGACGGATCATCACCGATTCGGCGCGGATCTCGCGGGGGCCGAAGCGGGTACCGGAGCGCAGCGAGGTGCCGATGTCGAGGGGCACGCCGACGAAGGCGGCATCGAGGGCGTCGAGTTCGGCGGGGGACTGGACATGGGGCAGGCGCATCATGGTGGCGATGCCGCCGAAGCGGGGCATTTCATTGCCGCCCAGGGGCTGGTGGAGATTCTTGTCCACGGGGTGGCCTCACGGTCGTTGTGGTTGTTTTAGGGGTCGGACGGATTCTCTTCACAGCCGGTAGCGAGTCAAATCGCTGGCTACAAATAATCAGTTCAGAGATTTCTAAACTAATGGCGAAGCGGCTAGACTTCGCCGCCGAGCCCGGACGGCGGCCTTTGCCTCGGCCCGCAGTCCGAAATCCTCGCCCCGCAAACCGGAGTCGCCGTGTCCAACGCCTTGCCCGACCTGCGCCTGTTGCGCATCTTCGCCGCGGTGGTGCGCCACCAGGGCTTCGCCGCCGCCCAGCAGGAGTTGAACCTGTCGACCTCGGCGATCAGCACCTACATGAGCCAACTGGAGAACCAGCTCGGCATCGTGCTCTGCCACCGTGGCCGCGGCGGCTTCAGCCTGACCAGCAAGGGCGAGCTGTTCCACCAGGAGACCCTGCGCATCCTCGGCGAACTGGAAGGCTTCGGACGCTACGCGCTGGCGTTGAAGGGCGAGCTGCGCGGCACCCTGAACCTCGGTGTGCTCGATTCCACGGTGAGCGACCCGGCGCTGCCGCTGGCCGAGGTGATCGGCGCCTTCAGCCGCGAACACCCGGCGGTGCACCTGCACCTGCTGGTGCAGAGTCCCTACGAACTGCAACTGAGCGTGCTGGAGAACCGCCAGGACCTGGCCATCGGCGCCTTTTCCAGTCGCATGAACGGACTGGTCTACCAGCCGCTGTACCGCGAACAGCACTGGCTGTACTGCAGCGACCGGCATCCGCTGTTCGACGGGCGGAGGATTCCCGCCGACCTGATCACCCAGCAACGCATGGTCGGCCGCGGCTACTGGAGCCAGGCCGAGCTGGCCCGGCACGGCTTCAAGCACAGCGCGGGGACGGTGGAGAGCATGGAGGCGCAACTGATCCTGATCCTGTCCGGCGGCTACATCGGCTACCTGCCGGAGCACTACGCCCACCCGTGGGTCGAGCAGGGCCGACTGCGCGCCTTGCTGCCGGCGACCTTCGGCTACCAGGCGCCATTCTCCCTGATCCTCCGCCGCGGCCGCTCGCGCGAGCCGCTGATCCAGGCCTTCCGCGACCAGTTGCGGACGCAGATGAGCCTGGCCTGAGCCCTAGAGATCGGAGTTGAGGGTGCGCGAGAACTGCTGCACCGCCTCCACCACCTTGTGCGTGCTCTCGCGGATGCCGAGGATCGCCGTGCCGGCCTCGTTGGCCAGCTCCACGCCGCGCCGCGCCTGTTCCTGGCTGTGCTGCATGTCGTCGATGACGCTGCGGGTGCCGGTCTGGATGCGACCGATCATGTCGGCGATCTCCTTGGTCGACTTGCTGGTGCGCTCCGCCAGTTGCCGCACCTCGTCGGCCACCACGGCGAAGCCGCGACCCTGGTCGCCGGCGCGGGCGGCCTCGATGGCGGCATTGAGGGCGAGCAGGTTGGTCTGCTCGGCGATCTCGCGGATGGTGTTGACGATCGAGGTGATCTGTTGCGAGTGCTGTGACAGTTCGCCGATGTTCAGCGAGGAAGCATCCAGGGTATTCGCGATCTTGAGCATTTCCTCCACCGCGCTCTGGATGATCAGCGCGCCGTGTTCGGCGACGGTGCGGGTCTCGGTGGACAGGGTGTGGGCCTGGTGGGCGTTGTCCGCCTCGGCCTGGTAGCGGCGCATGCGGTCGCTGACGTCGCTGGCGAACTTGACCACCTTGAACAGCTTGCCGTCGGCGTCGTAGACCGGGTTGTAGCTGGCTTCCAGCCAGACCGGCTGGCCGTTGCGGTGGACCCGGCGGAACTGCCCGGTAACGTACTCGCCGCGGTTCAGGCGGCGCCAGAGGTCGGCGTACTGCGGGCCGTCGCGGTAGCCCGGTTCGCAGAACTGACGGTGGTTGGCGCTGGCCAGCTCGGCTCGGCCATAGCCCATGGTGGCGAGGAAGTTGTCGTTGGCCGCGAGGACATTGCCGTCGAGGTCGAACTCGATCATCGCCATCGAGCGGGACAGGGCATCCAGCTTGCTCTGCATCTCGTGTTCCTGGTGGACGATGGCATCGATGTCGCTGGCGTACTTGACCACCTTGAGCAGTCGACCCTGCCCGTCGCGTACGGGGTTGTAGGTGGCTTCCAGCCAGAGTGGCCGGCCCTCGCGGGTAATGCGCTTGCAGCGGCCGGAAAAGTGTTCGCCGCGCCGCAGGCGTTCCCAGAAGCGCCGGTAGTCTTCCGATTGCGCGTAGGCGCCGTCGCAAAGCTGGCGATGCGGTTTGCCGAGGATCTCGTCGCGGCGGTAGCCCAGCAGGGTCAGGAAATTCTCATTGGCATCGGTGATGTTGCCGTCGGGGTCGAACTCCACGCGCGCCATGGAGCGGTCCAGCGCTGCCATGTGCAGGCGCTCGGCGGCGAGTTGCTGTTGCAAGTCGGCGTTCATCTGTCGGTACTTGCGAGTGAACATGAGAAACATCCTTGGATAGAGAGGGGCTCATCCCAGTCTTCGGCGCGGACGGACGGGAGTTGAGAGGGCGGGACGATTGTATTTTTTCATCGAACGACAAAAATTCGTCGTTATTCTTAATGGGTGAAGAAAGTTGCTGCCATTCGTCGGAAATATGACGTTTTTGCGAGCGAGAGAATGCCTCTCCGCCTGTGGCACACTGGGCCCCTTCCAGGAGTCGTCCCATGTCACGTATCCGCTGCGAGCGTTGCGCTCGCCCCGCCAGCCACTGCCTCTGCGCATTGATTCCCTCCTTGCCGTCGCGTACGCGGGTGCTGGTCCTGCAGCACCCCAGCGAGGTCGGGCACGCGCTGAATACCGCAGGGTTGGCCGTGCTCGGCTTGCGCAATGCGGAATTGCGGGTCGGCGAGCGTTTCGCCGAGGAGACCTGGCGAGTGCCGGGCTACCGGGCCTGCCTGCTGTTTCCCGGCGAGCAGGCGCGAGCGCTGGCGGCGATGGCCGCCGAGGCCGCCGGCGAGCCCCTCCTGCTGGTGGTGCCGGACGGCACCTGGCGCAAGGCGCGCAAGCTGCTGCACCTGAACCCGGCCCTGGCGGCCCTGCCGCGGGTGAGCCTGGCCGAAGGCATGGCGTCGCGTTATCGCCTGCGCAAGGCGCCGGGAGAGGGCGCGCTGTCGACCATCGAGGCAATCGCCGCGGCGCTCGACGAACTGGAGGCGCCGCGTACCCACGAAGCCCTGCTGAAGCCATTCGATGCCCTGATCGAGGGGCAGATCGCGGCGATGGGGGTGGATACCTACCGGCGCAACCATCTCAACCAGGAGCGCCGCCGCCGATAGCGGTCGAGCAGTTCCGGGATCGCCGTTTCGCGCCAGAACTCCGGGCTGACCATGCCGCTGGACATGCCGCCGTGGGCGTGGCGCGCGAGGTAGATCAGGGCATCGTATTCCAGCGGATGGCCGCTGAGGCGCTCGAAGGTCTCGCCGAGCAGGCGTTCCAGGGCCGCTGCGGAAGCCGGCCAGGACGCGTCCGCCAGTTGCCCGGCCATTTCCTGCCAGAGGTAGGGGTCGCCACGGCCGCCCCAGCGCGAGGGTTCCTGTTCGAAGAGTTCGGAGATGCGCGGTCTGGCCATGTCGGTCGGTCGTGTCTGTCGGAAACGAAAAGTATGCCCGATTGGCAGGGCCGCATGGGCGGAGTAGACTGCCGCGGTCTTTCCTTCCGTACGAGGTGTTCGTCCGATGCGCAATTGATGCTGCCGTGTCTGCACGGCCGGTTTTCCGTCCCTGGCCCGAGGGCCCGGGGGAATGCATGGCATCAAGGGGGTATCCATGACGAATACGTCAACCCTGACGCTCGATGGCGTCTCTTTCCAGCTGCCGGACGGCAGCCTTCTGTTTTCCGATCTCGACGAAACCTTCGACACCCGGCACACCGGGCTGGTGGGACGCAACGGCGTCGGCAAGTCGCTGCTCGCGCGCCTGCTCGCCGGACACTTGCAGCCGTCCAGCGGCAGCGTCCGGCGCCAGGGGCGCGTGCGCTACCTGGCGCAGCAGCTCGATCCGGCCGAGTATCCGACCGTCGCCGACCTGGCTGGCGTCCGCCCATGGCTGGAGGCGCTGGCGCGGATCGAGGCGGGTAGCCTCGACGACGCCGACTACGAATGCCTGGGCGAGCGCTGGGACATCCGCCAAAGGCTGGCCGACGCCCTGGCCGCCGAGGGGCTCGGCCATCTCCGCGCGGATACCCCGAGCGAACGCCTGAGCGGCGGCGAATGCATGCGCGTAGCGCTGCTCGGCGCATTCCTCGACGACGCCGACTTTCTCATCCTCGACGAACCGAGCAACCCTCTCGACGGGCCGGCACGCGCTTTGCTGCGGGCGCGCCTGGCGGCATGGGACGGCGGCCTGCTGCTGGTCAGCCATGACCGCGAACTGCTCGAGGGCATGCAGCGGATCGTCGAGCTGTCGACCCTCGGCCTGCGCAGCTATGGCGGCGGCTATTCCTTCTACGCGCAGAGCCGGGAGGAGGCGCGCGAGGTCGCCGAACGTCGTCTGGACCAGCGTCGTCTGGAGCGCAAGCGGCAGACCCTGGCCATGCGCGAACAGCAGCAGCGCCAGGAGCGGCGCCAGGCCAGCGGCCGGCGCGAAGGCAAGACGGCGAACCAGGCGAAGATCCTGCTCGGTGGGTTCAGGGAACGTAGCGAGGTCAGCGCCGGCAAGCTGCGCAATGCCCACCAGGCGGAGCGCGAGCGCCTCGACCGCGAGGTGCGCGAGGCTGCCAGGGAGGTCGAGGAGGCGTCGCCGCTGCTGCTCGATTCGCCCGATGCCGAACTGGCGGCGCAGCGCCGGATCGTCGAGTTGAAGGGCGCGGTCCTGCCGCATCTGCGCGGGCCGTTGCGCGAAATCGACCTGCTCCTGAGCGGTCCGCGACGGCTGGCGCTGGTCGGCCCGAACGGCAGCGGCAAGTCGACCCTGCTGCGGCTGCTGGCCGGGCAACGGGCGCCGCTGGCGGGAACCTGCGCGGTGACGGTGGGCGCCGCCTATCTCGACCAGCGGCTGAGCGTGCTGGACCACGGGCGAGGCGTGCTGGAGCAGTTGCTGGAGGTCAATCGCAGTCGCGGCGAAAGCTGGCTGCGCACGCGCCTGGCGCAACTCGGCTTGCCGGCCGAACGGCTCTCCCAGCCGTGCGCGACGCTGAGCGGCGGCGAACGCTTGAAGGCGGCCCTGGCCCTGGTGCTCTATGCCGACCGGCCGGCGCAGTTGCTATTGCTCGACGAGCCGGACAACCACCTCGACCTGGCTGCGCGGCAGGCCCTGGAAAGCATGCTCGGGCAGTTCCGTGGGGCCTTGCTGGTGGTGTCCCACGACCCGGTGTTTCTCCGCCACCTGGCGCTGGACGGCGAACTGCGGGCTACTGCCGCGGGTTGGCGCCTGGAGGACCGATGAGCTGGCCATCCGCCGCGATCTGCAGGAGGCTGACTCCGCCGTGGCTGAAACCGATGGCGAGGAGTTTGTCGCTGACTGCCAGGCACAGCGGTATGGCGTCTGCCGTGCGGTAGCGCCAGCGACATTCGCCGCTGGCGAGGTCGCGTACCTCGACCTGACCATCGACCAGCGCCAGTGCGATCCATTGTCCGCCGGGCAACGGCGCGAAGGCGCTGACCTGGGCGGACAGGGTGGCGCCCCAGAGCGTGCCGCGGCTCTCCAGGTCGTAGCAGGTCAGGCGCTGGGTACCGTAGGCGTGATGCGGCGAGTTGTAGACCTTGGCGTTGAGCAGCAGGCGATTGCCCAGCAGGCAGCCGTGCAGGTTGTTGAAGTGCTCCGGGTGGCGCTCCAGGCGTAGCACTTCGCGGGTCTTGAAGGTCTGCGGGTCGAGGCGGAACAGGCCCTTGTCCTGGTGCTGCTCCGGCGGATTGCCGGCCAGGTAGAAGAAGGCTTCGCCAAGGTCGATGCGCAGATGGTGGTTGAACAGGTCGTAGTGTCCGAGACGGCGCCTGTGGACGATCCGGCCGGCCGGGTCGAGCACGAGGTCTTCCAGGTCTTTGCCCTCGAGGGCGATCTGGCGGGCGAGAAAACCGCCTTGGGCGGATTGCGCCAGCAGATGGCGGCAGTCGCTCAGGAGCAGCGGTTGTCCCGGCGTTAGCGGCACCTTGAACAGTCGCTGGGCGGCATACCCGAGTTGCAGATTGACCAGCAGGCTGTCGTCCGTGGCGTTATGGAAGACCTGCAGGCACTGGCCCCGTTCGGCCAGTTCGAAGCTGCGCAGGCTGTCGTCGGCCAGATTCCAGAGCTCGAGCCGGGGGCTGGCGCGGGCGATGGCCAGGCGTTGTCCGTCGAGAAAGCACAGGTCCCACACCGGTGGACGATGCAGGAACCGCCGATCTTTGCCCAGGGCGAGGTTTTCCAGGATCGGCAGCGCTGCTTCGCGTTGTGTCGAGGCAGGGTAGAGGGCCCAGTCGAAGGGCAGGCGGGTGCCGGGCAGGTCGTCCAGCACCAGTGGGGCGTCGACCGGAAAGGCTAGCGAATGGCGCTGGCGGAACAACGGTCGGTCCTCCAGGTCGTCGCTGGGGGCGACGGTGAAGGTCAGGCGCCGGCCGTCGTCCTCGAAGTCGCAGGCGAGCACTTCGCGGTTGTCGGCGAGCAGCGATTGGGTCTTGCCGCTCGCGTAGTCCCAGGCCAGCAGACCGCCTTCGAAGAAGGCGCCGCCGTCGTAGCGTCCGCCGCCGATCACCAGTACGGGCCGGCTCGGGTGCCAGGCGATGGCGTTGAGCGGAAAGCCCAGGTCCGGCAGGACGGCGATGCATTCGAGGTCGCCGCCGCGGTACAGGCGCAGGCTCTGTTCGTAGACGTCGAGCTGTCGGCCCGGGTGTTGCCCATGAAAGGCGCTGGCCACCGCGAGGAGCGCGCCGCCGGGAGCCTGGAACACGGCGCAGGGCTCGCCGATGTCGGCGAAGGCGCAAGCGGGCAGCCTGCGGCCGGAAGGAAGCGGGGAGTTGGGCATGGGCGATACCGGGAAAGAGAGTCGGGCGCAGTGTCGTTCATTCGTCGTTTCGGGAAAAGCATGGGAAGAGCGGCTGTTCCGACCGGTCGTTTTCTTCTAGGATGGCGCTCCCTTCCTCCCTCGTCGCCGCCGCTGTGCACCGTCCATGCGTTGATTCGCGCCACGGGCATCCAGGCGACGAACCTCAGCGTGGCGCCCGGCCTGGCGGTCGCGGCTGCCTTTCGTTCTACCTGGAATCTTTCGGATAAAGGAATCCAGCATGCACATTCGCAAGCGCGTCGACGCCGACAACACGGCATTGGTCGACCTGTGGGAACGTTCCGTCCGCGCGACCCACGATTTTCTCAGTGAAGCGGACATCGTCGAGCTTTACCCACAGGTCCGCGACCTGTACCTGCCGGCCGTCGAGGTCTGGGTGCTGGTCGACGACGACGGCGTGGCCCAGGGCTTCATTGGCCTGAACCAGGCGCATGTCGAGATGCTCTTCGTCGAACCCGGGCTGCGCGGCCGGGGTATCGGCCGACGCCTGCTCGATCATGCGCGGGCGACCTGGCCGCGCCTGAGCGTCGATGTCAACGAGCAGAACCCGCAGGCCTGCGGTTTCTATCGACACTATGGGTTCCGCCAGACCGGCCGCTCCGCGACCGACTCGGCGGGGCGGCCGTTCCCGCTGCTGCACATGAGCCTCTAGGAGGGCGCGGCACCTCGCCACGTGGGGCGAGGTGCCGCGCAACATCCGGAAAAGTTTTCCCCGGCCAGATGCTTTCAACTGCAAGCATCCGTTTGAGACAGGTCAAACGTTGCGGCGCAGGCCTGCCCGATAGTTCTGTTCAACAGAACGAGGCGCAGGAATCCCATGAACGGCATCCCACCCCTGTCTTCCCGCGACGCCCATGCCAGCCCGCCGCAACGGGTGCTGGAACGATTGCACAGCTCCGCCGCCGGCCTGGATGCGGACGAGGCCGCCCGCCGCCTGGCGGCGCACGGCTACAACCGGTTGCCCGCGCCGAAACGCCAGGGGCCGCTGCTGCGCTTGCTGCGGCAGTTCCACAACGTCCTGCTGTACATGATGCTGTTCGCCTCGCTGGTCACCGCGCTGCTCGGCTTCTGGGTGGACAGTGCGGTAATCCTCCTGGCGGTGGTGGTCAACGCGCTGATCGGTTTCGTCCAGGAGGGCAAGGCGGCCAACGCGCTGGACGCCATCCGCGACATGCTTTCGCTGCATGCCCTGGTCCTGCGCGACGGCCAGCGCCAGGCGCTGGACGCTGAACGCCTGGTACCGGGCGACGTGGTGCTGCTGGCCTCCGGCGACCGGGTGCCGGCCGACCTGCGGCTGTTCGAAACGAAGAACTTCCATGTCGACGAGTCGGCCCTGACCGGTGAGTCGGTGCCGGTGGAGAAGGGCTGCGTCGCGGTGGCCATCGACGCGCTGCTCGGCGACCGCCGTTGCATGGCCTATTCCGGCACCCTGGTGACCAGCGGCCAGGCGCGCGGAGTGGTGGTCGCCACCGCCGGGGATACCGAACTGGGCCGGATCGGTACGCTGTTGCGCGAAGTCCGCACCCTGGCCACTCCGCTGCTGCGACAGATCGCCAGCTTCAGTCGCTGGCTGGCCCTGGCGATCCTGCTGCTGGCCGGCGCCACCTTCGTCCTCGGCACCCTCTGGCAGGGCCAGCCGATGGTGGACATGTTCATGCTGGTGGTGGCGCTGACCGCCTCGGCGATTCCCGAGGGGCTGCCGGCGATCATGACGGTGATCCTCGCCCTCGGCGTACAGCGCATGGCCCGGCGCAACGCCATCGTCAGCCGCCTGCCGGCGGTGGAGACGCTGGGTTCGGTGACGGTGATCTGCTCGGACAAGACCGGCACCCTGACCCGCAACGAGATGACCGTGCAGCGTATCGTCACCGCCGACCAGGTGATCGAGGTCAGCGGCGCCGGCTACGCTCCGCTGGGTGGTTTCAGCCATAACGGCGAAGGCCTCGATCCCGCCGGACGCGACGATCTGCAGGAGATCGGTCGTGCGGCGCTGTTGTGCAACGAGGCGCGCCTGCACCAGGAGGGCGAGGCATGGCAACTGGAGGGCGACCCCACCGAAGGCGCGCTGCTCAGCCTCGGCCTCAAGCTGGGCCTCGATCCGCAGGCGCTGGCGGCGGAACGGCCACGCAGCGATGCGATTCCGTTCGAGTCCGAGCATCGCTTCATGGCCACCCTGCACCACGACCACGCGGGCCAGGCGATGGTCTACCTGAAGGGCGCGCCGGAGCGCATCCTCGACATGTGCGAGGCTGAACGGGTGGGCGACTCGGTGCGGCCGCTGGACCCGGACTACTGGCGGCGCCTGGCCACCGACACCGCCGCTCGCGGTCTGCGCCTGCTGGCCATCGCCCGGCGGGCGATGCCGGCAGAGCAGCGCACGCTGGATTTCGCCGACGTGGAACATGGCTTCACCCTGTTGGCCCTGGTGGGCATCATCGATCCGCCGCGCGAGGAGGCCGTGGCCGCGGTCGCCGAATGCCAGGCGGCGGGTATCGCGGTGAAGATGATCACCGGCGACCACGTCGACACCGCGCGGGCGATCGGCGCCATGCTCGGGATCGGCATCGACCGGCCGGCGCTGACCGGCGCGGAGATCGAACTGCTCGACGACCAGCGCCTGCGCGAAGTGCTGCCGGGCGTCGATGTGTTCGCCCGCGCCAGCCCCGAGCACAAGCTGCGCCTGGTGCAGGCCCTGCAGGCCAGCGGCGAGGTGGTGGCGATGACCGGCGACGGGGTCAACGATGCGCCGGCGCTGAAGCGCGCCGACGTCGGCGTAGCGATGGGCAACAAGGGCACCGAGGCGGCCAAGGAGGCGGCCGAGGTGGTCCTCGCCGACGACAATTTCGCCACCATCGCCAATGCCGTGCGCGAGGGAAGGGCGGTCTACGACAACCTGAAGAAATTCATCCTCTTCATGCTGCCGACCAACGGTGGCGAGGCGTTGATCGTGATCGCCGCGATCCTGTTCCAGCTGACCCTGCCGATGACGCCGGCGCAGATCCTCTGGATCAACATGGTCACCTCCAGCACCCTGGGCCTGGCGCTGGCCTTCGATCCGGCCGAGCGCGGCCTGATGCAGCGTCCGCCGCGCCCGCCGGCGGAGCCCCTGTTGTCGCTGTTCTTCGTCTGGCGGGTGCTGCTGGTCTCGCTGCTGATGATGGCGGGCGCCCTGGGCCTGTTCCTCTGGGAGCTGGAGCATGGCACCGGGCTGGAGAGCGCGCGGACCATGGCGGTGAACAGCGTGGTGGTGTGCGAGATGTTCTACCTGCTCAACAGCCGGCATATCTACGATTCGGTGCTCAGCCGCGAGGGCCTGTTCGGCAACCGCCAGGTCTTGCTGGCGATCGCCGCCTGCGTGGTGCTGCAACTGCTCTATACCTACGCGCCGCCGTTGCAGGCGCTGTTCGGCTCGGTCGGCCTGGCCCCGGGCGAGTGGGCGCGGGTGCTGCTGGCCGGGCTCGGCCTGTTCTGCGTCGCCGAACTGGAAAAGTGGCTATGTCGCCGGGTCCGTGCCCGGCAGGCCTGATGCCGCGAGGTCGCCCCTTTGGCCACGGCGCTGTGCCTTTGCCCGTGCGCCGCGCACCGACGACTGCGCCTCGGATCGCCCGGCCGAGAGCGGTCGCACGCGTGGCGATGGGCCGACAGTGAACCCGGGGACCAGGCGTGACTGGGTATTCAGTTCGCATAAAATGTGATCTAGATCACATTTAAACGTTTGCTTACCCTCTAGGACGGGTATCGTACTAGGTGCATCAAACGCCGCGGTCTATTGTTAAGTGGGACTGAAATGTGCCTTTCCGGCACAACGCCAACTCTATAGAGTGGGCTGACTGGACATCTTCAGGGGTCGTCGGGCACGGGCGCATGCGCCTCGGCAGGAAGCCGGGATTCTCGGACTGCCGTACAACGTGCCGGATATCGGGTGCCGAATCCATATTTGGCTGATTGGTTAATAGTTTAAGAAGAACGTAGCGCTATGGCCTTGGTTGACGGTTTTCTTGAGCTGGAACGCTCAAGTGGAAAATTGGAGTGGAGCGCCATCCTGCAGAAGATGGCGAGCGACCTTGGATTCTCGAAGATCCTCTTCGGCCTGTTGCCTAAGGACAGCTAGGACTACGAGAACGCCTTCATCGTCGGCAACTACCCGGCCGCCTGGCGCGAGCATTACGACCGGGCTGGCTACGCGCGGGTCGACCCAACGGTCAGTCACTGTACCCAGAGCGTACTGCCGATTTTCTGGGAACCGTCCATCTACCAGACGCGAAAGCAGCACGAGTTCTTCGAGGAAGCCTCGGCCGCCGGCCTGGTGTATGGGCTGACCATGCCGCTGCATGGTGCGCGCGGCGAACTCGGCGCGCTGAGCCTCAGCGTGGAAGCGGAAAACCGGGCCGAGGCCAACCGTTTCATGGAGTCGGTCCTGCCGACCCTGTGGATGCTCAAGGACTACGCACTGCAGAGCGGTGCCGGACTGGCCTTCGAACATCCGGTCAGCAAACCGGTGGTTCTGACCAGCCGGGAGAAGGAAGTGTTGCAGTGGTGCGCCATCGGCAAGACCAGTTGGGAGATATCGGTTATCTGCAACTGCTCGGAAGCCAATGTGAACTTCCATATGGGAAATATTCGGCGGAAGTTCGGTGTGACCTCCCGCCGCGTAGCGGCCATTATGGCCGTTAATTTGGGTCTTATTACTCTCTGATCTTGCCTCTCAGGTCGGCGAGCTGGCGATCGGTAATTTGCCCTTCTATATAGAAATGCAAAAGCAGGTATATAGGGAAGGGCAGGTTCTCGCCATTCTCGAAACGACTGCCGCAGGATTGGCTTATCCCGAAGCGGCTCCAGAAAGTTTCCTGGCTTTCCCGTCGGGCGGTGCGGGTGGCCTTTGCCCGGAAGGCCATGTTTTGGGGCTGTGTTCTCTCGTGTGAAGCCATTGCTCTGATCTTTTCGGACGTTTCTTCGAGCCTAGCAAGGGTCCGGGTTCACCGAAATCTATCTCATTTGCTAGTTATAAAATTATGAAATTTGCATAAATTCTTCAGCTTCCTATTTGGAGGAAGTGAAGATGATCGTACAAATTGGTCGGCGCGAAGAGTTCGATAAAAAACTGCTGGGCGAGATGCACAAGTTGCGTGCTCAAGTGTTCAAGGAGCGCAAAGGCTGGGACGTTAGTGTCATCGACGAGATGGAAATCGATGGTTATGACGCACTCAGTCCTTATTACATGTTGATCCAGGAAGATACTCCTGAAGCCCAGGTTTTCGGTTGCTGGCGAATTCTCGATACCACTGGCCCCTACATGCTGAAGAACACCTTCCCGGAGCTTCTGCACGGCAAGGAAGCGCCTTGCTCGCCGCACATCTGGGAACTCAGCCGTTTCGCCATCAACTCTGGACAGAAAGGCTCGCTGGGCTTTTCCGACTGTACGCTGGAGGCGATGCGCGCGCTGGCCCGCTACAGCCTGCAGAACGACATCCAGACGCTGGTGACGGTAACCACCGTAGGCGTGGAGAAGATGATGATCCGTGCCGGCCTGGACGTATCGCGCTTCGGTCCGCACCTGAAGATCGGCATCGAGCGCGCGGTGGCCTTGCGCATCGAACTCAATGCCAAGACCCAGATCGCGCTTTACGGGGGAGTGCTGGTGGAACAGCGACTGGCGGTTTCATGACGGGGACCTGTCGGCTCGCGCCGGCGCGTTCTCTGTCGGAGAGGGAGCGCCTGGCGTCGATGCCGAATCCGCTGTAAAGCGAGTCCGACCCGCTCCGGACTCGCTATCAGGCATCGCCGGACCAGGGCGCCGGGCTGCCGAACAGGCGTCCCATGGCGCCACGCAAGCCCATTTCCCGCAGTACTTCGAGTTCACCGTGGGTTTCCACCTGTTCCGCGATCAACGGTAGATCGATGCTGTGGGTGGTGCGATAGACCGCTTCGATGAACAACCGCTTGTCGCCTTCCCGGTCGACGGCATGCAGGTAGCAGCCGTCCAGCTTGAGGTAGGCCAGCCCCAGATGGGTAAGGTTGCCGATCAGGCTGAAGCGACCGCCGAAATGCTGCAGGCCGAGACCGCAGCCCAGTTCGCGCAGGACCTGGCTGAGGCGCTCCAGTTCGGCCGCGGCTGGCAGGTGCCGCTCGTCCAGTTCCAGGGTCAGCTGGCGCGCCTCCTGCGGATGCGCCTTGAGCAGGGCCAGTAGTGGGGCGAACGCCTGCGCATTGCGGACGCTGGCGGCCGACAGGCTCAGCGCCAGCGGCCGTGGATGGCGCCGCAGGTGCTCCAGGCTCTGTTCGAGCATCGCCAGGTCCAGGCGCGCGGCCCAGCCGAAACGTTCTATCCAGGGCAGGAAGCGCCCGGCGGCGATGGCCGTGGCCTGCGGGTCGAGCAGGCGCGCGAGGACCTTGTGGTGGAGGACGCGCTGGGTGTCCAGGCAGTCCACCACCGGCTGGAAATAGAGCAGCAGGCGGCGCTCCGTCAGGGCCTGGTCGATCCAGTCGTGCCAGTCCTGGCTATCGTTGAGCGCCGCGAGCGCGGTGCCGTCCTGGCTCGCCCAGGGCTGGGCGGGCTGGCTTTCGGCCTGGGCCAGGGCCTGGTCGGCACGGGCCAGGAGATCCGCGGGCGAGTCGCCTTCGGCGAACGCGCTGATACCGAGATAGGCGACCGGCGTGAGATCGCTGGCACCGGTGCGGGCAAGATTCTCCAGGCCTTCGCAGAGTTCCTCGGCCAGGCGTTCGGCCTGCTCGCGGGAGCAACCGGGAGCCAGCACGGCGAACTCGCCGCCGCGGCTGCGGGCCAGCAGCCAGTCGGCGCGCCCTTGCTGGCCGCAGGAGTCGACCAGCAAGCGGGCGACCGCCTGGATCAATTCATCCGTGCGTTGCCCGCCGAGACGCTGGTTGAGCCCGTTCAGGTCGTTCAGGCGCAGCAGCAGGAGCTGCCCGGCATGCTCGTGCTCGCCGGCACCCAGCTGTTCGTTGAGGCGGGCGTCGAACAGGCGCCGGTTGGGCAGGCCGGTGAGACTGTCCTGGTAGGCCTGGGCGCGTAGCTTGTCGCTACGCGCAGCCTCCTCGGCGAACAGCGTGCGAAGTTTCTCCACCATCTGGTTCATCGCCTGCACCACGCGGCGCAGCTCCGGCGTGCGCGGCAGCCTGGGCAGGCTGAGGAATTCCCGCCGGCTGATGGCATGGGCCTGGCGTACCATCTGGTCGAGCGGGCGCAGTTGGCGGCGCAGCAGCCAGCCGCCAAGCAGCAGGCTCGCCGCGCCGCAGGCCAGCAACCAGTAGAGGCTGCCCAGGGCGCTGTCCCACAGGCGCGCCAGGGCGAATTGCGGATGGCTGACCACCTCGACCCGCGCCGCCTGTTCCCAGCCGCGCATGATCAGCGCGTCGCCACCCTGGGGCTGGAGATCCACCAGGCGCGCGAACCAGCCTGGCACCGTGCGCTCGTCATGCGCCTGCACGCGCTCGACCAGCGGCTTGCCGCTCTTGATGTCGATCACCCGGATGCTGGCGAAGTAGCCGCTGTCGAAGATCGAGCTGACCATCAGTTGCACCATCGCCGGGTCGTCCACGTGCGGCGTCAGGGACAGGCCGAGGGCGGTGGCGGCGTCCTGGGCATGGGAGCGCAACTGGCCGCGCAACTGCTCGCGGGAGTTCTCCACGCTGCTGACGAAGCTGCCGCTGAAGGCGACGACGAGGAACAGGCAGATGGCGAGGAACAATTGCTTGAGCAGTGACATTCAATCCTCCTTGGGGGCGTCGAGGTCGAGGCCTTCGGCGCGCATCTTGGTCAGCAGGTCCTGCCAGCGCGACAGCTTCTTGCTGTCGCCGGTCCGGCGTCCGCCGTCGGCGCCGGGCAGCCAGAGGCCCTCGGCATTGAAGGCGTACACCGGCAACAGGTCGTCGCGTTGCGAAGCGGGGCGGATCTCGCCGATCAGGTTGTCCAGCACCAGTGGGTCGGCGCCCGGGCTGGCGTACCAGGTCAGCACCATGTGCGCCTGGTTCAGGCGCAGGGCCTTGACGTAGGTGATGCGCAGCTTGTCGCTGGCGACGCCGAGGCGACGCAGGGTCACGTACTTGGCGATGGCGTAGTCCTCGCAGTCGGCGGCGCCCTTGACCAGCGCTTCGACCGGAGTCGCCCAGTAGTCTTCCTGTCGCCAGATCTCGATGTCGTCGGTGAAGCGTAGCGACTGGTTGAAGAAGTCGTTGACCGCGCGCAGCTTGGCCGCTTCGTCGAGCGTGCCGCCCTGTTCGAGCAGGCGGCCCCAGTCGCCCAGGCGTGATTTCGCCGCGCCCAGCTCGCCGTAGCGCTGCTCGGCACGGCTCAGTATCGACTCCAGGTCCCACTGCGCCAGCGCCGCGCCGACTGCCAGCAGCAATGTCGCCGCCAGCGACAGCAGCCAGGGGGCGTAGGCCCTGGGGCAGGGCCGGCGGGCGCCGGGGGTTGGGGACATCGAGCGGGCTCCGGAAGGACTCAGCGAAGTCTACGAGAGCGCCGGGCGGCCTGCCAGCGCGGGGTGTCCGGCGAAACTGACAGGATTGTCATTCAGGGGTCAGGGTGGGGTCCCGCTGCGCTGCTTATAAAGAAGAACGAAGTCGGCCGCGCGAGGCCGGCGACTGGGAAAGGTGGACAGATGCAGGCGTTGCGCAGTGGTGGGGGGCGGGTCCTGGTGGGCGTGCTGGCGGCGGGCCTGGTCGCCTTCGGCGGTTGGGCATGGCTCGGCGGCGACGCCGGGGCGAAGGCGGCGCCCGCGCCGGCCAGGGTCCCGGTGAACGTGGCGCGGGTGGAGCGGCGCGACGTCGAGCAACAGGTCAGCGGCATCGGTACGGTGACTTCGTTGCACAACGTGGTGATCCGCACCCAGATCGACGGCCAGTTGACCCGCCTGCTGGTGAGCGAAGGGCAGATGGTCGAGGCGGGCGAGTTGCTGGCGACCATCGATGACCGCGCCGTCGTCGCCGCGCTGGAGCAGGCGCAGGCCTCCAGGGCGAGCAACCAGGCCCAGCTGAAATCCGCCGAGCAGGACCTGCAACGCTACCGCAGCCTGTATGCCGAGCGTGCGGTGTCACGCCAACTGCTGGACCAGCAGCAGGCGACGGTCGACCAGTTGCGCGCGACCCTGAAGGCCAACGATGCCACCATCAACGCCGAGCGGGTGCGCCTGTCCTACACCCGGATCACCTCGCCGGTATCCGGCAAGGTCGGTATCCGCAACGTCGATGTCGGCAACCTGGTGCGGGTCGGCGACAGTCTCGGCCTGTTCAGCGTGACCCAGATCGCACCGATCTCCGTAGTCTTCTCCCTGCAACAGGAACAGTTGCCCCAGTTGCAGGCGCTGCTCGGCGGCGAGGCGGCGGTGCGCGCCTACAGCCGCGACGGCGGGAGCGCGCTGGGCGAGGGCCGGTTGCTGACCATCGACAACCAGATCGACAGTTCCACCGGCACCATCCGCGTGCGCGCCTCCTTCGATAACCGCCAGGCCCGGCTCTGGCCCGGGCAGTTCGTCGCGGTGAGCCTGCACACCGGGGTCCGGCGCGACCAGTTGGTGCTGTCGAGCAAGGCGGTGCGCCGCGGCCTGGAGGGCAATTTCGTCTACCGGGTCGCCGCCGACCGGGTCGAGGCGGTGCCAGTGCGGGTGCTCCAGGACATCGACGGCCTCAGTGTGGTGGAAGGCCTGGCCAGCGGTGACCAGGTGGTGGTGGACGGCCACTCGCGGCTGATGCCAGGCGCCCTGGTCGATATCCAGGAGCCGCGCCCGAGCCTGGCCCAGGTCACGGAGCGGCGGCCGTGACGCCGCGCGCCGGGATTTCCGGCTGGTGCGTACGGCACCCGATCGCCACCGCGCTGCTGACCCTGGCCTCGCTGCTGCTGGGGCTGCTGGCGTTCCTCCGGCTCGGCGTGGCGCCGTTGCCGGAGGCGGACTTCCCGACCATCCAGATCAACGCCTTGCTGCCCGGCGGTAGCCCGGAAACCATGGCCTCGTCGGTGGCCACCCCCTTGGAAGTGCAGTTCAGCGCGATTCCCGGGATCACCGAGATGACCTCCAGCAGCGCCCTGGGCACCAGCACCCTGACCCTGCAGTTCAGCCTCGACAAGAGCATCGACGTCGCCGCCCAGGAGGTCCAGGCGGCGATCAACGCCGCGGCCGGGCGGCTGCCGGTGGACATGCCGAACCTGCCGACCTGGCGCAAGGTCAACCCGGCGGACAGCCCGATCATGATCCTGCGGGTCAACTCGGAGATGATGCCGCTGATCGAACTCAGCGATTACGCCGAGACCATCCTCGCCCGCCAGCTCAGCCAGGTGAACGGCGTGGGGCAGATCTTCGTGGTCGGCCAGCAGCGCCCGGCGATCCGCATCCAGGCCCAGCCGGAGAAGCTCGCCGCCTACCAGCTGACCCTGGCCGACCTGCGCCAGTCGTTGCAGTCGGCCAGCGTCAACCTGGCCAAGGGTGCGCTCTACGGCGAGGGGCGGGTGTCGACCCTCGCGGCCAACGACCAGTTGTTCAACGCCAGCGACTATGACGACCTGGTGGTCGCCTACCGCCAGGGCGCGCCGGTGTTCCTCAAGGACGTGGCGCGGATCGTCTCGGCGCCCGAGGACGACTACGTGCAGGCCTGGCCGAACGGCGTGCCCGGGGTGGCGCTGGTGATCCTCCGCCAGCCTGGGGCGAACATCGTCGATACCGCCGACGCGATCCAGGCCGCATTGCCGCGCCTGCGCGAGATGCTCCCGGCGACCATCGAGGTAGACGTGCTCAACGATCGCACCCGGACCATTCGCTCATCGCTGCACGAGGTCGAACTGACCCTGCTGCTGACCATTGGCCTGGTGGTGCTGGTGATGGGCCTGTTCCTCCGCCAGCTGTCGGCGACCCTGATCGTCGCCACGGTGCTGGCGGTGTCCCTGAGCGCCAGCTTCGCGGCGATGTACGTGCTCGGCTTCACCCTCAACAACCTGACCCTGGTGGCGCTGATCATCGCCGTCGGCTTCATCGTCGACGACGCCATCGTGGTCGTGGAGAACATCCACCGACACCTGGAAGCGGGCGCCTCGAAGGTCGAGGCGGCGCTCAAGGGCGCGGCGGAGATCGGCTTTACCGTGATTTCCATCAGCTTCTCGCTGATCGCCGCGTTCATTCCCCTGCTGTTCATGGGCGGGATCGTCGGCCGGCTGTTCCGCGAATTCGCGGTCAGCGTGACGGTGGCGATCCTGATCTCGGTGGTCGCTTCGCTGACCCTGGCGCCGATGCTGGCTTCGCGCTTCATGCCGGCATTGCGGCATGCCGAAGCGCCGAGAAAGGGCTTCGCCGAATGGCTGACCGGCGGCTACGAACGCGGCCTGCGCTGGGCGCTCGGGCACCAGCGGCTGATGCTGGTCGGCTTCGCCTTTACCGTGCTGGTGGCGGTGGCCGGCTACGTCGGGATTCCCAAGGGTTTCTTCCCCTTGCAGGACACCGCCTTCGTCTTCGGCACGAGCCAGGCTGCCGAGGATATCTCCTACGACGACATGGTCGCCAAGCACCGGCAACTGGCCGAGATCATCGCCAGCGACCCGGCGGTGCAGAGCTACAACCATGCGGTGGGCGTCACCGGCGGTAGCCAGAGCCTGGCCAACGGGCGTTTCTGGATCGTCCTCAAGGACCGTGGCGAGCGCGATGTCTCGGTCGGCGAGTTCATCGACCGGCTGCGCCCGCAACTGGCCAAGGTGCCGGGAATCATGCTCTACCTGCGCGCGGCGCAGGACATCAACCTCAGTTCCGGACCCTCGCGGACCCAGTACCAGTACGCCCTGCGCAGCAGCGACAGCACCCAGCTGGCGCTCTGGGCGCAACGCCTCACCGAGCGCCTGAAGCAGGTGCCGGGGCTGATGGATGTGTCCAACGACCTGCAGGTCGGCGCCAGCGTCACCGCGCTGGACATCGACCGGGTGGCCGCGGCGCGTTTCGGCCTCAGCGCCGAGGATGTCAGCCAGACCCTCTACGACGCCTTCGGCCAGCGCCAGGTCGGCGAGTACCAGACCGAGGTCAACCAGTACAAGGTGGTCCTCGAACTCGATGCGCGCCAGCGCGGCCGCGCGGAAAGCCTGGACTGGTTCTACCTGCGCTCGCCGCTGAGCGGCGAGATGGTCCCGCTGTCGGCCATCGCCAAGGTCGCGGCGCCGCGCTCCGGGCCGCTGCAGATCAACCACAACGGCATGTTCCCGGCGGTCAACCTGTCCTTCAACCTGGCTGCCGGGGTGTCTCTCGGCGAGGCGGTGCAGGCGGTGCAGCGCGCCCAGGAGGAGATCGGCATGCCCTCGACCATTATCGGCGTGTTCCAGGGCGCGGCGCAGGCCTTCCAGAGTTCGCTGGCCTCGCAACCGCTGCTGATCCTCGCCGCGCTGATTGCGGTGTACATCATCCTCGGCGTGCTCTACGAGAGTTTCGTGCATCCGCTGACGATCCTTTCGACCCTGCCCTCGGCGGGGATCGGCGCGGTGTTCCTGCTCTGGGCCTGGGGCCAGGACTTCTCGATCATGGCGCTGATCGGCATCGTGCTGCTGATCGGTATCGTCAAGAAGAACGGCATCCTCATGGTCGACTTCGCCATCGTCGCCCAGCGCGAGCAGGGCATGAGCGCGGAGCAGGCGATCTACCAGGCCTGCCTGACCCGTTTCCGGCCGATCATGATGACCACCCTGGCCGCGCTGCTGGGCGCGATACCCCTGATGATCGGCTTCGGCACCGGTTCCGAGCTGCGCCAGCCTCTGGGCATCGCGGTGGTCGGCGGGCTGCTGGTGAGCCAGGTGCTGACCCTGTTCAGCACGCCGGTGGTATACCTGGCCCTGGAGCGGCTGTTCCACCGGCGCGGGGCGACGACCTCGGACGGCGGAACCGCTGGGGCGACGGCGACATGAGGCGTAACGGACACGGCTTTCCTGGACGGCGGCGCGTGGCTAGGATGCAGGCAGGCATGCGTCCCGCCCGGGATGCGAAGGCGAACAGAGGATCGGGCGATAGATGCGGGTACTGATTGTCGAAGACGAGGCGAAGACGGCGGACTACCTGAACCGTGGCCTCAGTGAACAGGGGTTCACCGTGGACCTGGCGGACAACGGCATCGACGGTCGCCACCTGGCGCTCCATGGCGAGTACGACGTGATCGTGCTCGACGTGATGCTGCCGGGCGTCGACGGCTACGGCGTTCTGCGGGCGTTGCGCGAGCGGCGGCAGACCCCGGTGATCATGCTCACCGCGCGCGAGCGCGTGGAAGACCGGGTGCGCGGGCTGCGCGAGGGCGCTGACGACTACCTGATCAAGCCGTTCTCCTTCCTCGAACTGGTCGCCCGCCTGCAGGCCCTGACCCGGCGCGGCGGCAACCACGAAAGCCATTCGCAGATGCGCATCGCCGACCTGTCCATCGACCTGCTCAGCCGCAAGGTCTTCCGCGGCAACACTCGCCTGGAGCTGACTGCCAAGGAGTACGCGCTGCTCTGCGTGCTGGCCCAGCGCAGCGGCGAGATCCTATCGAAGACGGCGATCGCCGAACTGGTCTGGGACATCAACTTCGATACCGATACCAATGTCGTGGAGGTGGCGATCAAGCGCCTGCGCGCCAAGCTCGACGGTCCGTTCGAGAACAAGCTGCTGCATACCATCCGGGGCATGGGCTACGTCCTGGAGAACCGTGCGCTGGCGGAGTCGGGCTGAGGTGGGCATGTCCTTGTCGACCCGCCTGGCGGGAATGTTCGCCGGCGCCGCGGTGGTGATCTTCGCCCTCATCGGCACCATGCTCTATTGCATCCTCGACCGCCAGACCGAGCGCCTGCAGCAGGGCGAGGTGGACGTGCGCTTCAACATGGTCTCGCGGATGCTCGACCATCCCGACCTGGCCGAGCGCTGGCCGCACCTGCAGGGCAAGCTGGACAACCTGAGCCAGGAGTACGAGCTGATCCGTTTCTGGATTGACAGCGACGACCCGCGCTATCACTACGGGCGCTTCAGCGAACCGGTGCAGCGGCTGATCGCCGATGGCGCCGGCCGCTACGAACTGCAGTTGCCGGAGCACCGGTACGCGCTGACTGCGCGGGTCGGCGTGTTGCCGGCGCGCGAGGGGCGGCCGCGGCTGACCTACGTCACCGCCATCGACAGCGCGGCGTTCCACGAGGCGCGGACCTCCACCGTGAAATGGCTGCTCGGCCTGTCCGCCCTCGGCGTACTGCTGGCCTCGTTGCTCGGCCACTGGATCGCCCGCCTGGGCCTGTGGCCGGTGCATCGGCTCTCCGAGGAGGCCCGGCGGATCAGCCCGCGGCAGTTGTCGCAGCGCTTGCAGCTCTCGCCGCTGCCGGCCGAGCTGCGCGAGCTGGTGGGGGCGTTCAACGGCGCCCTGGACCGCCTGGAGCAGGCCTACGTGCGCCTGGAGTCGTTCAATGCCGACGTCGCCCACGAGCTGCGCACGCCATTGACCAACCTGATCGGCCAGACCCAGGTGGCGTTGTCCCGCGAACGCAGCGGCGAACATTACGAAGAGGTCCTGCAATCCAACCTGGAGGAGCTGGAGCGGCTGCGGGCGATCGTCAACGATATGTTGTTCCTCGCCCGCGCCGACCAGGGACGCCTGGCCTGCGAGCGTGAGGAAACCTCGCTGGCCGGCGAGATCGCCACCACGGTGGATTTCCTCGAGGTGATCTTCGACGAGGCCGGGGTCGGTATCGAGGTGCGCGGCGAGGCCCGCGCGCTGGTCGAGCGCGCCCTGTTCCAGCGGGCGGTGACCAACCTGCTGTACAACGCCGCCCAGCACACCGCCGCCGGCGGCACGCTGCGGGTCGGCGTCGAGCGGCGTGGCGACGAAGTGCGGGTGGCGGTGAGCAACCCCGGCGTGCCGATCGCCGACGAGCACCGCAGGCACCTGTTCGAGCGCTTCTATCGGGTCGACGCGGCGCGCAGCAACAGCGAGGCCAACCATGGCCTCGGCCTGTCCATCGTCAAGGCGGTGGCGAGCATGCACGGCGGTTCGGTGTTCGTCGACAGCGCGGACGGCTGGAACACCTTCGGCTTCACCGTGCTGAGCCCCGAGCGGCGCGGGCCCGGCGACCGCTTGCCGCTGGGCGAGGGCGATCCGGCGCTGTCCTGAGCGGGCCCTCAGGCGTCGTGCGGCGGGCGGGTCTTCTGGCGGAGGATATAGATGCTGACCAGTACCGCGCTGGTCAGCATGAAGCCCTGGGCCCAGGGGCGTCGGACCAGGTAGCAGGAAAGGGCGATGCTGGCCCACATCAGGCCGATGGCGTAGACCTTGCCCTTGAGCGGGATGCCTTCGCCGTCGAGATAGTCGCGGATCCACGGGCCGAGCCGTGGATGGCCGACCAGCCAGTGGTAGAAGCGCGGCGAGCTGCGCATGAAGCAGGCCGCCGCGAGGAGCAGGAAAGGCGTGGTCGGCAGCACCGGCAGGAAGATGCCGATCACGCCCAGGGCTACGCTTAGGAAACCCACGGCCTGGAGGCTATAGCGCACCCAGGCGCGAGCGCTCGGGCGAATTTCCCGCTGCGCCACCGCGGCGCTCCTTAGTGCGTGCGCGGCTTGAGCAGGGCGGGCTTTTCTTCCGGCGCCTGGCAGAGCAGGAACAGGTTGGTCAGCAGGTCGGGAATCTGCGCGACCATGTCGTCCACCAGGTGGCGGTCGCGGGCGATCTCGTCGAACTCGGGCTGCTCGTCGAACAGGCCGGAGCCGACCATGATCGGTAGCAGCAGCTCGCTGACTTCCTCCTCGGCCTGCTCGAACCAGACTTCCTCGCGAAGGAACACGCCTTCCATGAAGCCGATGCACCAGCCGCGCAGGTCGGAGTCGTCCGGCTCGTCGCCGAGGTCGAGGTCGCAGGGCAGCTCGAGGTCTTCGTCGCTGGCCAGCACGCGGGTGATGTGCGCCTTGAGCTGCTCGAGGGAAGTCTCGATCTCCTGGCGCTCCTCATCGCTGCGGTAGTGCGGCGGTTCGGCGAACAGGGCGTCGATCCACTCCCGCTCCGGCACCTGCTCCGGGCAGATGGAGAGGGCGGTCAGGTAGCCGTGGGTCGCCACGTAGTCCAGCGCTTCTTCGTGCAGGTCATCGGCATCGAGGAAGGCTTGCAGACGGGACAGTTTTTCGGCGAAGGACATCAGGGTACTACCTCGGGAGGGATGCGGCTCTGGATTGTAGTCCAGACGGGACCTGCGGGCAAAGCGAGCGTGCCTGCTGCGGCGCCCTGGCGAGCGTTTCACGGAGGCTCTCGGCGAAGTTGGCCCGGACCTTGCTCCATCCCTTGCGCAAGCCACGACGCAATCCCTTCGCAAATGGAGAATTCCCATGGCCGTCGCCCCTGGTGTGTTGTTGCCGCCGACGCCTGATGTAAAGCCCAAGGCCGCTGCGCCGAAGAGCCAGCAGAAAACGCCTGAGCCTAGTAACGACAAGACTTCCAGCTTCTCCGACATGTATGCCAAGGAGACCGCGAAGAAGCCCGCCGAGCGCGCCGACGGTCCCGCGAAGGGTTCGCGGGACAAGCCGCGGGACGCCGGCAAGGACGCCGCCGAAGCGCAGCCGACGGATGCCGTCAGGCAGCCGGCCGTTGCCGAAGACGGCAAGCCTTTGCCGGCCGACGGCCAGGCCAAGGCCGACGGCGAAGATAAAGTCGAAACGCCGGTCGATCCGCTGCAATTGCTCGGTCTCGGCGGTGCCGTACCGTTGCTCGACGAGAATACCCAGGCGACTTTGCTGCCACCGGCCGTGCCGACGGCCAGCAGTGCTCCGGCCAGCCTTACCGAAGCCAGCAGCGACCCGACCCTGGTCAAGCTCAACGGCGTGCCGGCGGTGAACATGGCCCTGGAGCAGGGCGCCCAGGACGCCGCGCAGACGGCGAAAGGCGGGCCGGCGAAGAGCGCCGATCCCCGCCAGGCGAGCCTCGGCGATGCCCTTGCCGGCCTGACCTCGGATTCCTTGACCAAGGCCGTCGACGGCAAGGCGCTCGAGGCCCAGTTGCAGCAGACCGCCGAGCCGGCCGTCGCCAGCGCCGCCTCCGAGAGCCTGCTGGAGAGCAAGGCGGAGCCGCGCGGCGAGCCTTTCGCGGCCAAGCTCAACGGGCTGACCCAGGCCATGGCGCAACAGGCCCTGACCAACCGTCCGGTGAACGGTACGGTGCCCGGCCAGCCGGTGGCGATACAGCAGAACGGCTGGAGCGAGGCGGTAGTGGACCGGGTGATGTGGATGTCCAGCCAGAACCTGAAGTCGGCGGAGATCCAGCTCGACCCCGCCGAACTGGGACGCCTGGACGTGCGCATCCACATGACCGCCGACCAGACCCAGGTGACCTTCGCCAGTCCCAACGCCGGCGTTCGCGACGCCCTGGAAAGCCAGATGCACCGGCTGCGCGACATGTTCAGCCAGCAGGGCATGAACCAGCTCGACGTGAACGTCTCCGACCAGTCGCTGGCGCGGGGCTGGCAGGGCCAGCAGCAGGGCGAGGGCGGATCGGCGCGCGGACGCGGCTTTGCCGGCGACGCCTCGGGCGATGAGGAAACCCTTGCCGGAGTCAGCGAGATCCGCAGCCGGCCGGGTTCCTCGGCGGCGCGCGGTCTGGTCGACTACTACGCCTGAGGCGAACGACTGCATTTCCCCTTTGGGCCTCCTGCGGGAGGCCTTTCTTTTTCCGGAGCGGGCGATTTCGCAAAAGACGGGGATGATTTCCTGTGGCCAGGCTGTAATATCCGCGCCGTCTATCATCTCGGACAGCATTCCGGGGCTGGCCCCAGGGGGCGGGGCGGCGTTGCAGAAATGGCACAACCCTTGCTCTGCCCCTGTGAAACCCTTCATTTGACGCTATAGCGACGGATTTTTGGCATGGCTAAGAAAGAGGCGACACCCGCCGACGCGGGGGCTCCGAGCGGCGGCAAGAGCAAGCTGAAGCTGATCCTGCTGATCGTGGTCGGCCTGCTGCTGGCGATCGGCCTGTCGGTGGGCGGCACCTGGTTCTTCCTCAGCAAGTCGCTGAAGGCCGAGAAGACCGAGGAAGTCGCCAGCGAGGCGGCGAAGCCGGGCAAGCAGCCGGCGCTCTACGAGATCCTGGCGCCGGCCTTCGTCGTCAACTTCAACCAGAACGGCCGGCAGCGCTACATGCAGGTCGGCGTCGCGTTGATGGGGCGCGACAAGGCGCAGATGGACGCATTGCGCGAGCACATGCCGCTGGTTCGCAATAAACTGGTGATGCTGTTCTCGAGTCAGAGTTTCGACTCGCTGGTGACGCCGGTGGGCAAGGAGATGCTCCGCCAGCAGGCGACCGCCGGATTGCAGGAACTGGCCAAGAAGGAAACCGGCCAACTGGCTATCGAACAAGTGTTGTTCACCAATTTCGTGCTGCAGTAGGTATCCCATGGCCGTGCAAGATCTGCTTTCCCAGGATGAAATCGACGCGCTGTTGCACGGCGTCGACGATGGCCTGGTGGAAACCGAAGTCGAGGCGACGCCGGGATCGGTCAAGTCCTATGACCTGACCAGCCAGGACCGCATCGTCCGGGGCCGCATGCCGACCCTGGAGATGATCAACGAGCGTTTCGCCCGCTACACCCGCATCAGCATGTTCAACCTGCTGCGCCGTTCGGCCGACGTCGCGGTCGGCGGCGTGCAGGTGATGAAGTTCGGCGAGTACGTGCACTCGCTGTACGTTCCCACCAGCCTCAACCTGGTGAAGATGAAGCCGCTGCGCGGCACCGCGCTGTTCATCCTCGACGCCAAGCTGGTGTTCAAGCTGGTGGACAACTTCTTCGGCGGCGACGGCCGCCACGCCAAGATCGAGGGCCGCGAGTTCACCCCGACCGAACTGCGGGTGGTGCGGATGGTGCTGGAGCAGGCCTTCGTCGATCTGAAGGAAGCCTGGCAGGCGGTGCTGGAGATGAACTTCGAGTACGTCAACTCGGAGGTCAACCCGGCCATGGCCAACATCGTCAGTCCCAGCGAGGTGGTGGTGGTCTCCACCTTCCACATCGAACTGGACGGCGGTGGCGGCGACCTGCACATCACCATGCCCTATTCGATGATCGAGCCGATCCGCGAGATGCTCGACGCCGGTTTCCAGTCCGACCACGACGACCAGGACGAGCGCTGGATCAAGGCCCTGCGCGAGGACGTGCTGGACGTCCAGGTACCGCTCGGCGCCACCGTGGTCCGCCGCCAGCTCAAGCTGCGCGACATCCTGCACATGCAGCCGGGCGACGTGATCCCGGTGGAGATGCCGGAACACATGGTGATGCGCGCCAACGGCGTGCCCGCCTTCAAGGTCAAGCTGGGCGCCCACAAGGGCAACCTGGCGCTACAGATTCTCGAAGCGGTCGAGCGCTCGCGCTGATCGCTTCCCCCGGAGGAAAGACGAACCATGGCAGACGAAGAAAAAGTGACCACCGAGGAACAGGCACTGGCCGACGAGTGGGCGGCGGCGCTGGCCGAGGCGGGCGACGCCAGCCAGGACGACATCGATGCGCTGATGGCCCAGGGCGGCGCGACTCCCGTGGCGGAGCCGAGTACCCCGCGGGCGCCGATGGAAGAGTTCGGCGCTTCGCCGAAGGCACCGACCATTTCCGGCCTGGAGGGGCCCAACCTGGATGTGATTCTGGACATCCCGGTGACCATTTCCATGGAGGTCGGGCATACCGACATCAGCATCCGCAACCTGCTGCAGCTGAACCAGGGGTCGGTGATCGAACTCGATCGCCTGGCCGGCGAGCCGCTGGACGTACTGGTCAACGGCACCCTGATCGCCCACGGCGAGGTGGTGGTGGTGAACGAGAAGTTCGGCATCCGCCTGACCGACGTGATCAGTCCCAGCGAACGCATCAAGAAGCTGCGCTGACATGCGTCGCTACCTGTTCGCCGGCTTCCTGCCGGCACTCGCCTCGCTGAGCGCGCCGCTGTGCGCCGCGGAGGGGACGACGGGTGCCGCCGCGCCGACGGTGGGCGCCGCTTCCGGCGCCGCCGCGCAACTGGCCCAACTGGTGCTCGGCCTGGGCCTGGTGATCGGCCTGATCTTCCTGCTCGCCTGGCTGGTGCGCCGGGTGCAACAGGCCGGTCCGCGCGGCAACCGCTTGATCCGCACCCTTGCCAGTCAGCCGCTGGGTCCGCGCGACCGGCTGGTGCTGGTGCAGGTCGGCGAGGAGCAGATCCTGCTCGGCCTGACGCCCGGCCGGATCACGCCGCTGCACGTGCTCAAGGAGCCGGTACACCTGCCGGACGGCGAGCCGGCCACGCCGGAATTCGCCCAGCGCCTGCTGGAGCTGCTGAACAAGGACCCCAAGGGTAAGCCATGACTCCGCGCATCTCCCTGGCCGGCGCGCTCGCCGCGCTCTGCCTCCTGCTGCTGGCGCCGTGGCCGGCGCTGGCCGCCGACCCGACATCGATCTCGGCGATCACCGTGACCACCAACGGCCAGGGCCAGCAGGAGTATTCGGTCAGCCTGCAGATCCTGCTGATCATGACCGCGCTGAGCTTCATCCCGGCGTTCGTCATGCTGATGACCAGCTTCACCCGGATCATCATCGTCTTCTCCATCCTGCGCCAGGCGCTGGGCCTGCAATCGACGCCGTCGAACCAGGTGCTGGTGGGGCTGGCGCTGTTCCTGACCATGTTCGTCATGGCCCCGGTGTTCGACAAGATCAACAGCCAGGCCCTGCAGCCCTACCTGAACGAGCAGATTCCCGCCCAGGAAGCCCTGCAAAAGGCCGAGGTACCGCTGAAGGCGTTCATGCTGGCGCAGACTCGCACCTCCGACCTGGAGCTGTTCGTGCGCCTGTCCAAGCGCACCGACATCGGCAGCCCGGAGGCGACGCCGCTGACCATCCTGGTCCCGGCCTTCGTCACGTCCGAGCTGAAGACCGCGTTCCAGATCGGCTTCATGATCTTCATCCCGTTCCTGATCATCGACCTGGTGGTGTCCAGCGTGCTGATGGCGATGGGCATGATGATGCTGTCGCCGCTGATCATTTCCCTGCCGTTCAAGATCATGCTGTTCGTCCTGGTGGATGGCTGGGCGCTGATCATCGGGACGCTGGCGGGCAGTTTCGGCACCGTCTAGCGGTGCCGCCGGCTTGACGCGCCGCTGGCGCGCTGGAGAGAGACATGACCCCTGAGGTGGCACTCGACCTGTTCCGCGAGGCGTTGTGGCTGACGGCGCTGATCGTCGGCGTGCTGGTGGTTCCGAGCCTGCTGGTCGGTCTCGTGGTGGCGATGTTCCAGGCCGCCACCCAGATCAACGAACAGACCCTGAGCTTCCTGCCGCGCCTGATGGTGATCCTGCTCACCCTGATCGTGCTGGGCCCCTGGCTGCTGCGGCAGCTGATGGAATACACCCAGACGCTGATCGGCAACATCCCGCTGCTGATCGGCTGATGCTGGAGCTGACCAACGCGCAGATCGGCGGCTGGATCGCCAGCTTCGTGCTGCCGCTGTTCCGGGTCGCGGCGCTGCTGATGACCATGCCGGTGATCGGCACCCAGTTGGTGCCGGTGCGGGTGCGACTGTACCTGGCGCTGGGCGTCTGCGTGGTGCTGGTGCCGAACCTGCCGCCGATGCCGCAGGTGGACGCGCTGAGCATGAAGGCCATGCTGCTGATCGGCGAGCAGATCCTGGTCGGCGCCTTGCTCGGCTTTTCCCTGCAGTTGCTGTTCCACGCCTTCGTGATCGCCGGGCAGATCATCTCGATGCAGATGGGCCTGGGCTTCGCTTCCATGGTCGACCCGGCCAACGGCGTCTCGGTGCCGGTGCTCGGCCAGTTCTTCACCATGCTGGTGACGCTGCTGTTCCTGGCGATGAACGGCCACCTGGTAGTGTTCGAGGTGATCGCCGAGAGCTTCGTCACCCTGCCGGTGGGCGAGGGCCTGAGCGGCAACCATTTCTGGATCATCGCCGGCAAGCTCGGCTGGGTGATGGGCGCGGCGCTGCTGCTGGCGCTGCCGGCGATCACCGCGCTGCTGGTGGTGAACCTCGCCTTCGGCGCCATGACCCGCGCGGCGCCGCAGCTGAACATCTTCTCCATCGGCTTTCCGTTGACCCTGGTGCTGGGCCTGGTGATCCTCTGGATCGGCACCGCCGACCTGCTCAGCCAGTACCAGGTGCTGGCCGGCGAGGCCCTGCAATTCCTCCGTGAACTGGTGCGGGCGAGGTAGCCATGGCCGAGAGCGAGAGCGGGCAGGACAAGACAGAGGAACCCACGGAGAAACGCCGCCGCGAGGCGCGCGAGAAAGGGCAGTTGCCGCGTTCGCGGGAGCTGAACACCCTGGCCATCCTCATGGCCGGCGCCGGCGGCCTGCTGATCTACGGCGCCGACCTGGCGGGCGCCCTGTTGCGCCTGATGCGCAGCAATTTCGAGCTGTCCCGGGAAACCGCGATGAATACCGAGAGCATGCTGCAATTGCTCGGCGCTTCGGCCTACCTGGCGGCCCAGGGGCTCTGGCCGATCCTGCTGATGCTGCTGGTGGCGGCGATCGTCGGGCCGATCGCCCTCGGCGGCTGGCTGTTCTCGATGGACGCCCTGCAACCCAAGTTCAGCCGGCTCAACCCGCTGTCGGGGCTGAAGCGGATGTTTTCCGCCAAGTCGCTGCTCGAACTGAGCAAGGCGCTGATCAAGTTCCTGGTGGTGCTGGCGGTGGCCCTGCTGGTGCTATCCGCCGACCGCGACGCCCTCCTGGCCCTGGCGCACCAGCCGCTCGAGCAGGCGATCCTGCACAGCGTGCGGGTGGTCGGCTGGAGCGCCTTCTGGATGGCCTGCAGCCTGCTGCTGATCGCCGCGGTGGACGTGCCCTACCAGATCTGGGACAACCGCCAGAAGCTGCTGATGACCAAGCAGGAAGTCCGCGACGAATACAAGGACTCCGAGGGCAAGCCCGAGGTCAAGTCGAAGATCCGCCAGATGCAGCGCGAGATGGCGCAGAGACGGATGATGGCGGCGGTGCCGGAGGCCGACGTGGTGATCACCAACCCGACCCACTTCGCCGTAGCCCTGAAGTACGACCCGGCGGGCGGCGGGGCGCCGCTGCTGCTGGCCAAGGGCAACGATTTCCTGGCCCTGAAGATCCGCGAGGTGGCCCAGGAGCACAAGGTGATGGTCATGGAGTCGCCGGCGCTGGCGCGAGCGGTGTACTACTCCACCGAGCTGGACCAGGAGATTCCCGCCGGGCTCTATCTCGCCGTGGCCCAGGTGCTGGCCTATGTCTACCAGCTCAAGCAGTACCAGGCCGGCAAGGGCAAGCGGCCGAGCCCGTTGAAGGACCTGCCGATCCCGCCGGACCTGCGTCGCGACGAGTGACCTGGCTGGAGCTACGCGCCGCGCTGTGGCAGCCTTGGCCGGTACCCGCTCGGGATGAGAGCTTTGCCGTTCATGGATCGAACCTTGTCTGATCGTATTTTCCCGCCTGTCCTCCTGTTGCTCGCCCTGGCCTGGCTGCTGCCCTGGATGCCTGCGCACGCCGAAGCGCCGGCGGAATGGGTCGCCTTGCCCCTGTCGGAGCGGGTGGTGGATGCCACCCACACGCTGGACGAGGCGACGCGCCAACGCCTGGTAGAGAAGCTCGAGGCGCTGGAGCGGCGACGCGGTGCGCAGATCGCGGTGGTGATGCTGCCGACTACCGGTACCCTCGATATCGAAGCCTTCTCCGACAAGTTGTTCCAGGCCTGGAAGCTCGGCCGCAAGGCGGTCGACGACGGTCTGCTGCTGGTGGTGGCCAAGGATGACCGGCGCATGCGCATCGAGGTCGGCTACGGCCTGGAGGGTGCGGTGCCCGATGTGGTCGCCGGGCGGATCATTCGCGAGCGGATGGCCCCGGCATTTCGCGAGGGTGACTACGCCGGCGGGATCGAGGCCGCGGTGGACGAGCTGATCCGCCTGGTCGACGGCGAAACGCTGCCGGCGGCCGCGTCGTCGGGTGCGCCGAAAGTCTCGCTGGGGCAATTGCCGGCGGAAGCCTGGGCGCTGCTGGTCGCCTTCATCTACGGATCGTTGGCCGGAGTGCTGTTGAGTGCCCGGGCGCTGCGCTGGCCCTGGCTGCTCGGCGGGGCGCTGCTCTGCTGGCTGTTGGGCACGCTGGCCGGCGCTTCCGGCGAATGGATGAGCGTGCTGCTGGTCGCTCCGCTGTGCATGCTGGTCGGCGGCGCGACCTTCGGCGCGCTGTGGACGGTGCGCCCGGCCTTCTACCTGGTGATCGGCGTACTGGTCTATGTAGCCCTGCTCGGGCTGGCGGCGCATTGGTTCAGCGCGGTGTCCTTCATCTACGGCCTGCTGTGGCCGGCCGGGGTGCTGATGCTGGCGGTTCTCTGCTGGTCGAACTACCGCCTGATGCGCTCGCTATGGCGCGAGCGGCGGAAAAGTTTCCACCGCCGACTGTGGGCGTTGCTGGCGGCCTACCTGCTGCTCGGACTGCTGTCCGGTGGCCTGGACGCACCGCTGGTCTGGCTGGCCCTGCTACCGTTCCAGCTCATGCTCGGGCTGCTGGTGTTCGGCCAGGTACGCCTGAGTGGGGGTGGTGGAGGCTCGTCGGGAAGCTCCGGCGGCGGTTCCTCCTCCTCCTCCTCTTCCTCCTCGTCGTCCGGCGGCTTTTCCGGGGGCGGTGGTTCCAGCGGCGGAGGCGGTGCCTCGGGCAGTTGGTAATGGGTTCCCGTTCATTTCATTCGGAGACAAGGATGTCTGCAATCACGCGTTATCTCGCCATGCTTCGCCTGTTCGGCATGCTGCTCTGCGCCGCCGCGATTCCCTCCGTTGCCACCGCGACGGTGCCGGTCACCGTCGCGGTGGCAGCGTCCGATGTCGAGGAGGAGGCCGTGGAGGCATCGGCGGTCGGCGCCGAGGCCGAGGCAGCGCGCGATGCGGGCTACGAGTCCGCGGAGGTTCCAGCGCTGGCGCGGCGGGTGACCGACCTTACCGCGACCCTCGACGCCGCCGAGCGTGCCCGCCTGGAAGCTTCGCTGGCCGCGCTGGAGGCCCGGAAGGGTGCCCAGGTAGCGATCCTGATGGTGCCCAGCACCTATCCGGACAGCATCGAGGCCTATGCGACGCGGGTCTTCGAGGCGTGGAAGCTGGGGCGCAAGGGGATCGATGACGGCGTCCTGGTGCTGGTGGCGAAGGACGATCGGCGCATGCGCATCGAAGTCGGTTATGGCCTGGAAGGAACGATCACCGACATCGATGCCGGGCGGATCATCCGCGAATACATGACCCCTGCGTTCCGTCAGCAAGACTACGCCGGCGGCCTGGAAGCGGCGGCGCAGCGCCTGGTACGACTGATCGACGGCGAGGCGTTGCCGCCGCCGCGCGACCCGCTGGAGCCCGGCGCGGTACGGCAGACCCTGGCTATCGCATTCCTGCTCGGCGCTCTCGGCGGGGTGGCGCTGCTGGTACGCCCGCGCGCCTGGTACTGGACCCTGGGGGCGGTAGTGGCGCTCGCTGCGGCGTTGGCACTGGGGCGGCACTGGCCGGCAGGGGCGATGGTGGCGCTGGCGGAGATGGTGGCGGTCCTGGGCGTCGGCTTCGGCGCGTTGCTCAAGTATTCGCGCGGCGCCCGCTGGTTCTTCGCCATTCTTGTGCTCTATGCGCTGGGGCTGTTCTGGGCCTACGGCCGTTATGGCCTGCCGGTGCTTCATTACGGATTGGCCGTGCCGCTTTCGCTGGGGCTGACCCTGCTGATGCTGGCCGGTGCCTGGCAGGGGCTGCGCAGAGGACGGCGCTGGGCCTACCTGCCGGGCCTGCTCGGCCTGCTGCTGACCCTGGCCCTGGAGTGCCTGCTGTTGCTGGTGGACGACCCGCTGAACAGCATCGAGGCGCTGATCATCCTGCCCGCCGCTTGCCTGCCGCTGCTCATCGGTTGCAATTTCAGCGCCGGCGGCTCGGGGGGAGGGCGTCGGCGCGGCGGCGATTACGCTAGCTCATCGGGGTCCTCGTCTTCCTCGTTTTCCTCGTCGTCGAGTTCGTCCAGTTCGTCTTCGGACTCGTTCTCCGGCGGCGGAGGCTCGAGTGGCGGCGGTGGCGCCTCCGGTAGTTGGTGATTGGCGAAAACCCTTTTCAATCAATGAATTGAAAAGTTGGAACGGTTCCTGCAGTGACCCGCCCGACGCGCATTCCGGCGTCAAAAGTTTGTTCGGCGCCCACCTACGGGCGCCATACGCAGGGCAGGGGAGTCGAGAGTGGATCGCACGCAACTGATCAGCAATGTGCGCAGCAACCTGGCGGGACTGGGGCGCGGCAGCCTCGGCGTGCCGGTCCTGCTGCTGGCCATGCTGGCGATGATGACCCTGCCGATCCCGCCATTCCTGCTGGACGTGCTGTTCACCTTCAACATCGCCCTGTCCATCGTCGTCCTGCTGGTCTGCGTGTACGCCCTGCGGCCGCTGGACTTCGCCGTGTTCCCGACCATCCTGCTGGTGGCGACCCTGTTGCGCCTGGCGCTGAACGTTGCCTCGACCCGCGTGGTGCTGCTCCACGGCCACGACGGCCATGGCGCCGCGGGCAAGGTGATCCAGGCCTTCGGCGAAGTGGTGATCGGCGGCAACTACGTGGTCGGGGTGGTGGTGTTCGCGATCCTCATGATCATCAACTTCGTGGTGGTGACCAAGGGCGCCGGGCGGATTTCCGAAGTCAGCGCGCGCTTCACCCTGGATGCCATGCCCGGCAAGCAGATGGCCATCGACGCCGACCTCAACGCCGGCCTGATCGAGCAGGAGGAAGCCAAGAAGCGCCGCAGCGAGGTGGCCCAGGAGGCCGACTTCTACGGTTCGATGGACGGTGCCAGCAAGTTCGTCCGCGGTGACGCCATCGCCGGCCTGCTGATTCTCTTCATCAACCTGATCGGCGGCGTCGCCATCGGCATGATCCAGCATTCGATGTCCTTCGGCGACGCCGGCAAGGTCTACGCCCTGCTGACCATTGGTGACGGCCTGGTGGCACAACTGCCGTCGCTGCTGCTGTCGACCGCGGCGGCGATCATGGTGACGCGGGTCTCCAGTTCCGAGGACATGGGCCAGCAGGTCAACCGGCAGATGTTCGCCTCGCCCAAGGCGCTGGCGATTTCCGCGGCGATCCTGATTGCCATGGGCGCCGTGCCGGGCATGCCGCATGTTTCCTTCATCGGCCTCGGCGCCCTGGCCGGCGCTGCTGCCTACTGGATCTGGCACCGGCAGAACAAGGCCAAGCAGGTCGCCGAGCAGGAGGTACAGCGCCAGCAGGAGCTGCTGCCGGCGCAGCGTGCCCAGGAGGTCAAGGAACTGGGCTGGGACGATGTCACCCCGGTGGACATGGTCGGCCTGGAAGTCGGCTACCGGCTGATCCCGCTGGTCGACCGCAACCAGGGCGGGCAACTGCTGGCGCGGATCAAGGGCGTACGCAAGAAGCTGTCCCAGGAGCTGGGCTTCCTGATGCCCTCGGTGCACATCCGCGACAACCTCGACCTGCTGCCCAACGCCTACCGCCTGACCCTGATGGGGGTCAGCGTGGCCGAAGCGGAGATCTATCCCGATCGCGAGCTGGCGATCAACCCCGGCCAGGTATTCGGCAGCCTCAACGGCATCGCCGGCAAGGACCCGGCCTTCGGCCTGGAGGCGGTATGGATCGAGCCCGGCCAGCGCGACCAGGCGCAGTCGCTGGGCTACACCGTGGTGGATGCGAGCACCGTGGTCGCCACTCACCTGAACCAGGTGCTGCACAAGCACGCCCACGAGCTGCTGGGCCATGAAGAAGTGCAGCAGCTCCTGCAATTGCTCGCGCGCAGCTCGCCGAAGCTGGCGGAAGAGCTGGTGCCGGGGCTGATTTCCCTGTCCACCCTGCTCAAGGTCCTGCAGGCGCTGCTCCAGGAGCAGGTGCCGGTGCGCGACATCCGTACCATCGCCGAGGCCATCGCCAACGTCGCTCCGCGGAGTCAAGATCCCGGCGCGATGGTCGCCGCGGTTCGCGTCGCGTTGTCCCGCGCAATCGTGCAAAGCATTGTCGGGCTTGAGCCGGAGCTGCCTGTGATCACGCTCGAGCCGAGGTTGGAACAGATTTTGCTGAACAGCATGCAGAAGGCCGGACAAGGCTCCGAGGACGGCATGTTGCTGGAGCCGGGAATGGCCGAGAAGCTGCAACGCTCGCTGATCGAGAGCGCGCAACGCCAGGAGATGCTCGGTAAGCCGGCGATCCTGCTGGTTGCCGGGCCGATCCGCTCGATGATGTCGCGCTTCGCGCGGATGGCGGTGCCCAGCATGCATGTGCTGGCCTACCAGGAAATCCCGGACAACAAGCAAGTCACCATCGTCGCGACGGTGGGGCAGAACTGAACGAGGGCTGCGCCGGCTCCAGGGCCGGCACACCGGGCAACCTGAGGTTGCCGGCAAGACTACTGAACTGAGGGGTTCGGGCAATGCAAGTCAAACGCTTCTTCGCCGCCGATATGCGTCAGGCCATGAAACTGGTCCGCGACGAACTGGGTCCGGACGCCGCGATTCTCGGCAACCGCCGGGTCGCCGGCGGCATCGAGCTGACCGCGGCGCTGGATTACCAGGCCCCGCCGGCGCCGAGCAAGCCCAACCCGGCGCTGGAAGTGGAGCTGCGCAAGACCCAGGCGCGGATCGCCGAGGCGCGCGCCGAATTGACGGCGCGTCCGGCGGAAAACCAGCGCAAGGACCGTCAATTGTTCGCCGAGGAGAAGCCGGCGCGTCCGTCCCTGGCCGAGTCCATGACGGCGGCGCAGGCCAAGCCCCAGGCGGGCGGCCAGACCCTCGAGGCAATGCGTTTCGAACTGAACGGCCTGCGCGAGCTGATCGAGGTACAACTGGGTTCCATCGCCTGGGGCCAGTTGCAGCACCAGCGTCCGCAGCAGGCCAATCTCTGGCGGCGCCTGCAGCGCATGGGCTTGCCGGCGGAGCTGAGCAAGCCGTTGCTGGAGCGGGTCGCCGCGGTGGGCGATACGCGCCAGGCCTGGCGCATGCTGTTGGCGCACCTGTCGCGTGCCGTGCAGACCCCCGAGCAGGACCCGCTCGACGCGGGCGGCGTACTGGCCCTGGTCGGCCCGGCAGGCGCCGGCAAGACCACCACCCTGGCGAAGATGGCCGCGCGCTACGTCCTCAAGTACGGCGCCCAGAGCCTGGCGCTGGTGAGCATGGACAGCTACCGGATCGGCGCCCAGGAGCAGATCAAGACCCTCGGTCGGATCCTCAACGTACCGGTGACCCTGGTCGATCCCGGCCAGTCGCTGATCCAGGCCCTGGCGCCGCTGGCGCGCAAGCGCATGGTGCTGATCGATACCGCCGGCCTGCCGGCCAGCGACCCGGCATTGCGCATGCAGCTCGAGGCACTGGCGTCGCCGAGCCTGAACGTGAAGAATTACCTGGTGATGGCCACCACCAGCCAGAGCCAGGTGCTCAAGTCGGCCTACCAGACCTATCGGCACTGCGGGCTGGCGGGTTGCATCCTGACTAAGCTGGACGAGGCGGGCAGCCTCGGTGAATCGATGGCGCTGGCTATCGCCCAGCGTCTCCCGGTAGCCTATCTGGCGGATGGGCCGCGGATTCCGGACGACCTGCAGGTGGCGCGCAGTCACCAACTGGTCAGCCGGGCGGTGAGCCTGCAGGCACCGGAAGAGCCCAGCGAGGACGCCATGGCCGAGATGTTCGCCGGGCTCTACCAGCAACCGGCGCGGCGTGCCGGCTGAGGACGTGGGAAGAACCGCGCGTGGCGCGGGTGACGGAAGCGAAGGTGGCTTCCGCCGGGCCGGGAGCGATGGCGCATCGTTCCCGCCAATACCGGAGAGCGCTGGAAGGGGCGTTCCGGGAAGACGACAACACAAGGTATGAAGCAGATGGGTAGCATGCATCCCGTACAGGTGATCGCAGTAACTGGCGGCAAGGGCGGCGTCGGCAAGACCAATGTGTCGGTGAACCTGGCACTGGCTCTGGCCGATCTCGGCCGTCGCGTCATGCTGCTGGATGCCGACCTCGGCCTGGCCAACGTCGACGTCCTGCTGGGACTCACGCCCAAGCGCACCCTGGCCGACGTGATCGAGGGACGCTGCGAACTGCGCGATGTCCTCCTCCTCGGTCCCGGTGGCGTGCGCATCGTTCCCGCGGCCTCCGGCACGCAGAGCATGGTGCACCTCTCGCCCATGCAGCATGCGGGGCTGATCCAGGCGTTCAGCGATATCAGCGACAACCTCGATGTCCTGGTCGTCGACACTGCCGCCGGAATCGGCGATTCGGTGGTCAGTTTCGTCCGCGCCGCGCAGGAGGTGCTGCTGGTCGTCTGCGACGAGCCGACCTCGATCACCGATGCCTACGCCCTGATCAAGCTGCTCAACCGCGACCACGGCATGACCCGCTTCCGGGTCCTGGCCAACATGGCCCACAGCCCGCAGGAAGGACGCAACCTGTTCGCCAAACTGACCAAGGTCACTGACCGTTTCCTCGACGTCGCACTACAGTATGTAGGTGTCATCCCTTACGACGAGTCGGTACGCAAGGCCGTGCAGAAACAGCGAGCCGTATACGAGGCATTCCCCCGCTCGAAGGCGTCCCTGGCCTTCAAGGCGGTCGCGCAGAAGGTCGACAGCTGGCCGCTGCCGGCCAACCCGCGCGGGCACCTGGAGTTCTTCGTCGAACGACTGGTCCAACACCCCGCGACAGGTTCGGCCGTATGACAGCGGCCTCTGGAGTGCGTATGTATAGCAAGGCGCAAGCGCAGAACTCCCAGGAGCAACTGATCCAGCGTTACGCACCACTGGTCAAGCGCATCGCCTATCACCTGCTCGGCCGCCTGCCGGCCAGCGTGCAGGTGGAGGACCTGATGCAGGCCGGCATGATCGGCCTGCTCGAGGCCGCGAAGAAATACGACGCCGGCAAGGGCGCCAGCTTCGAGACCTATGCCGGCATCCGCATCCGCGGGGCCATGCTCGACGAGGTCCGCAAGGGCGACTGGGCGCCGCGTTCGGTGCACCGCAACACGCGCATGGTGACCGACGCGATCCGCGCGATCGAGGCGAGAACCGGACGCGACGCTAAAGATCACGAAGTTGCTGCCGAACTCCAATTGAGCCTCGAAGATTACTACGGCATCCTCAGCGACACGCAGGGCAGCCGCCTGTACAGCTTCGACGACCTGTTGCAGGACGGCGAACATGGATTGCCGGAAGACACCAGCCTCAGTCACAACGAACCGATCCACGGCCTGCTCGACGAACGTTTCCAGGCGGCCCTGGCGGATGCCATCGCCAAGTTGCCGGAGCGCGAGCGCCTGGTGCTGGCGTTGTATTACGACGAGGAACTCAACCTCAAGGAGATCGGCGAGGTACTGGGCGTCAGCGAATCGCGGGTCAGCCAGTTGCACAGCCAGTGCGCCGCGCGTTTGCGTGCGCGCCTGGCCGATTGGCGGTCGGCCTGAACCGGCCTCGACCGCAGCTTGTAACCGTTAACGCAAAAGAATGTGTGGCGCGTCCCCTGGGGCGCGCTCTGGTCTGTACGGAGGTTTACTTGGACAAGAACATGAAAATTCTCATCGTGGACGACTTTTCCACGATGAGACGCATCATCAAGAACCTCTTGCGGGACTTGGGCTTCACCAATACCGCCGAGGCCGACGACGGCACCACGGCGCTGCCGATGCTGCACAGCGGCAATTTCGACTTTCTCGTCACCGACTGGAACATGCCGGGCATGACCGGCATCGATCTGCTGCGCGCGGTTCGCGCCGACGAGCGCCTCAAGCACCTGCCGGTGCTGATGGTCACCGCCGAGGCCAAGCGCGACCAGATCATCGAAGCGGCCCAGGCCGGGGTCAACGGCTATGTGGTCAAACCCTTCACCGCTCAGGTCCTGAAGGAAAAGATCGAGAAGATTTTCGAGCAGGTCAACGGCTGAAGCCGGCCAAGAGGGTGTCATGGTGCTTGGTAACGATTCCACGGGCGACGAATTCGAATCGACCCTGAAAAAACACGCGCGCGAACTGGTGGACTGTCTCGAACGGGGGCACTTCCAGCAGGCGGTGCAATTGATCCAGGAGCTCAGCCAGGCCAGGGACCGTGGCCTCTACCAGGAAGTGGGCAAGCTGACCCGCGAACTGCACAACGCCATCGTCGATTTCCAGATCGACCCGCATTCCCCCCACGCGCAGGAAATGTCGCAGATCGCCGATGCCACCGATCGTCTTTCCTACGTGGTGGAAATGACCGAGAAGGCCGCCAACCGGACCATGGACCTGGTGGAGCAGAGCGCCCCGCTGGTCAACCAACTGGGCGACGATTCGCGGGAGCTGCACCAGGAGTGGCAACGCTTCATGCGCCGGGAAATCGACGCCGACGGCTTCCGCGAGCTGGCCAAGCGCATCGAACAGTTCCTCGTGCGCAGCGGCGAGAACGCCGGCCAGTTGTCCTCGCAGCTCAATGACATCCTGCTGGCGCAGGATTACCAGGACCTGACCGGCCAGGTGATCAAGCGTGTCACCAAGCTGGTCACCGAGGTCGAGAGCAACCTTGTGAAGCTGGTCTGGATGGCCGGCCAGGTGGACCGTTACGCCGGAATCGAGCACGACCACGTGAGCATGCGCCACCAGGCCGCGCTGGAGCGTTCGGCCAAGGGCGAGGGGCCGCAGGTCGCCGCGGAAAAACGAGAGGATGTGGTGTCCGGGCAGGATGACGTGGACGATCTGCTGTCCAGCCTGGGTTTCTGACCCGCCCGGCTCAAGACTGCGGCATCGCTGCCGTTAAGTAAGCATTGAACGCTGGCATCCGCGGGCTGCCGGCACAGCCTTCGTCATGCCGGTGATCCCGGCGGGCGGGCTGAAGTCGGTCCGGAAAGCCGGGCCGGTATTTCCGGCAGGACAGCGGTCCTGCCGATCCTTTCGAGTAACACGTCTCTGGGAGCAGCCGAATGAGCTTCGACGCCGATGAAGAAATCCTCCAGGACTTCCTGGTTGAGGCCGGCGAGATTCTCGAGCAATTGTCCGAGCAACTGGTCGAGCTGGAGAGCCGGCCGGACGACATGGACCTGCTCAATGCCATTTTCCGTGGGTTCCATACGGTCAAGGGCGGTGCCGGCTTCCTCCAGCTGAACGCGCTGGTGGAATGCTGCCACATTGCGGAAAACGTCTTCGATATCCTGCGCAAGGGCGAGCGGCGCGTCAGCTCCGAACTGATGGATGTGGTGCTGCAGGCGCTGGATACGGTCAACGCGATGTTCGACCAGGTGCGCGAGCAGTCCGAACCGACCCCGGCGACGCCCGAGCTGCTGGCGGCCCTTGCCCGCCTGGCCGAGCCTGAGGGCGCCGCGCCTGCGGAACCTGTGCAAGCGCCGCCGGCGGCCGTTCCGCCAGCCGAGCCTGCGGCGCCGCCGGAAGCGCCCGCGCAGAGTGTCTCCAGCGATATCACCGACGACGAGTTCGAGCAGTTGCTGGATGCTCTCCAGGGCGACGAAGCGCCGGCCTCCGCCGTTGCAGAAGCGCCCGCGGCTCCCGCTGGCGACGAGATCAGCGACGCCGAGTTCGAGGCGTTGCTCGACCAGTTGCACGGCAAGGGCAAGTTCGTCCCGCCGGCGGTCTCGGCCGAGCCTGCGCAAGTCCCCGCCGAGGCGGTCGAGCCGGCCGCGGCTGCCGCTGGTGACGATATCAGCGACGACGAGTTCGAGGCGCTGCTCGACGAACTGCACGGCAAGGGCAAGTTCGGCGATGTCCCGGAAGCCGCCGGCACACCCGCCGCACCGGCTGCCGCGGCTCCAGCGGCTGCGCCGGCGGAGCAGGGCAAGGCGCCGGCCGCCGCGGGCGGCGATGAGATCAGCGACGACGAGTTCGAGTCGCTGCTCGACGAACTGCACGGCAAGGGCAAGTTCAACGGCGCCTCCGAAGCCGTGGCGGCCGCTGCGGCGGTAGCCAAGAACATCGCGGCGAAGAGTCCCGCGGCGAAACCGGTCGCTCCGGCCAAGGCCGCCGCCGCGCGTCCGGCGGCGCCCGACAGGCCGGCGGCGAGCGAGGCGGAGACCACCGTGCGGGTGGATACGGCGCGTCTCGACGAGATCATGAACATGGTCGGCGAGCTGGTGCTGGTGCGTAACCGCCTGGTGCGCCTGGGCCTGAACAGCGGCGACGAGGCCATGGCCAAGGCCGTGGCCAACCTCGACGTGGTCACCGGCGACCTGCAGATGTCGGTGATGAAGACCCGCATGCAGCCGATCAAGAAGGTCTTCGGCCGCTTCCCGCGTCTGGTCCGCGACCTGGCGCGGAACATGAAGAAAGAGATCAACCTGGAGCTGGTGGGCGAAGAGACCGACCTCGACAAGAACCTGGTCGAGGCCCTCGCCGATCCGCTGGTGCACCTGGTGCGCAACGCCGTCGACCACGGCATCGAGAGTCCGGAGGAGCGCGAGGCCGCCGGCAAGCCGCGGGTCGGCCAGGTGGTGCTGTCGGCGGAGCAGGAGGGCGACCACATCCTTCTGATGATCACCGACGACGGCAAGGGCATGGACGCCGAGGTGCTGCGCAACAAGGCGGTGGAGAAGGGCCTGCTGGAGCGCGATGCGGCGGACCGCCTGACCGACCTGGAGTGCTACAACCTGATCTTCGCCCCGGGTTTCTCGACCAAGACCGAGATTTCCGACGTGTCCGGCCGCGGCGTCGGCATGGACGTGGTGAAGACCAAGATTTCCCAGCTCAACGGCACGGTCAACGTGTTCTCGCAGAAGGGGTCCGGCTCGAAGATCGTCATCAAGGTGCCGCTGACCCTGGCGATCATGCCTACCCTTATGGTGATGCTGGGCAGCCAGGCGTTCGCCTTCCCGCTGGTCAACGTCAACGAAATCTTCCATCTTGACCTGTCGCGCACCAATGTCGTGGATGGCCAGGAAGTGGTGATCGTCCGCGACAAGGCCTTGCCGCTGTTCTACCTCAAGCGCTGGCTGGTGCCGAGCGCGGCCCACGAGGAGCAGGGCGAGGGGCACGTGGTGATCCTGTCGGTCGGCACCCAGCGCATCGGTTTCGTCGTCGACCAGTTGGTGGGACAAGAAGAAGTGGTGATCAAGCCACTCGGCAAGATGTTGCAGGGCACCCCCGGCATGGCGGGCGCCACCATCACCGGGGACGGGCGCATCGCCCTGATCCTCGATGTGCCGAGCATGCTCAAGCGTTACGCACGGCGCATCTGACGCCGCGTATGGGTTTCCGGCGGCGCAGGAGCGTCGCCCTCTGAGGAGTAGCTATGGCAGTCAAAGTCCTGGTGGTGGACGATTCGGGGTTCTTCCGCCGCCGTGTCTCGGAGATTCTCTCCGCCGATGGACAGATCCAGGTGGTCGGCACCGCCACCAATGGCCGCGAGGCCATCGAGCAGGCGCTGGCCCTGAGACCCGATGTGATCACCATGGATTACGAGATGCCGCTGATGGACGGCATCACCGCGGTACGCAACATCATGCAGCGTTGCCCGACCCCGGTCCTGATGTTCTCCTCGCTGACCCACGAGGGCGCGCGGGTGACCCTGGATGCGCTGGACGCCGGAGCGGTCGACTACCTGCCGAAGAATTTCGAGGACATCTCGCGCAACCCGGACAAGGTCCGCCAGTTGCTTTGCGAGAAGGTCCTGACCATCGCCCGTAGCAATCGTCGCTCGATCAGCCTGCCGCCGCTGCCTTCGGCCACCTCGTCCAGCCATGCGCCGGCGTCGTCCTCCAGCCTCGGCGCGAGCGCGCGTGCCAGTGCCGGCGCGTCGCCGGCCCCGGCGTCGACCTCGGCGGCGCCGAAGCGCAAGGCCTACCGGCTGGTCGCGATCGGTACCTCCACCGGTGGTCCGGTTGCCTTGCAGCGGGTGCTGACCCAGTTGCCGGCCAACTTCCCGGCGCCGCTGGTGCTGATCCAGCACATGCCGGCGGCCTTCACCAAGGCTTTCGCCGAGCGCCTCGACAAGCTGTGCCGGATCAGCGTCAAGGAAGCAGAGGACGGCGACATCCTGCGTCCCGGCCTGGCGCTGCTGGCGCCGGGCGGCAAGCAGATGATGGTCGACGGCCGCGGCACGGTGCGCATCCTCCCCGGCGACGAACGCCTGAACTACAAGCCCTGCGTCGACGTGACCTTCGGCTCGGCGGCCAAGGCCTACAACGACAAGGTACTGGCGGTGGTCCTCACCGGCATGGGCGCCGACGGACGCGAGGGCGCGCGCCTGCTCAAGCAGGGCGGCAGCCAGGTGTGGGCGCAGGACGAGGCCAGTTGCGTGATCTACGGGATGCCGATGGCCGTGGTCAAGGCCAACCTGGCGGACGCGGTGTACGGGCTCGACGACATCGGCCGGCACCTGGTCGAGGCGTGCCAGTAAGCGTGCGTGCAGGAATGAGGAGACTGCCTTCGATGGCCACCCACGTGACGACCTGCGCGCGCCTTCGCCGAGCCGAGGGGACGCACTGATGGATGTGCTCAGCCTGGTCGGGATCATCCTGGCGTTCGTCGCCATCGTCGGCGGCAACTTTCTCGAGGGCGGCCACGCCGGCGCCCTGCTCAACGGTCCGGCGGCGCTGATCGTGATCGGCGGCACCCTGGCCGCGGCGCTGTTGCAGACCCCGGTGAACGTGCTCAAGCGCGGCCTGGGCATGCTCGGCTGGGTGTTCTTCCCGCCGCGCGAGGATCTTTCCGGGGGAATCGACCGGATCGTCTCCTGGAGCATGACCGCGCGCAAGGAAGGCCTGCTCGGCCTGGAGAGCATCGCCGATGCGGAGCCCGATCCCTATGCGCGCAAGGGCCTGCAACTGCTGGTGGACGGCGCCGAGCCGGAAGTCATCCGCAGCATCCTCGAGGTCGACCTGTTCACCCAGGAAAGCCGCGACTTGCAGGCCGCCAAGGTGTTCGAGAGCATGGGCGGCTATGCGCCGACCATCGGCATCATCGGCGCGGTAATGGGCCTGATCCATGTGATGGGCAACCTGGCCAACCCGGCGCAGCTCGGCAGCGGCATCGCCGTGGCCTTCGTCGCCACCATCTATGGCGTCGGCTTCGCCAACCTGCTCCTGCTGCCGATCGGCAACAAGCTGAAAACCCTGGTGCTGCGCCAGTCGCGCTACCGCGAGATGCTCCTGGAGGGCCTGCTGTCCATCGCCGAGGGCGAGAACCCGCGTTCCATCGAGTTGAAGCTGCAAGGCTTCATGGACTGACCGGAGCCGAGCATGCAGCGTCGCCGTCGCCACCAGGAGGAACACGAGAACCACGAACGCTGGCTGGTTTCCTATGCCGATTTCATCACCCTGTTGTTCGCCTTCTTCGTGGTGATGTATTCGATTTCCTCGATCAACGAGGGCAAGTACAAGATCCTCTCGGAGACCCTCACCGGCGTGTTCAACCAGCCCGACCGCTCGTTGAAGCCGATTCCCATCGGCGACGAGCGGCCGCGCACCACCGAGCCGGAGCGCACCAGTGTCGAGGAGCAGCCCAGCGACAACGCGGCCAGCGCCGACTCGCTGGAGCGGATCGCCGACAGCGTACGCGGCGCCTTCGGTGACCTGATCGCCTCCGACCAGTTGAGCGTGCGCGGCAACGAGCTGTGGATCGAGATCACTCTCAATTCCAGCCTGCTGTTTCCCAGCGGCGATGCGCTGCCCAACGATGCCGCCTTCGATATCGTCGAGAAGGTCGCCAAGATCCTGGCGCCCTACAAGAACCCGATCCATGTCGAGGGCTTCACCGACGACGTGCCGATCCATAGCCCGCGCTATCCCACCAACTGGGAACTGTCGGCGGCGCGGGCGGCGAGCATCGTCCGCCTGCTCGGCAACGATGGGGTCGAGCCGTCGCGGATGGCTGCGGTGGGCTATGGTGAATTTCAACCGGTGGCAGACAATGCCAGCGCCGAAGGGCGGGCGAAGAACCGCCGGGTGGTGCTGGTGATCTCGCGCAACCTGGAGGTACGGCGCAGCGTCAGCGGGGTCGGCAGCGGCAAGGCGCAGCCGGATTCGGCGCTCCGCCACGCAGGCTCGGCAGCTGGCACGCAAGCTGCAGATACTGGCGGTACGCCGGCGCCCGCGCCGGCAACCGTCAATTCCCCGTCGCCTTCGCCATGAGCGCGCGAAACATGGTTTGCGTACGGGCGCCGGGGCCGAACTGGCCAGTAGTGCGGCCCCAACCGGGTGGACCCATGCCAGGAAGAGTAGAGCAATGAAAGTCTGGGCAGTCGCCAATCAGAAAGGAGGGGTCGGCAAGACCACCTCGTCCATCGCCCTGGCCGGCCTGCTGGCGGATGCCGGCAAGCGCGTGGTCGTGGTCGACCTGGACCCCCACGGCTCGATGACCAGCTATTTCGGCTATGACCCGGACACCCTCGAGCACAGCGCCTTCGACCTGTTCCTGCACCAGGGCAACGTCCCCGAGGGGCTGCCGGCCTCGCTGCTGCGCAGCACCAGCAACGAACGCATCTCCCTGCTGCCGTCGAGTACCGCGCTGGCCACCCTGGAGCGCCAGTCGCCGGGCAAGAGCGGTCTCGGCCTGGTGGTCTCGAAAAGCCTGGCGCAGCTCTGGCAGGATTTCGACCATGCGATCATCGACAGCCCGCCGCTGCTCGGCGTGCTGATGGTCAATGCCCTGGCCGCCAGCCAGCACCTGGTGATTCCGGTGCAGACCGAGTTCCTCGCGGTGAAAGGGCTGGAGCGGATGGTCAACACCCTGGCGATGATCAACCGGTCGCGCAAACAGGCGTTGCCCTATACCATCGTACCTACGCTGTTCGATCGGCGGACCCAGGCTTCGCTGAGCACGCTGCGGATTCTCAACGAGAACTACCCGGACAACCTGTGGCAGGCGTTCATTCCCATCGATACCCGCCTGCGCGATGCCAGCCGGGCCGGGGTCACGCCGTCGCAACACGACGGCAAGAGTCGCGGGGTGATCGCCTACCGCGCCTTGCTCAAGCATCTGCTGGCGCAGCAGCCGGCCACCCGGGTGGCCTGATGGCGCGCCGGTCGCCGCGCCGACAGGCGCATTCAAGCCGCACCGGAGTGCGGCCGATAACCGTTGTAGACCCCTGTCGCGGAATACCCACATGAGCGCCGCCACCGCCACCCGTTCGCAACTGGCCTTGCAGTCCTACCTGGATGCGTTGCTCCAGGAGGCCACTTTCGAGGACCTGGAACCTCCCGTCGAGACGCCGCCAGCGCCTGCGCCCGCGCCGTTGAAGCCTGTCGCGCTGGCGGTCGCCGAAGTGGCGACACCGGCCCCGGCGCTGGAAACGCTGCCGGTCGACCACGGGTTCGACGAGTTCGAGGCCGCGGTGCTCGAGGAGCAGGTCCGCGATGCGCGCCTGGTTCCGCCGGCGCCGGCGGCCCTGCTCGACGAACCGACGACGTTGCGCGAGCTGCCGGTCGAGCCACGGCCCCACGAGGTCATCGAACTGCGCGTGCCGAGCGCCCCGGCGAGCGCCAGCGAGCCGGCGCTGCTCGACCTGCCGCTGCTCGACGACGGTCGTCCGGCCTGGGCGGCGGAGCCCTTCGAGTGCCTGCTGTTCGACGTCGCCGGGCTGACCCTGGCGGTGCCGCTGGTGTGCCTCGGCTCGATCTATCCGCTGGAGAACCAGGAACTGACCCCGTTGTTCGGCCAGCCCGACTGGTTCCTCGGCATCCTGCCGTCGCAGGCGGGCAACCTGAAGGTGCTGGACACCGCACGCTGGGTGATGCCCGAACGCTACCGCGACGACTATCGCGACGGCCTCAAGTACGTGATCTCGGTCCAGGGCTACGAGTGGGGGCTGGCGGTGCACCAGGTGAGCCGCTCGATCCGCCTCGACCCGGCCGAGGTGAAATGGCGCAGCCAGCGTAGCCAGCGGCCCTGGCTGGCCGGCACGGTCATCGAACACATGTGTGCGCTGCTGGATGTGGCGGCGCTCGCCGAACTGATCGCCAGCGGCGCCGTCAAGCGCCTGCACGGCGACCATTGATAGACAGCTTCCGCCGCTTGCGGCGGTTTTCGAGAGGTTAGGGGAATGAGCAAAGCCACCGCGCAAAGCGCCGAAGATCCGATCCTGCAGTGGGTCACCTTCCGCCTGGACAACGAGAGCTACGGCATCAACGTGATGCAGGTCCAGGAGGTGCTGCGCTACACCGAGATCGCCCCGGTGCCGGGCGCGCCGAGCTACGTGCTGGGCATCATCAACCTGCGCGGCAACGTGGTCACGGTGATCGACACCCGCCAGCGCTTCGGCCTGGACCCTGCGCCGGTCAGCGACAACACGCGGATCGTCATCATCGAGGCGGACAAGCAGGTGGTCGGCATCCTGGTCGACAGCGTCGCCGAGGTGGTCTACCTGAAGCAGTCGGAAATCGAGACCGCGCCGAACGTCGGTAACGAAGAATCGGCCAAGTTCATCCAGGGCGTCTGCAACAAGAACGGCGAGCTGCTGATCCTGGTCGAGCTGGACAAGATGATGACCGAGGAAGAATGGTCGGAGCTGGGCAGCATCTGATGCGTTCGACCGACACGAGGGCCTGCTGAGATGGAGGTCGTCGCGCTGGCACTGGCGCTCGCCGCCTGCCTCGGCCTGGCGGCGGCGTGCCTGTGGCTGCGCCGTGAATTGCGCCGCCTGCAAGCTGCGCTGGCGCAGCAGGCGGAGGAGGGCGCGGCGCGCGAGCGCCGGCTCAAGGAGCTGAGCAAGCGCATCGAGTCCTACCAGCAGGTCAACGTGCGCATGGGCGAGGCCTTGCAGGACCTCGGCAAGCAACTCGCGCCGCTTCCCGACCGGGTCGCGCGCCTGGAGCAGCGCGATCCGACCACGCTGTCGTTCAGCCAGGCCGCACGCCTGGTCGGGCTCGGCGCCAGCGCCGAAGACCTGACCCAGGCCTGCGGGCTGTCACAGGCCGAGGCCGAGCTGGTGGCGCGCCTGCACGAAGCCAAGGGCAAGTGACGGCCACCGACCCGGCGCTGGCGCTTTTCAGGCGAGCAGGCGGCTCGCCACTTCTGCCAGTGTCACCTCTCCCCTGAACTCCCCGCAGCTCTGCGCCGGCAGGCGATCCTCGATGGCATGGGCGAAGCGCACCGCCGGGTCCTGCTCCAGCTTCTCCAGGTGTCGATGCAGGCGCGGAAAGTCGTGTTGCAGGTCGAAGTAGCCCAGCTCCCGTCCCCAACGAGCGGTACCCGCGAGGTAGGCGTCGGCCACGCTCGGCCCTTCGCCGGCCAGCCACTTGCGGTCGCCGAGCAGCTTGTCGATCCGGCCATAGGCTCGCGCCGCGCGCGCCAGCGCCCTTGCCGTCGTGGTTGCGTCGGCGTCCTCCAGATAGAACAGGGCCCCCCAGGCCGAATGGCATTCGGTATGCAGGAGAGCGAGGGCGAAGTTCAGTTCGTCGAACTCGGCGCTGCCCTGCGGATAGCCGAGCTTCCTGCACAGGTCGCGCGCCGCCAGGTGCTGGAGAATGGCCAGGCTTTCGCTGAGCGCGCGGCCGTCCTCCAGGAGCAGGGTGGGCGTCTGGCGAGCCGGGTTCAGGCGCACGTAGGTGCGCTCGCCGGTCTCCAGCGGCATCTCGATCCGACACAGGCGATAGGGGCGGCCGAGCCACTCGAGGGCCACGATCGAGCCGAAGGAACAGCCGTGGGGTACGCCATAAAACAGTACAGGTTCCATTTTCCATCTCCGTTCAGGTAACGCGTGTTGCGCATCGCAACCGGGCTGAACGCAGGGTAGGGGGGATATAGGCTATATTCGGTCCTGATTTTTCCGGTGGATCGAAAAATGTCCAAGCCCACGGTGCGCGTGCTCGCCCTGCTCGAACTGCTGCAGAGCCACGGCCAGCTCAGCGGTAGCGAGCTGGCCAGGCGCCTGGAGGTGGATGGACGGACGCTGCGTCGCTATATCGTCGCCCTCGAGGAGCTGGGCATTCCCATCTCGGCGGAGCGCGGACGCCATGGCGGCTACCGCCTGGTGGCCGGTTTCAAGCTCCCGCCGCTGATGTTCAGCGCGGAGGAAACCCTGGCCGTGTCCCTCGGCCTGCTGGCGGTGCGCAGTCTCGGCCTGGGCGAAAGCGAGCTGGCCCTGGAAAGCGCGCAGGCCAAGCTGAGCAGGGTGATGCCCGATGCGCTGCGGCGGCGCCTCGTGGCGCTCCGCGAGACCGCCAGCCTGGACCTGGCCCGCGCCCGGGCGGGAGCCAGTGTGGCGGCGCTGGCGACCCTCGCCGAAGCCGCCCAGGTCCGTGCGCGGGTCGAGTTCCGCTATCGCGACCCGCAGGGCGCCGAAACCCTCCGCCAACTCGATCCCTACGGCCTGGCCTATCGCAACGGCTGCTGGTACGTCAGCGGTTTCTGCCACCTGCGCCAGGCGTTGCGCTCGTTCCGTCTCGATCGCCTGGACGCGCCGCGCATGCTGGCGGAGCGCTTCGAGCGACCGGCGGATTTCGATACCCTCCGCCACCTGCGGGAGAGCTTCGCCCGGATGCCGCGCGCCTACCCGGTGGAAATCCTGATGCGGGCGGCGAGGGAGCAGGTGGTCGCGGTGCTCGGCGAGCCCCTCGGTCTGCTCGCCGAGGTCGATGGCGGTACGCTGTTGCGCGCCAGCACCGACGACCTGGACTGGTTCGCCCGGCGCCTGTGCGGCCTGCCGTTCGACTTCGAGGTCAGGCAGCCGCTGGAGTTGCGCGAGCCGTTGAGGCGCCAGGCCGAGCGTGTCCTGCGTAACCTGGGCCAGGAGGAAGCTTCGGATCACAGGTAGGCATTTAGAGGAAAAGTCCTATTAATTGCGCGGCTGCCGCTTTCTAGAATCGGTCCTGGTCAACCAGCACGTTTCCAGGAGGCCACAAGGATGCCTGCAATACCCCTGCGCGCCATGGTGCTGTGCGCCAACCCCGGCCGTCTGCTCAGGTACGGAGCGCTATTCAACCGCTGCGGCTACTTCCACCTGAGCCTGTGCCTGGACCGACGGGAGCTGCGGCGCTCCCTGGACCAGGGTTACCCGTACGACTATTTCCTCTACGACGGATTCCGCCTGGACCAGGGCTGCAAGGGCACGCTGGCGATGCTGGGACGCAGCGGCAGCATCCGGCGCTTCCTGCTGGTGGGCGAGCTCGATTGCCGCGAGAAGCGCCTGTTGTTCGAGTGGAGCAGAGGCCATGGCCTGAGCATCGGTGCGGTGTCCGACCGGCCTTTGGGCCAGGTCGCCCTGGCCGCGTTGATCAAGCGTGATCGCGGCTGCCCCGACCTCCTGCGCGGCATCGCCTGAGGCGGCTCCCGGGAAGATGCGGTAAGGTCGTTTTCCAACCTTCCATGGCGAGACAGCGCATGACCGTCCAGGCCGACATCCTCAAGGCGATCGAAGGCATCGAGCATGGCTTCCAGCAAGCCGGCCAGGCACTCTCCGAGCGGATATTCCATTGCCGGCAGGTGCATGGCGCCGAGATCGTCGACGCGCGCTCGCTGTCGGAATCGGGACGGCATGCCGCCGACGGCGTCTTCAGCGAAGGGCCGTTGGCGGTCGCGGTGGTCACCGCGGACTGCCTGCCGATTCTCATGAGCAGCCGCGACGGTCGAGTGGTGGCCGCCCTGCATGGCGGCTGGCAGGGGCTCGTCGCCGGTATCGTCGGCGCGGCGGTGGCGCGCTTCAATGCGCGCGGCGTCGCCAGCGCGGACATCCGGGTCGCCATCGGTCCCGGGATCAAAGCCTGCTGCTACGAGGTGAGTGCCGGGTTCATCGAGGCGTTGCAGGTCGGCCACGGCCGCCTCTGGGAGGGCGCGGCGCCGCCCTGGAGCCAGCGTCGTCCGCTCCCCGAGCGGCCGCCCCGGTTCGTTCCGCCCGAGCCAAGGCAGGCGGAGCAGGGCGCCTGGCTGGACCTGGTGGCCTTCTGTCGCCAGTTGTTCCAGGCCGCCGGCGTCGGGCCGGCGCAGATCGAAGCCAGCGCCGTCTGCACCTACTGTTCCGGCGATGCGTTCGCCAGTCATCGCCGACGCCAGCGCCTGGGCGAGGAGAAGCGCCAGCAGTACGCCTGGATCGCGCGCAAGCCGTGACCGCGTATCGGTATTGTCCGGAAATCCTGGATAGTCATGACGGTTGTCGGCTGTTTATCCGCCAATAGCCGGCTTCTAGACTTTTCTTGTCGATGCGTGGCTGTCGCCACGCTCATTCCAGGAGAGTCCCAGCATGCCTGACATCACCCAAGCCGCCATCGTCACCGGCGCCTCCCGCGGCATCGGTCGCGCCATTGCCCGGCGGCTGGCCGCCGACGGTTTCGCGGTCGCGGTCAACTATGCCGGCAACCAGGCCATGGCCGACGAGGTCGTGGCCGAAATCGTCGCCGCCGGCGGCGCGGCCATCGCCGTGCAGGGCGACGTGGCCAGCGCGGAGGACATGGACAAGCTGTTCGAAGCCACCAGGGGCGCCTTCGGCCGCATCGACGTGGTGGTCAACAGCGCCGGCACGATGCCCTACCTGAAGATCGCCGATGGCGACCTGGAGGGCTTCGACCGGGTGATCCGCACCAACCTGCGCGGCGCCTTCATCGTGCTCGGCCTGGCTGCCCGGCATGTCGAGCGCGGCGGACGGATCATCGCCCTGTCCACCAGCGTGATCGCCCGGGCGTTGCCCAGCTACGGTCCGTACATCGCGTCCAAGTCCGGGGTCGAGGGGCTGGTGCACGTGCTGGCCAACGAGTTGCGCGGCCAGGACATCAGGGTCAACGCGGTGGCGCCCGGCCCGGTGGCCACCGAGCTGTTCTTCAACGGCAAGAGCGCCGAGCAGATCGACCAGATCGCCAGGCTGGCGCCGCTGGAGCGTCTCGGCGAGCCGGACGAGATCGCCGCGGCGGTGTCCTTCCTCGCCGGGCCGGATGGGGCCTGGGTCAATTCCCAGGTACTGCGGGTCAACGGCGGTTTCGCCTGAGCCGCTGTACCGGGACGACGCGTCGAAGGTTTCGGCTGCGCTATCTATCGGTTCCTTTCGCCGCTGTCGGCCCGTTGCGAGTCGGCGTCGCGTCTACGCCAATAGTCGTCCTCATCGGTCTGGCGTTCGCTCAGCCGTTTCCCGCTGCGTGCGTCGAACTCCAGGATCCAGAAGGTGGCAGGCTCCTTCTGGTCGTCGCGAAGGTAGCTTCGGTAGGTGAAGCGGTCCCTATCCTGAAGCAGGACCACGCGGTCGATGGTTCCTTCGTGATGGCGTACCTTGGCTTGCCGATTGATGCGGAACTCCGGAGTCAGCCGGTGCCGATCGATGATTGCATCCTTTTCCTCGTCGCCAAGGATGGCCGGGGCGGCCTGGACATGGCTGGCGATAAGCAGCAGGGCGGCGAGGAGGAGGGGGCTTGGCGAGGGCATGGGCGGCCTGGGAAGTGGCAGGTGGACTGTGCTGGGACCGCTCTCGCGGACTCCGGTTCCGGCGCTTCGGTTTCGACGTGTGGCGGGTCCGCTCAGTCGCCGGGACCGCCGAGCAGCAGCATCTCGTCGCCATCCGCGGCGTCCGGCGCGAATCCCTCGGGACACTTGCCTTTCAGGTGCCAGGCGAAGGCGATGATCTCGGCGATGGTGCGATACAGCGCTTCCGGAATGGCGTCGCCGAGTTCCAGGCGGGCGAGCAGGCGGACCAGCTCGGCGTTCTCGTAGATCGGTACCTCGTAGTCGCGGGCGATGGCCAGGATTGCCTCGGCCAGTTCGGCGTCGCCCTTGGCGGAAAGGGTCGGCGCGGCCTGGCCGTCGTAGCTCAGGGCGATGGCCTGGCGCGGGGCGGGTGACTGCTTTCTGTTCATGCGGTTTCGTCTACCCAGCGTTGTTCGATGGTCGCTCGCGGGCCCTGGGGCGGGCGGCCGCGTTGGCAGGTGATCTCGCCAACGGTCAGGCCGGCGTCGCGCAGGCGTTGGCGCAGGTGGCCGAGTTCATGCTCGACCAGCCGCGCGGTCGCGTCGCGCTCGGCCCAAAGCTGGCTGGACAGGCTGCCGCGCAGCAGGGTCGCCTGGGCGTGCAGCGGTCCCAGCGGCTCCAGGTCGAAGGCCAGTTCGACGCGCCAGAGGCTTTCGCGGGCCTCTTCGCCGGTCTTGCGCTGTTCTTCCTGGAACTTCACCTGCAACGGCACCACCGAGTGCTGATGGCGCATGGGCACCTCCATCTGCCAGGTCGCCAGTTGGGTGCCATCCGGCAGGGTGCTGGTCTGCGCCAGGCTCGACAACTGATGGGTCTGCAGGCGGGAGATCGCCGCGGCGGCAAGGCGCAGCAGCGACTCCAGCTCCATGTCTTCGTCGAACAGCTGGAGAACCTTGCTCGGCAGGGGAAAGTTCAGTGCCTGGGTCTTGTTGGCGCTCTGTCCCAGGTTGCCCAGGGCGTTGCGGACAAAGGCCGGCAGCGCCTGGGCCAGGTTCGCCGTGTTGCCGGCGAACATGCCCGGCGCCTGGGCGCCGGTCGGCGGCAGCGGCGACAGCTGGGCGAACAGGCGCAACAGGTTGGCCTTCAGGTCCTGGCCGAGATGATCGGTGGCGCCCTGCATCAGGCGCGCCTCGAGGAACAGGCCGCTCTGCTGCAGGGCCTGGCCGAGCAGCTTGGAATCGCCCATCTTCTGCGCCTCCGGCAGGCCGGTGAAGAGGCGCTCTACGGCCTGGCGCAGGCTGTCCGGCAGGTCGTTGCGGCCGTTCAGCCCCTGCAGGGCGGCGAACAGGCCTTCCAGGGAAGCCTGGCGGGCGCTCTGCCCGGCCAGTTGCTGGCCCAGCGCAAGCTGGTCGAGGCGTCCGCTGAGCGGCAGGAAGTCGATCTGCTGGCTGTTTTTAACCAGCGCCGTGAGCAGGCTGCCGACCGGCAGCGCCTGGGGCGAGTCGAGGCTCAGCTTGCTGCCGGCGAGCGGCGTGTTGAGCAGGTTCAGCAGGACCCGGTAGACCACCTGCTGGGCCTTGTCCGCCGGCAGCGCGGTGCTGGACAGGACCTTGCCCTGGAGCAGGGTGCCGGGCGGCAGTTGCTCCAGGTCGAGGCTGCTCAGCGGGCCAGCGCCGGCCATGCTGTCGAGCAGGGTGGCAACCACGCTGGCGCTGCTGGTGGCGCTGACGTTGAGCAGGTTGCCCGGCACCAGCGGCCGGTTGCTCTGCACTTCCACCAGGCTCTGCCCGCTGTTCGCCAGGGTCAGCTTGAGCAGGACCTGGAAATTGTTCGCCAGGCCTTCCTTGACCGCCAGCACCTCGGCCTTGCCCGACTCGCCTTCGCCCAGCAGGCCGGCCAGGGTCTGCACCAGCTTCAGGGTCATCTCGGCGTCGGCCTGGGCGTTGCCCTGCGATTGCGCCGGCGGCAGCGGGCGCGGGGCGGAAACCGGGGGTAGTGGTGGGGAAGCGCCTATCTCGGCTGGCATGGGTAACAACCTGTCTTAAACGACCCTGCGGAGGCTGGGGAAGGGCGTGTATAATGCCGCGCCTGTCAAACAGGCTGGCCGCGTCGTCACCAGTATAGCGGCCGTGTTTATCCCGACTTTAGGGTCTGTTCCGTGAAGGCCTCCGGCGCCGCGACGAGGAGAGACGCTTGGCGATGTTGTTCGATGTCCGATCCTGCTGAAGTCCCCACAGCCAGCCCCTTGCTGGAAACCGTCGGGCTCGCCTGCGAGCGCGACTGGCGCATGCTGTTCGAGCGCCTCGACCTGCGCCTGGCCGCCGGCGAGATGTTGCAGGTGGTGGGTCCCAACGGCAGCGGCAAGACCAGCCTGCTGCGCCTGCTGTCCGGACTGATGCAGCCGACCGCCGGGGAAGTCCGCCTGAACGGCCGGCCGCTCGCCGAACAGCGCGGCGAACTGGCCCGCAGCCTGCTGTGGATCGGCCACGCCGCGGGAATCAAGGGCCTGCTCAGCGCCGAGGAGAACCTCACCTGGCTCTGCGCGCTGCACCAGCCGGCCAGCCGCGAGGCGATCTGGCAGGCCCTGGCCGACGTCGGCCTGCGTGGCTTCGAGGACGTTCCCTGCCACACCCTTTCCGCCGGCCAGCAACGCCGCGTGGCGCTGGCCCGCCTGTACCTGGACGCACCGCCCTTGTGGATCCTCGATGAACCCTTCACCGCCCTCGACAAACAGGGGGTGGCGCAACTGGAAGCGCACCTGGCCGGGCATTGCCAGCGCGGCGGGATGGTGGTGCTGACCACCCACCACAGCCTGCAGCAGGTGCCCGCCGGCTACCGCGAGCTGGACCTCGGTGCGCTCAAGGCGGCCAGCGGCACGACGGTCGAGCCGGCGCTGGGCGATCCGGCATGAGCAACGTCTTCAGCCTGCTCCTGGCGCGCGAGGCGCGCCTGCTGTTCCGCCGACCGGCGGAGCTGGCCAACCCGCTGGTGTTCTTCGCCATCGTCATCGCCCTGTTCCCCCTGGCGGTCGGGCCGGAAAGCCAATTGCTACAAACCTTGTCGCCCGGCCTGGTCTGGGTGGCGGCGCTATTGGCCGTGCTGCTCTCGCTGGAAGGGCTGTTCCGCAGCGATTTCGAGGACGGTTCTCTGGAGCAGTGGGTCCTTTCGCCGCACCCCCTGGCTCTTCTGGTGCTGGCCAAGGTGCTGGCACACTGGCTGTTTTCCGGGCTGGCCCTGGTCCTGATGTCGCCGCTGTTCGCGCTGATGCTGGGCCTGCCGGCCCGTTGCATACCGGTGCTGCTGCTTTCCCTGTTGCTCGGTACGCCGGTGCTGAGCCTGCTCGGCGCCGTCGGCGCGGCCTTGACCGTGGGCCTCAAGCGCGGCGGCCTGTTGCTGGCGCTGCTGATCCTGCCGCTGTACATCCCGGTGCTGATTCTCGGTAGCGGGGCGCTGCAGGCTTCGCTGCAGGGACTGCCCAGCAGCGGACATTTATTGTGGCTGGCGAGCCTGACGGCGCTAGCATTGACACTCACGCCATTCGCCATCGCTGCCGGCCTGAAGATCAGCGTAGGCGAGTGAGTCCGCCCGCCGAAGGCATCGGCGGGC
>NZ_KV813540.1:366314-404561 GCF_001813645.1 Pseudomonas sp. HMSC063H08
CCCGCCGAAGGCATCGGCGGGCGTGCGGTACCGGGCGGCTGCGCCGCCCACGCTTGACCCGGGCTGGCAGCGGAAGGCCTGCCCGGTATTTCCAAAGAGCCCTGTAAACAGAGCCTGATGATGAATTGGACATGGTTTCACAAGCTTGGGTCGCCCAAGTGGTTCTACGAGATCAGCGGCCGCTGGCTGCCCTGGTTCGCCGTGGCGGCGGCGCTGCTGATCGTCACCGGCTGCGTCTGGGGGCTGGCCTTCGCGCCGCCGGACTACCAGCAGGGCAATAGCTTCCGCATCATCTATATCCATGTGCCGGCGGCCTTCCTCGCCCAGTCCTGCTACGTCATGCTGGCCGTGGCCGGTGCCGTCGGGCTGATCTGGAAGATGAAGATCGCCGACGTGGCGGTGCAGTGCGCCGCCCCCATCGGCGCCTGGATGACCTTCGTCGCGCTGCTTACCGGGGCCGTCTGGGGCAAGCCGACCTGGGGCGCCTGGTGGGTCTGGGACGCGCGCCTGACGGCGATGCTGATCCTGCTTTTCCTCTATTTCGGCATCATCGCCCTCGGCCAGGCGATCAGTAACCGCGACAGCGCGGCCAAGGCCTGTGCCGTACTGGCCATCGTCGGCGTGGTGAACATCCCGATCATCAAGTACTCGGTGGAGTGGTGGAACACCCTGCACCAGCCGGCCACCTTCACCATCACCGAGAAACCGGCGATGCCGGTGGAGATGTGGTTGCCGTTGCTGATCATGGTCCTCGGCTTCTATTGCTTCTTCGCGGCCATGCTGCTGGTGCGCATGCGCCTGGAAGTGCTCAAGCGCGAGTCCCGCACCGCCTGGGCGAAAGCCGAGGTGAAGGCCCTGGTGGAGAAGGCACGATGAGCTTCGAATCGTTCGGCGACTTCCTCGCCATGGGCCATCACGGCCCCTACGTCTGGTCGGCCTACGGCATCAGCCTGCTGGTGCTGGCGATCAATGTCGCCGAGCCGCTGCTGGCCCGGCGCCGCTACCTGCAAGAAGAGGCGCGTCGTCTGCGCCGGGAGGCCCAGCAGTGAATCCGGTCCGCAAGAAACGTCTGATCATCGTCCTCGCCATCGTGGTGGGCGTCGGCGCCGCGGTGGGCCTGGCGCTGTCGGCCCTGCAACAGAACATCAACCTGTTCTACACCCCGACCCAGATCGCCAACGGCGAAGCGCCGACCGACACCCGCATACGCGCCGGCGGCCTGGTGGAAAAGGGTTCTCTGCAACGCAGCGAGGATTCGCTGAACGTGCGTTTCGTGGTCACCGACGGCGCCAAGGAAGTGACCATCGCCTACCATGGCATCCTTCCCGACCTGTTCCGCGAGGGGCAGGGCATCGTCGCCCTCGGCAAGCTGGGCGGCGACGGCGTGCTGGTGGCCGATGAAGTGCTGGCCAAGCACGACGAGAACTACATGCCGCCGGAAGTCACCAAGGCGCTCAAGGACAGCGGCCAACTGAAGCACTACGAGAACGGCAAGGCCGCCGGCGAGACCTCGTACAACCAGGAGGGCAAGTAGATGATCCCCGAACTCGGCCACCTGGCCCTGATCCTCGCCCTTTGCCTGGCCCTGGTGCAGTCGAGCCTGCCGCTGGTCGGCGCCTGGCGCGGCGACCGCCAGTGGATGAGCCTGGCGCGCCCGGCGGCCTGGGGGCAGTTCGCCTTCCTCGCCTTCGCCTTCGGCTGCCTGACCTGGGCCTTCCTGCGCGACGACTTCTCGGTGGCCTACGTGGCCGGCAACTCCAACAGCGCGCTGCCCTGGTACTACAAGTTCAGCGCCGTCTGGGGTGCCCACGAAGGTTCGCTGCTGCTCTGGGCGTTGATCCTCGGCGGCTGGACCTTCGCCGTGTCGATCTTCTCCCGGCAACTGCCGGAGGTCATGCTGGCCCGCGTGCTGGCGGTGATGGGCATGATCAGCACCGGCTTCCTGCTGTTCCTGATCATCACCTCCAACCCGTTCAGCCGCCTGCTGCCGCAGACCCCGATGGACGGCAACGACCTCAACCCGCTGTTGCAGGACGTCGGCCTGATCGTCCACCCGCCGATGCTCTACATGGGGTACGTCGGATTCTCGGTGGCCTTCGCCTTCGCCATCGCCGCACTGCTCGGCGGCCGCCTGGACGCCGCCTGGGCGCGCTGGTCGCGGCCCTGGACCCTGGTGGCCTGGGCCTTCCTCGGTATCGGCATCGTGCTCGGCTCCTGGTGGGCCTACTACGAGCTGGGCTGGGGGGGCTGGTGGTTCTGGGACCCGGTGGAAAACGCCTCCTTCATGCCCTGGCTGGTCGGCACTGCACTGATCCACTCGCTGGCGGTGACCGAGAAGCGCGGCGTGTTCAAGAGCTGGACCGTGCTGCTGGCGATCGCCGCTTTCTCCCTGAGCCTGCTGGGCACCTTCCTGGTCCGCTCCGGCGTGCTCACCTCGGTGCACGCCTTCGCCTCCGACCCGGAGCGCGGGGTGTTCATCCTCGCCTTCCTGCTGCTGGTGGTCGGTGGCTCACTGACCCTGTTCGCCCTGCGCGCGCCGGTGGTCAAGAGCCAGGTCGGCTTCGCCCTGTGGTCGCGCGAGACCCTGCTGCTGCTGAACAACCTGGTGCTGGTGGTGGCGGCCTCGATGATCCTCCTCGGGACCCTCTACCCGCTGCTGCTCGATGCCCTCAGCGGCGCCAAGCTGTCGGTCGGCCCGCCGTACTTCAACGCCATGTTCCTGCCGCTGATGGCGGCGCTGATGGCGGCCCTGGCGGTCGGCGTGCTGGTGCGCTGGAAGGACACCCCGAGCCGCTGGCTGCTCGGCATGCTGACCCCGGTGCTGGTGGCCAGCGCGGTCCTGGCGGCGGCCGGTTCGATGTACTTCGGCGATTTCAACTGGGCGGTGCTGGCGGTGTTCCTGCTGTCCGCCTGGGTGGTCCTGGCCGGTTTCCGCGACTTCCTCGACAAGACCCGGCACAAGGGCGTGCTGGCCGGAGCCCGCAGCCTGACCCGCAGCTACTGGGGCATGCAACTGGCGCACCTGGGCATCGCCGTGTGCGCCATCGGCATCGTCCTCAGCAGCCAGTACAGCGCCCAGCGTGACCTGCGCATGTCGCCCGGCGACACCGTCGAACTGGGCGGCTACCACTTCCTCTTCGACGGCGCGAAGCACCACGAAGGGCCGAACTACACCTCGGACAAGGGCAGCATCCACGTCAGCCGCGACGGCAAGGAGATCGCCACCCTGCATCCGGAGAAGCGCCTGTACACCGTGCAGAGTTCGATGATGACCGAGGCCGGGATCGATGCCGGCTTTACCCGCGACCTCTACGTGGCGCTCGGCGAGCCGCTGGAGAACGGTGCCTGGGCGGTGCGCGTGCACGTCAAGCCGTTCGTCCGCTGGATCTGGTTCGGTGGCCTGCTGATGGGCCTCGGCGGCGCCCTGGCGGCGCTCGACCGGCGCTACCGGGTGAAGGTGAAAACACGTGTGCGCGAGGCCCTGGGCCTCGCCGGTCAGGGAGCCTGAGTCTTGAAACGAGCGATTCTGCTGCTGCCGCTGGGGATCTTCCTGATCGTCGCGGTGTTCCTCTTCCGCGGCCTCTGGTTGGACCCCAGCGAGCTGCCCTCGGCGCTGATCGGCAAGCCGTTCCCGGTCTTCGACCTGCCCAGCGTGCAGGACCCGGCCCGGCGCCTGACCGAGGCCGACCTCAAGGGCAAGCCGGCGCTGGTCAACGTCTGGGGCACCTGGTGCCCGTCGTGCCGGGTCGAGCACCCGGAACTGACCCGGCTGGCCGAGCAGGGCGTGGTGATCTACGGGATCAACTACAAGGACGACAACGCCGCCGCCATCAAGTGGCTGAACGAGCTGCACAATCCCTACCTGCTGAGCATCAGCGACGCCGACGGCACCCTGGGCCTGGACCTGGGCGTGTACGGTGCGCCGGAAACCTACCTGATCGACAAGCAGGGCATCATCCGCCACAAGATCGTCGGGGTGGTCGACCAGAAAGTCTGGCGCGAGCAACTGGCGCCGCTGTACCAGCAACTGCTGGACGAGCCGGAGGCCCGATGAAGCGTTTCCTCGCCACCGCGCTGCTCGGTCTCGCCCTCTGCGGCGTGGCCCGGGCCGCCATCGACACCTACGAGTTCGCCAGCGACGCCGAGCGCGAGCGCTTCCGCAACCTGACCCAGGAACTGCGCTGCCCGAAGTGCCAGAACCAGGACATCGCCGACTCCAACGCACCGATCGCCGCCGACCTGCGCAAGCAGATCTACGGCCAGTTGCAGCAGGGCAAGAGCGACGGCGAGATCGTCGACTACATGGTTGCCCGCTACGGTGACTTCGTTCGCTACAAGCCGCCGGTCAACGAGCGTACCTGGCTGCTCTGGTTCGGTCCGGGCGCCTTGCTGCTGTTCGGCGTGCTGGTGATCGGCGTGATCGTCCTGCGCCGCCGGCGCACCGCTGCCAAGGCGCAAACCACCCTGTCCGCCGAGGAGCAAGCGCGCCTCGCCAACCTGTTGAAGAACGACAAATGATCGATTTCTGGCTCGCTGCCGGCCTGCTGCTGCTGGCGGCCCTGGCATTCCTGCTGATTCCGCTGCTGCGTGGCCGTCGCGCCCAGGCCGAGGAAGACCGTACCGCCCTGAACGTCGCGCTTTACCAGGAGCGGATCGCCGAGCTGGCCGGCCAGCAGGCCGCCGGCACGCTGACCGCCGAGCAACTGGAGAATGGCCGCGCCGAGGCTGCCCGCGAACTGCTCGCCGACACCGAGGGCAGCGGCGAGGAGCGTAGCTCGCGCCTGGGCCGGGCGATCCCGCTGGTCGCGGCGCTGCTGGTGCCGTTGGTCGCGCTCGGCCTGTACCTGCATTGGGGCGCCAGCGACAAGGTCGAGCTGGCCCGCGAATTCGCCCAGGCACCGCACTCCATGGAAGAGATGACCGCGCGCCTGGAGCGCGCGGTACAGGCCCAGCCGGATTCCGCCCAGGGCTGGTACTTCCTCGGTCGCACCTACATGACCCAGGAACGCGGCGCCGATGCGGCGCGGGCTTTCGAACGCGCCGCCGAACTCAGCGGGCGGCAGCCGGAAGTGCTCGGCCAGTGGGCGCAGGCACTGTATTTCTCCGGGGGCAAGAAAATGACCGCGCAGATCAAGGCCCTGGCCGACGAGGCGCTGAAGGGCGACCCGGCCGAAGTGACCACCCTTGGCCTGCTCGGCATCGCCGCCTTCGAAGAGCAGCGCTACGCCGACGCCATCGGCTTCTGGGAGCGCCTGGTGTCGGTGTTGCCGAACGAGGACCCGGCGCGCTCGGCGATCCAGGGCGGCATCCAGCGTGCCCGCGAACGCATGACCGAGGCCGGGCAGACCCCGCCGGCGCCGGCCGCGCCCGCTGCCGCCGGGGTGACCCTGACGGTGAAGGTGGATATCAGCGACGCGGTGAAGGGCCAGGTCAAGGCCGACGACAGCGTGTTCGTCTTCGCCCGCGCCGTCGGCGGCCCGCCGATGCCGTTGGCAGTGAAGCGCCTGACCGTCGCCGACCTGCCGGCCGAGGTCAGCCTGAGCGATGCCGACGCCATGATGCCGCAGCTCAAGCTCAGCGGTTTCCCGCAGGTCGAGCTGGTCGCGCGGGTATCCCGCGCCGGCAACGCCATCTCCGGCGAATGGATCGGACGCGGCAAACCGTTGTCTACCGCCCAGTCGTCGGCGCAAGCGCTGACCATCGACGGCCCGGACCAGCCCCAGGCGGCCCGGCCATAACGACAACGGGTTGGCGGGAGGTGCGGCGGTGAAGGCGAAGTATCTGGGTCTGGCGATTCTCCTGGGCGGTCTCGGCGGGTGCGTGGTGCATCCGCCGCAGACCAGCGAACCGCCGGCCTCGCTGCCGCCGCAAAGCCAGCCGCAGCCCGGTCCGTCCAGCGCGCCCGGCGCCACCCCGCCGCGCATCACCCCGCAACCGCAGACTCCGGCGCAGCCCAGCCGCTCGCGTCCGCAGTTCGCCCCGCCGCCAGGCGGCAAGGGCGTCTGGGACGGCAGCCTGGGGGTCTATGTGATCCGCGGCGAGCGCGATCTCTACTACCGCCAGCGTACCTACTACCGCTGGGACGGCGGCTGGTTCTGGTCCACCAGCCCGCAGGGTCCCTGGACCGAGACCGACGCCCGCGGCATCCCGCCCGGTCTCAGCCGGCGCTACGCCAATCCATGATCCCTAGGGGTTCTCCGGGTCGTGCCCGAGCGACTGGATGAACAGCGAGAACAGTTCCGGTTGCGAGGAAATGTCCAGCTTAGCGTACAGGTGGCGCCGATGGACCTTGATCGTCTCCGGCGAGATCGCCAGGCGCTCGGCCATGGCCTTCGACGAGTAGCCGCGAAGGATCAGGCGAGCGATCTCCAGCTCGCGTTCCGATAGCACGCTGGCGCCGAAGTGGCTGAGGGCGTCGCGTATCTGCGTGGCCATCTCTTCCTGCGGTGCGGCCGGCAACAGGCGCTGGCTGCGCTGCTGCCAGTGCTGCTGCATCAGCGCCAGGACCCAGCTCGAGAGCAGCCCGAGCATCCCGCATTCCTCGTCGGTGAATATCCGTTGCATCCCCAGCGATAGCGACAGCGCGCCCTGGCCGGGTACCTGGAGGATGAACTGCACCTCGTCCTCCAGCACGTTGTCGTGGAAGTAGCTGAGGTAGTACTCGCTCTGCCGGAAATGGTCCGGGGCGATCTCCTCGAGGCGGTACAGGCCGCTGGCCAGGCCTTCCCGGCAAGCCTGGTAGAAGGGGTCGAGCAGGTACAGCCCGTTCAGGTAGGCGAGCATCGAGGCCGGCCCGGCGTGCGGTTCGGCGTCGTATTCCTCCAGGGCCACCGGCACGCCGTTGGCGGGGTAGAAGATCGCCAGGGCGTTGTCGAACGGCAGGTGCTGGCGCAGCAGCAGGATCAATTGCTTCCAGAAGCGGTTGCCGCCGATCTGTTCGATGGCGCGGCCCAGGCTGGCGTGCATGCCGATGTCCCGGAACAGGGTGTGCATCCGTATTCGCTCCACGGTGGGTTTTCGCAGGCTCCGGTTTGCGGCTTTTCCACCCGCCGCGTCAAGGGGCGTAACCCCAAAGGGTGATTGGCCCGCCGGTTCCGCGCTCCTAGAGTCGGCGCATAACCAGCGCCCCGGCAAGGGGCCGCCGCGAGTCTCCGTTACTGCCTCAACTTCAATAACAATCAGAGGACAACGACATGAGCTCTTCCCCCGCGCCCGAAAGTGCGCTGAAACCCACCCTGGGCGTGTTCGACGTGGTCGCCATCACCGTTTCCGCGGTCACTCCCGCCAGTTCCGTCTTCGTCATCGCCCCTTTCGCCATCCAGCAGGCCGGCACCGGCGCTTTCTGGGCCTTCGCCCTGGCCGGGGTGCTGGCGCTGATGTTCGCCTGGTGCTATGCCGAGCTGGGCAGGGCGCACAGCACCGCCGGCGGCGAGTATGTCTACGCCAAGCGGGTGTTCGGCGGCTTGGCCGGCTACGCCACCTTCCTCACGGTGCTGGCGATGCTGCTGTTCATCCCACCGGTGCTCGCCACCGGCGCGGCGACCTACCTGAACGCCGCCCTCGGCACCCACTTCGATGCGCAGACCGTGGCCCTGGCGATCGTTGCCTTCAGCTACCTGCTGGGCATCCTCAACATTCGCGTCAACGCCTGGGTCACGGGCACCTGCCTGCTGCTGGAAGTGGCGGCGCTGCTGGTGATCGTCGGCCTCGGTTTCGGCCATGCGCAGCAGCCGGCGAGCGTCCTGCTGCAGCCGCAGGTAGTCGGCGACGGCGGGCTGCTGGCGATCGCACCCTGGGCATTGGTGATCGGAGCGGTCGGTACCGCGCTGTTCTCCTACAACGGTTTCGGCGGCGCGGTGCTGCTCGCCGAGGACATGAAGGACGGCGGCCACAGCGTGCATCGCGCGGTGCTCTGGTCGCTGGCGCTGGTGGTGCTGATCGAGATCGTCCCGCTCGCCGCGCTGCTGATCGGCGCGCCGTCGCTTCCGGCGATGCTCGCCAGCCCCGATCCGATCGGCTACCTGTTGAACAGCCATGGCAACGAGACGCTGTCGCGCCTGGTCAGCGCGGGAATCTTCCTCTCGGTGTTCAACGCCATCGTCGCCATCGTCATCCAGAGCGCCCGGGTGATCTTCAGCAGCGGTCGCGACGCGCTCTGGATGCCAGCGTTGAACCGTGCCTTCACCCGTATCCATCCGCGCTGGGAATCGCCCTGGCTGGCCACGCTGTTCCTCGCCATTCCCTCGGCGGCGCTGAGCTTCAGCTCCAACCTGGCCGAACTGACCTCGTTCACCGTGTTGCTGATCGTCATGGTCTACCTGATCGTCGCCCTCTGCGCGCTGTTCAGCCGGGTGCTGCGGCGCGACCGCGAGCATCCCTACCGGATGCCGCTGTGGCCGCTGCCAGCGCTGCTGGCGGCGAGCGGGGCGGGATACCTGCTGCTCAACCTGTTCCTGGCGGCCTCGGCCAGGGATGTGATGATCATTGTCGGACTGCTGGCGGTGTCGGTGATTCTCTACTGCACCTACGGCAAGCTCAGTCCGGCGTTCCAGAAGCTTTGAAACAGGAGTCCGCATGCGCGCTCGACAACTTGGCATCACCCTCGGCCTGGGCACTCCCGGCCCGTTCAACGCGATCACCGACGTTCCCGGCGTGCGCGTCGGCCACAGCACCCTGAACCAGCGGATCGACGGCAGGCAGGTTCGCACCGGCGTCACCCTGGTCCAGCCGCGCGCCGGTGCGGCGCGCCTGCAACCCTGCTTCGCCGGCTGCCATGTGCTCAACGGCAACGGCGACGCCACGGGCCTGGAGTGGATCCGCGAAGCCGGCCTGCTGACCACCCCGATCGCCATCACCAATACCCACAGCGTCGGCGCGGTGCGCGACGCGCTGATCGCCGAGGAGCGCGCCGAACTCGGCGACAGCGGGCTGTACTGGTGCATGCCTGTGGTGATGGAGACCTTCGACGGCCTGCTCAACGATATCTGGGGCCAGCACGTCGGCGCCCGCCAGGTCGGCGAGGCGCTGGCCTGCGCCGAGTCCGGACCGGTCCGCGAAGGTTCGGTGGGCGGCGGTACCGGGATGATCTGCCACGAGTTCAAGGGTGGCATCGGCAGCGCATCGCGGCGGCTGCCGGCGGAGCTGGGCGGCTGGACGGTGGGCGCGCTGGTCCAGGCCAACCACGGCCAGCGTCGCGAGCTGCGGGTCGATGGCTATCCGGTCGGCCGCCGGCTGGGCGACATCCCCTCGCCGTTCAGCGAGGAAGGCACCCCGGGTATGGGCTCCATCGTGGTGATCCTGGCCACCGACGCGCCGCTGTTGCCGCACCAGTGCCAGCGCCTGGCGCAGCGCGCCTCGATCGGCATCGCTCGCACCGGCGGCGGTACCGAGGACTCCAGTGGCGACGTGTTCCTCGCCTTCGCCACCGGCAACCAGGACCTGCCGCCAGCCGACTATGCGCGCAAGGACCTGCCGCAGAGCACGCCGCTGCGGATGCTCAACAACGACCACATCTCGCCGTTGTTCGCCGCGGCGGCGGAGGCGGTGGAAGAAGCCATCGTCAACGTGCTGCTGGCCGGCGAGGACATGCGCACCGAGGACGGCCGGCTGGTGCCCGCGCTGAAGGGGGAGACGCTCCTGGCGGCGCTGCGCGAGACCGGCTGGCCGGGACGCTGAAAGCGGCTCAGCGCCAGCCGCGGGTGCGCGCCACCGCTTCGCTGAAACGCACCTGCCAGCGCCGGGCGGTGCCGGCGTCGACCCGCGGCTGGAACTCCGTGCGGGTGTTGCGCGGCTCCGCCAGCTCGTAGCCGAGGCCACGCGCGGCAAGGGCGGCGCAACCGAAGGCGGTGAGTTCGTCGAAGCGCTGGGTGACGATGCGCCGTTGCAGGCTGTCGGCGAGGAACTGGGCGAAGTAGGGGCTGCGCGCCAGGCCGCCGTCGATGGACAGGCGGTCGGTGACCTTCAGGTAGCCGTCCATCGCCTGGATCACCTCGGCGCTGCGCAGCACCACGCCTTCGAGCAGGGCCTGGCAGAGGTCCTCGCGGCGGGTGCCGGCGTCCATTCCCAGCCACATCGCGCCGGCGCTGCGGTCCCAGTGCGGGCATGCGAGTCCCGACAAGGCCGGGACGAAGGCCAGCCCGCGGTCGATGGCCGGCGGCCGGTCGAAGCCGGCCAGTTCCGAGAAGTCGCTGAACAGGCCAAGACGCCCGGCCCACTCGACTGCGGCGCTGGCATCGTAGACCCCGCCGTCCATGGCGTACACCGGCTTGCCATCGATCTGCCAGGCGATGGTGGCGAGCAGGCCTGTCTCCGGCGAGCGGATGATCCGCTCGCCGCTAAGGGTCAGGGCGAAGGCGCCGGTGCCGAAGGTGATCTTCGCATCACCGGGCTGGCGGCAGCCGTGACCGTAGAGCGAGGCCTGCTGGTCAACCACCGAGGCCGTCAGCGGAGTGTTGCCGATCACCCCGAAATGGCCGACGGTATCGCGGATTTCCGGCAGGCACTCGATCGGCACGCCGAACAGGGCGCACAGTTCGGGGTCCCAGCGGCCCTCGGCGAGGTTCATCAATGCGGTGCGCGAGGCGGTGGTGACGTCGGTGGCGAAGGTTCCGCACAAGCGGTCGAGAAACCAGGCGTCGCTGGTTCCCAGGCGCAGGCGGCCGGTCTCGAGAGCCCGGCGAGCGGCAGGAAGGTGCTCGACGATCCAGCCCAGCTTGCTGGCCGAGAAATAGGCATCGAGCGGCAGGCCGCTGCGTTCCAGGACCAGCGCCTCGGCGCCGCTGGCGCGTAGACGCTCGATGTGCGGGGTGGTGCGGTTGTCCTGCCAGACGATCAGCGGCGACAACGGCTCGCCGCTGCGGGCGTCCCAGGCCATGCAGCTTTCGCCCTGGTTGGCGAGGCCGATGGCGTCGACCCGGCCGCTGGCCTCCAGGCAGCGTTGCAGGTTGGCCAGCAGTTCCAGCGGATCGTGCTCGACCCAGCCGGACTGCGGATGGTGTTGCTGGTGACGCAGCGCCAACTGAATATCGGCGCTGCCGTCCTGGCTGGCGACCAGCACGCGGGTACTGGTGGTTCCCTGGTCGAGGGCGGCGATTCGCATGGTCGGTTCTCTTCGCGGGTTCAGTGGCCGGAGGTGAGGAAGGCGACTTCCAGGCGCCGGGTGTCCGGCGGTAGGCGCAGGGCGGCCAGCGGCACCAGCAGGCGGCGCTCCGGCAGGCAGGACAGGGCGCGTTCCCACACCGGGCGACCATCGGCCAGTATCCGCAGGCGTCCGCTGGCGGCCTCGCTTACGCGTAGCTGCAGATGCGCCAGGCCGGGTGTCGGGTCGGCCAGCAGCCGCTGCGGCACGCACAGCTTGAGCGGACCGCTGCAATCGATGGCGATACCGGGCGCGGCGACCGGCAGTTCGGCCCGCAGGTCGGCGGCCAGCAGGCCGGCTATCCTTCGTCCCTCGCGGAACGACCAGCCGGCGGTCTCGATCGGCCGGAGCAGGTTGCCGGCGGCGAAATAGGCGGGGTCGGAGCAGCGGCCGAACTGATCGATGCGCGGGCCGCCGCTGGCCGGGTCCAGTTCCAGGTGGCTGAGGCGGACCAGGCTCGATTCGGGAACGAAGCGTCCGCTGAGGAGGATGCCGTCGCAGGCGATCCGTTCGACCCGCCCGTCGCCCAGGCGTACCCGCGCCGCCTCGACCCGGCCGCGGCCTTCGATCTCCAGCAGCTCGCTGGAGAAGTGCATCGGCACTCCGCACAGCCTGGGAAACAACGATAGCGGCCAACGCGCGGTGGCCCGTGCGTTGCGTTCGAGCATGGCCACCGGGCGGATGCCGGCACGCCGGCAGCTCATCACGGCGGACAGGCTGACCAGCTCGGTGCCGACGATCAGCGGCCGTTCGAACGGCTTCAGGCCTTGCAGATAGAGATAGGCTTGCAGCGCGCCGGTATTGATCACGCCCAGTGGCCGGTCGCCGCCCAGCAGGCGCGCCGAGCGCGGCGTCTCGCGTGCGCCGGTGGCCAGCAGCACGCGTGTCGCGCGCAGACTGCGCGGGCCTTCGGGGGTGGCCAGTTGCAGCAGACCGGCGGCGGCGAGAGCGACCACGCTATGGCGCAGGCGGATATCCACCCCGGCCCGTTCAGCCTGTTCGACGTTACGCAGCGCGTAGGCCGGGCCAGTCAACAGGCGGCCGTGCTCGCGCAGGCCGAACGGCGGATGCGCGCAATGCCGGGGTATACCGCCGGCCTCGCCGTCGCGCTCCAGCACGCAGACCCGGGCGACGCCCTGGCGGCGTAGTTCGATGGCGGCCGCCAATCCGGCGGGACCGCTGCCGACGATGGCGACGTCGACCTGTTCAGTGATGCTCATGGCAACTCCCGGTGGCGAGGGGCTGGGCGAGGCGGCCGGCGCTCAGCTCGGCGACCCGCGCGTTGCAGTAGAAACCCTGGCAGCGTCCCATGCAGGCGCGGGTGCGACGCTTCAGGCCGCCGAAGTCGCCGGCTGGCAGCGGGCCTTCCAGGGCGGCGAGGATTTCCCGGCGGGTGACCATCTCGCAGTGGCAGACGATCTCGTCGTAGCCGGGACGCTGCCAGTCGCGCGGCAGGTGTTCGGCGAGGTTCGGTACCTGCGGCCAGAGCGGCTCGCGAACCGCTTCGTGGAAGCGCCCACCCTGGTAGAGACGATAGACGTGGCGTGCGATGCCCAGCGCCGCGGTGAGACCGGTGGAACGGATGCCGCCGACACTGATCCAGTTGCGTCCGTCGACCTGGCGGATGCGGTATTCCTTCTTTTCGCTGGCCGGCCGCAATCCTGCGTAGGTGGCGGTGACCGGCATGCCGCGCAGGCCAGGGAGCCGCTCGACGGCGGCGTCGATCAGTCGCTGCAGGGTGTCGCTGTCGACCCGTGCCTGTTCGCGGTCGTCCTGTTCCTCGGCGGTGGGGCCGGCGAGCAGGTTGCCGAAGACAGTACGGGTGAATACCACGCCTTTGGTCCGCTCGTTGGGTACCGGCAGCAGGATGTGCCGCAGCAGCGCCGCGGCGGCCTTGTCGAAGACCACGAACTGGCCCTTGCGCGGATGGATGGCGAAGCTCGCCGCGCCGAGCAGGCGCTGTTCCAGTTGGTCACCGAAGAGTCCGGCGCAGTTGATTACCTGGCGCGCGCGCAGATCGCCGCGGCGGGTATGCAACAGCCATTCGCCGCCGTCGAAGGCGCCGTCCAGCACCTCGACGTTGAAACAGGCCTCGGCGCCATGGGCCTGCGCCTGTTGCAGATAGGCGAGCGGCGCGGACCAGGGGTCGATCAGATGCTCACCGGGGACCCGCACCGCACCGAGCACATTGCCGGCCAACTGCGGCTCCAGCGCCAGGACCTCGTCGCGACCGATCTGGCGGACGTCATCGACACCGTTGCCGTGGGCCTGCTCGACGATGGCCGGCAGGCGCGCCAGATCCTCGTCGCTCCATGCCGCCACCAGGGCGCCGGTTTCCAGCAGCGGCAGGTTGAGGCGCGCATGGATGTCGCGGTATTCGCGATAGCCCTCCTGCATGCAGGCCAGTTCGATGCTGCCGGGCGGCGCGTCGAAACCGGTATGGAGGATCGCGCTGTTGCCCTTGCTGGCACCGGAGAGGATGTCGGTGCTTTTTTCCAGCAGGACCACCCGCGCACCTTCCAGGGCGAAGCGGCGGGCCATGGCGCAACCCACCACGCCAGCGCCGATCACTGCAACGTCGAAGATCGCGGTCTTTGTCGCAAGCGGCTCAGTCATCGTTTCTGCCTGTTTCTTTTGGTATCAGTTTGCTTTTTGACCGTAACACTGATTTTTCACACAGAATTTTATGTGAAATTTGTTGTTTTAATGTGGCAACTGAAAGAGAAACAGTCAATCGATTAATCGACGGGCAGCCACCGGCACAGCCCCGGCCTGTCTCCGGGGCTGCCCGCGAGGGGAGTCAGGCCTGCGGGGTGCGCAGGGGGGCTTCGTGGACTTCCACCCGCGCCTGTTGCAGGGCTTCCCAGAGTTCCCCGGTAGGCTTGCGGTCGACCACCAGGCGGTTGATCCGGCTCAGCGGGAAGACCTGGAACAGGGCGCGCCGGCCGAGCTTCGAGGAGTCGGCGATAACCGTCAGTTGGCGGGCCTGGGCGATCATGGCACGGGCGATCTCGGCTTCCTCGATGGAAAAATCCATGGCGCCATCGCCGTTCAGCGCGCCGACGGTGATCACCGCATGCTCGGCGTTGAACCGGGCGATCTGCTCAATGGCCAGGGCGCCGACGTTCTGTTCGGATTCCGGGCGGTACTCGCCGCCGATCATGAATGCACGGTTGCCGGAGGCGCCGACGCTGCCGGCGATCAACAGCGAGTTGGTGATCACCGTCAGATGGCTCTGGCGCGCCAGTTCGCGGGCGAACAGCAGGGTGGTGGTGCCGGTGTCGATGAAGATGCTGTCACCGGGCCCGAACAGGCCGGCGGCGTAGCGGGCGACTGCGCGTTTTTCCTGGGCGTGCTCGTTCATTCGGGTCTGGAAGGCGTTCTCGTGCTCGCCGCTGGGCGGCAGGGCGGCCCCTCCGTGGAATTTGCTGACCAGGCCTTGTTCGGCCAGCGCGGCGAGGTCGCGGCGAATGGTTTCCTGGGAGGTGGAAAGGGTCCGCGCCAGTTCGTCCACCGAGATCCGCTCGCGCTGGCGCAGCAATTCGAGAATGTGGCGGCGGCGTTCCTCGGGGCGCATCGTGTTCTCCCATGGGCCGCATCCTGGTGCGGCGATTGTTACCGTGAATCGCCCGGTAGCGCCTGGCGGCGCTGGGCGGAAGGGGGCGGGGCGAGGCTTTGCGCAGGCCCGGCGGAAAATCCCACAGGTCCGTAAGGCAGGTACGCTCTTGGATTGGCCGCCTACTTGACCGTATGGGTGACCAATTTAGGTAAAACGAACCTTCAAATCAACACGAAAACCAAATTGTGGCACGCGAAATGCGAGTGTTCGCTTCGGCGGAGCGACCGGCGTGGCCGGCCTCCCGACCAGACAACCAGAAGAACGCATCCCGCTACGGGAGCCTGCCGAGGGGAGAACGACGCAGATGGCCGAGTTCGGAAACTATGTGATTTACCTGATCATGCTGGGTGCGGTACTTGGCGCGCTGGCTTCCATCCTGCGCCCGGAAAGCGGTCTGGGCCGCGAGTTCGTCAACGGCATCCACGCCATCGGTCCGGTGTTCCTCGCCCAGGCCGGCATCATGGTAGCCATTCCCTATCTGTCGAAGGCGATTTCCCATGCCCTCGGCCCGTTCTTCCAGACCCTCGGTTCCGACGTATCCATCGCCGCGCTGTCGATCATCGCGGTGGACATGGGCGGCTACCAGTTGGCCGATGCCCTGACCGCCAACCGCGACATGTGGATTACCGCCATGCTGGTGGGCTACACCTCCGGCGCGACCATCGTCTACCTGATCCCGGTCGGCCTGACCATGCTAGAGCGCAAGGACCACAAGTACCTGGCGCTGGGGGCGATGGCCGGGTTGATCAGCATTCCGTTCGCGGTGCTGGCGGCGTTGCTGCTGATTACCCTCAACCACATCCCGGTGCGCGAACTGGTATCGACCGGTTCGCCGGCCCTGCACTACCTGTCGCTGGACTTCCTCGGCATGCTTCGGCTGCTGGCGCCACTGTTCGTCTTCTGCTTCCTGCTGGCCGCCGGCCTGAAGTACCGGGCGACGGCGATGGTCACCGGGTTCCTGGTATTCGGCAAGGTGATGGACGCGTTCATCAAGATGGCCCTGGCGCTTTCCATTGTCCAGCACTTCACCGGAGTCTTCACCAAGGTCTTCGGCGGCTGGGGCTTCGACCCGATGTTCGCCGACGAGAAAGAGTTGTTCCGCGCCATCGAGATCGCTGGCTACATCGGCATCATGCTGGCCGGGACCTTCCCCATCTGCTACCTGTTCCAGCGCTACTGCAAGCGCCCGATGGCGGTCCTCGGCCGTTACCTGGGGCTGTCCCAGCCGGGCGCCACCGCCTTTGTCATGGTGCTGGCGAACATCATCGCCACCTACCACCTGTTCAAATACATGAATGCTCGCGACAAGGTGCTTTGCGTGGCCCTGGGCGTCTGCGCCCAGGCCACCATCGGCGATCACCTGGCATTCACCGCCAACTTCCAGCCGACGCTGATCCTGCCGATCCTGCTCGGCAAATTGTTCGGCGGCCTGCTGGCGGTATTCATCGCCATCCGCATCTCGGTGCCTGCCGCCGAGCGCTATGCCCGGCAGGAGCAGGAGCATGACGAGGCGGAAAAAAGCGCCCTGCACGCAGCCTGAAACATCCCCCGACGAGCGCCGCGAGCCATCGCGGCGTCGCTTTCCGCAACGAGGTAACCATGCGCAAGATATTCCTAGCCTGTCCCTACAGCCATGCCGACGCCGAGGTGGTCGAGCAGCGCTTCCGTGCCTGCAACGAGGTCGCGGCGACCATCGTCCGCGCCGGCCACGTGGTATTCAGCCAGGTTTCCATGTCCCACCCGATCAACCTGTGCCTGGCCGATCTCGACCGCGCGGCGATCGGCAGGTTGTGGGCGCCGGTGGACGCCTTCTACATGGATCACCTGGAAGAGCTGATCGTCCTCGACCTGCCGGGCTGGCGAGACAGCGCCGGCATCCGCCGCGAGATGGAGTTCTTCGAGGCCGGCGGACAGCGGGTGAGCCTCTGGTCCGAGGTGGAGCACGAGTTTCGCTGAGGCGGCAGTGGCTGAACTGCAAGCCGAATGAAAAAGCCGGAAGCGCGAGCGCTTCCGGCTTTTTCGTCGAGCGGCGAGGGATCAGTTGGGGCTGTAGATCTGGTCGAATACGCCGCCGTCGATGAAGTGGGTCTTCTGCACGCTGCGCCAGTCGCCGAAGGTCTTCTCCACCGAGAAGAAGTCGACTTTCGGGAAGCGGTCGGCGAACTTGGCGAGGATCTCCGGGTTGCGCGGGCGCAGGTAGTTGTTGGCGGCGATGGTCTGGCCCTCGTCCGACCACAGGTACTTCAGGTAGGCCTCGGCCTGGGCGCGGCTGCCTTTTTTCTCGACCACCTTGTCGACCACCGCCACCGGAGGCTCGGCCTCGGCGGACACGCTCGGGTAGACCACCTCGAAGCCGCCTCGGCCGAATTCGCGGGCGATCATCTCGGCTTCGTTCTCGAAGGTCACCAGTACGTCGCCGATCTGGTTCTGCATGAAGGTAGTGGTGGCGGCGCGGCCGCCGGTGTCGAGCACCGGTACCTGCTTGAACAGCTTGCCGACGAATTCCTTGGCCTTGTTCTCGTCACCGCCGTTCTTCAGCACGTAGCCCCAGGCGGAGAGATAGGTATAGCGGCCGTTGCCGGAGGTCTTGGGGTTCGGCACCACTACCTGGACGCCGTCCTTGAGCAGGTCCGGCCAGTCCTTCAGGGCCTTGGGGTTGCCCTTGCGAACGATGAACACGGTGGCCGAGGTGAACGGCGCGCTGTTGTTCGGCAGGCGGGTCGCCCAGTCCTTCGGCACCAGGCCGCCGTTGTCGGCGAGGGCGTCGATGTCGGTGGCCTGGTTCATGGTGATGACGTCGGCGGGCAGACCGTCGATCACCGAGCGCGCCTGCTTGCTGGAACCGCCATGGGACATCTGGATGGTGATGTTCTCGCCTTTCTCCGCTTTCCAGTATTTCTGGAAGGCCGGGTTGTATTCCTTGTAGAAGTCGCGCATCACGTCGTAGGAGACGTTGAGCAGGGGCTGGGCGGCGTGAGCGGCGCCGCCGAGCGCCAGGCCGGCGGCCAGCAGGGAGGCGCTGAACAGTCGTTTCACAGGGCAGTTCCTTTGGGCATGTTGTAGTGGCTCGACTATAACGTCGGGTTATATGCAGGGTAAATATCAAAAACTGCTTTGCTTATTACCCGCTCGAGCCTATGCCGCGGCCGGCGCTTTGGCCAGCGCTAGTCGAGGCCGCTGACCGCCAGGTCCTTGGGATACTCCACGCTGAACTTCAGGGTGGCGCTGCGTTTCTCGCCGGGTTGCAGGGTCCAGTCCCACTTCAGCTTGCCGTCGTCCTCGCGCTTGATTTCCTGCGCCTTGGGTTCCAGCAAGGTGACCTGGATCTGCTCGTTGCGCGAGACCGGCAACTGGTCCTCGAACTGCACGCGTTCGGCGTTCTTGTGGTTGTTGCGCACGTCGATGCGGAATTCGTAGTTGACCCGCGTGCGGTTGCCGATCAGGCCGCTGCTGTCGGTGTAGCGCTTGACCAGCTTGCGTTCGATGCCGATGCCCTCGTCGGCGCCCAGTGCCAGTTCGAAGCTTTCCCCGGGCATCACCCCGCGCAGATGGCCGCTGGCGACGAAGCTGTTGCCGAGAAAGGTATTCAGGGTGCCGGGGAGCAGCGGGTAGTCGCTGTCGTTGCGGGTTTCCGCCTCCAGGTAGGCGGTTTCGCGCAGGGCCGGGGCCGCCAGGTAGCGCAGCTTGGCCGGCATTTCCAGGTGGGCGATGGTGACCTTCTGCGCGCTGCCGTCGCTGTTCAGGGTCGCCGGCACGGGGATGTGGAAAGAGGCGCTGGCGGCTCCGCTGCTGACCTCCGCGGTGGCGAGCCGCGCCTCGGCCAGCTTCGGCGCCGAGGCCGGCATGGCCATCTTCGCCGAGGTCCTGGCGATGGGCGCGGCTTGCGGCATGGGCGCCGGAGCGTCCTGCATGGCCATCTCGGCACCGTAGTAGGCGTTGGGCGCGTCGATGTCGACGATCCAGGGATTCAGCCGCGGTACGTTGCCGCCCAGGGCCGGACGGGCGGTGGAGAGGGTCAGGTCGATGTCGGTCCAGTCTTCGCCGCTGCTCTGCCGGACCAGGCCCTGGTAGGTCAGTTCGATGGTCTTCGCGCCGTCGCGCAGGCGCGCGTCGTAGGTCGGCTGCCAGGAGGCGTCGCGCAGGGTGTAGTCGAGCTTCACCTCGACCTGTGCCGGTTGCTCCAGGGCGACCCGCAGGACCGCGCGCTTGAAGCGCTTGCCGTCGCCGTTGAGGGTGCCGCGCTGCTCCTGCAACTGCTGCTTGCGCTGTTCCAGTTCGGCGGCGCGGTCGTCCAGCTGGCGCTGCTCGGCGAGCAGGCGTTCGAGGTTGCCTTCGGTCAGTTGCAGCAGGCTCTTCAGCTCGTCGATGCCGGGCATGGGGCGATCCTTGCCGGGCTGGGTGCTGCCGCTCTGGATGTCGGCGAGGAACTTCTTCTGCGCTTCGAGCACGCTGCCGCGGTCATGGATTTCCCGCAGTTGCCGGTCTATCTCGCGCAGTTGCTGGTCGAGTTGCTGCACACGGTTGTCGTCCGGGCGCTCGACCCGTTGCGCGGCGCTGCTGACGTCGAGCAGGGTGGCGGCGGCGCTGGCGCCGAGGGACGCGCGCAGGCTGGTGTCGTCTAGCTGGAAGGGCAGTTGCTCCAGGGCGATCTCATGCTGGCCCTTGGGCAATTGCAGGCGGGCGGTGCGGGTGACCACGGCACGGTCGGCGTAGACGGTGACGGCGCTGATGCGGCTGTCGACCGCTTGTGGCGCGGCCAGCAACGGAGCGCTGGCGAACAGGCCGGCGAACAGGAGCGGAGAGGCGGCGAGTCGATTCACGATATCTCTTCCTTGGGCGGATGGAGGGGCGAGGAACCCGTGCGTGCGGTCCCTTCCTGCTGCCTGAGACGCAAGCGCGGCGAAAGACGGGTTAAGCGGCGCGAAGAAATTTTCCCGTGCGGCTCAGGCCGGCTGTTCCAGGCGCTCCAGGGCACCGCGCAGGTTGGCGCGGGCGGCGGCCTCCCAGCGTTGCCGCAGCGGTTCGCAGTGGTACAGCGCCGGTTGCTCCAGCAACTGGCGCAGCAACTTGCCGCGCCCGGCGCGGAACAGCGGTTCCGGCACCCAGGCGTATTCGGCGCGGACGTCCGCCTCGTAGCGTGCGTAGACCGGCGCCGGCGCGGCCAGGATGGCGAGGTCGAGATCCACCACCAGGGCTGCGTCGGCGTCTCCCGGCGGTGCCTGGTGACAGGTGGCCATGATCAGTTCGCGCAGGGCCGGCCGCAGCGCCGCCAGCCCGGCCTGGTCGAGCCAGCGCTCGGTGCTGGCGGCGCTGGCGGCCTCGTTGTCCTGGCGCTGGGTGTCGTAGACCAGGTCGTGGGTCCACAACGCCAGCTCCACCAGGTCCGGCCGCCGCGCCAGTTGGCGCCAGCGGTCGAAGTGCTCCAGGCAGGCGAGGATGTGGCGATCGCTGTGGTAGTGCCGGTCGGCCCCGCCATAGGCCGCCAGCAGCGCGTCGAAGGCATCCGCCGGCGGGTTGCCGCCGAGTCGCTGCCAGAGGGCGTCCCAGCGCTGCCGGTCAAGACTTCCCATGGCTGCCTTCCTCGCGAGGGAACAACGGGTTGCCGCAGCGGCAGCAGAATGCCGCCTGCACTTCGTGGGTCGCCTTGCGGCACACCGGGCAATCCCGCTGCAACAGGTTGGCCGGGTCCTGGCGCATCGCGGTGGCGAGTTCGGCGGTGAAGATCCCGGTGGGCACCGCGATGATCGAGTAGCCGGTGAGCATCACCAGGCTGGCGATGGCCTGGCCGAGCGGGGTCTTCGGGGTGATGTCGCCGAAGCCGACCGTGGTGAGGGTGACGATCGCCCAGTAGATGCCGCGGGGGATGCTGGTGAAACCGTGCTCCGGGCCTTCGACCACGTACATCAGCGCGCCGAACACGGTGACCAGGGTCATCACGGTGAGGAAGAACACGATGATCTTCTGCTTGCTGCCGCGCAGGGCGGTGAGCAGGAAATTGGCCTGGCTCAGGTACTGGCGCAGCTTGAGCACGCGGAAGATCCGCAGCATGCGTATCACCCGGACGATCAGCAGGTACTGGGCGTCGGGGTAGAGCAGGGCGAGGAAGCCGGGGAGGATCGCCAGCAGGTCGACCAGGCCGTAGAAGCTGAAGGCATAGCGCAGCGGCTTGGGCGAGCAGTACAGGCGCAGCAGGTATTCCACCAGGAAGATGCCGGTGAAGCCCCATTCGATGTAGGCCAGCAGGTCGCCGTAGTCTTGGTGGATCTCGTCGATGCTGTCGATCATCACTACCAGCAGGCTGGCCAGGATCACCAGCAGCAGCGCGCTGTCGAAGCGCCGGCCGTCGCGGGTGTCGGTCTGGAAGATGACGATGTAGAGGCGTTCGCGCCAGCTGTCGGGTGCGCTCATCGTGGCTCCTGATGATGGATGCGGCACCTTACCAGACTAGCCCGCCGGCGCCAGCGTTCCCCGCTCAGGAGCGCCGCCGGCCGAGGCGCGCGCCGAGGCTGCCGGCCAGGCGCAGGTAAAGGCGCTCGCCGCCAATGCAGAGCAGGCAGGCGAGGATGAACGGTGCGGTCAGCGCCGGCAGGCCGAGCAGGCCGAACAGCGGTTGCAGCGCCACCGCCAGGCCCATGCCGAGCAGTGGCGGCCAGGCGCTGCGGTAGCGCAAGGCCAGGGCCAGCCCGGCAAGGGCGGCGTTCAGGCCGTAGAGCCCGGCGAGCGCGCTCGCCCAGTCGTAGCCCAGCAGCCAGGCCAGCGGCAGGCTGGCCGCGGCGCCGGCGAGGGCCCAGGCGGCCGAGGGACGCGAGACCAGCAGCAGGCCGAGCCAGACCAGCAGCCCTGCCAGCGGTTCACTGAGGAAGATGATCTCGCCGATCCCCAGCGTTAGCGCCGCCAGCTCCGCCGTGCCGCTCCAGGCGCAGCTGAAGCAGCCGCCATGGGCCGCCGGGGCCAGGCCTAGCCAGGCGCCGAGGGGCACCAGCCACCAGCCGTTGAGGACGAAGCCAAGGGTATAGGGCGGTAGCCAGCGGCGTCGGCGCAGCCCATGCAGGAACAGGCGCTGCAACGCCACGCTGGCCAGGCAGCCGAGCGCTACCAGCGACACCAGTCCCGGCGACCAGGCGAAGCGGAATGCCAGCAGCATGCCGATCAGCACGGCGTTGTAACCGTACAGCCCGGCCTCGATGTCGCTGTCGGCGCAGTGCAACAGGCGCGCCAGCAACGGGCCGAGGGCGCCGCCAAGGAGGGCGCCGGCGATCAGCGGCGGCGCGCCGACGGCGATCGCCAGCAGGCAGGCCAGGCCCAGGCGTGGGTCGCCCTGGAGGAACACCTGGCTGATGCCGCGCAGGAGGATTCGGGATGCATTGAGGAGAGATTGCAGGGGCATGGCGGTCAGTGCGGCAAGGGCCGCTCGGCAGGCACGGAGATGCCAGGCCTGCGCGAGGGGCGGGGGTGGTCATTGTAGGGTCTGGCGCGGAGGCGACGCACCCCGGACGAGAAGGCCAGGCGAGGGTCATGCATGCAGGGCGTTCCAAGAAGAAAAAAAGACCTCCGGCAGGAGTTGAACCGGAGGCCTTGAATGTCCATGGCCTGCATGGGAGTGCGCGAGGGAGGCCATGGTCCGACAAGAAGGTCTTTCCCGGATGGATGGAGACGCGGCCCCGTATTTCCGGCCCCATCCATCCGAGAGAGACAAGGGTGGCCCGACCCGCATGCCCGGGGGACGGCGCGAGCCGGACCGAACTCGTTGCTTCAGAGATCTCCCAGCGGCGGCGCCACGGTCTCGATGCGCAGCATGTTGGTCGAGCCGGGGCGACCGAACGGCACGCCGGCGGTGACCACCACGGTGTCGCCGCGGCGCGCCATGCGCTGGGCCAGGGCGATGTCGAGGGCGGTCGAGCAGATCTCGTCGACGTGCGCCAGTTGCTCGTTGACCACCGAGTACACGCCCCAGGCCACGGTCAGTCGCCGCGCGGTACGCAGGTTCGGGGTCAGGCTGAGGATCGGCGCCTTGGGCCGCTCGCGGGCGGCGCGCAGGGTCGAGTTGCCCGACTCGGTGTAGTTCACCAGCACCGCCACCGGGAGGATCCGGCTGACCCGGCGGATCGCGCAGCTGATCGCATCGGAGACGGTAGCGTCGGGCTGCGGACGGTTGACCTCGAGCTGGACGTGGTAGTCCGGCTCGGCCTCCACCTGGCGGACGATCTTCGCCATCATCTCTACCGCCTCGCGAGGGTATTGTCCGGAAGCGGTTTCCGCCGAGAGCATCACCGCGTCGGCGCCGGCGCCCACCGCGGTGGCTACGTCGGTCACCTCGGCGCGGGTCGGGGCGGGGGAGAAGCGCATCGACTCGAGCATCTGGGTGGCCACCACCACCGGCTTGCCGAGCTGGCGGCAGACCTGGACGATGCGTTTCTGGATGCCCGGCACGCTCTCCGCCGGCACCTCTACGCCGAGGTCGCCGCGCGCCACCATGATCGCGTCGGCGCGCTCGGCGATCGCCTCGATGGCGCTCACCGCGCTGGGCTTCTCGATCTTGGCCATGAGGAAGGCCTTGTCGCCGATCAGCCCACGGGCCTCGTCGATGTCCTCCGGGCGTTGCACGAAGGACAGCGCCACCCAGTCGACCCCCAGTTCCAGGCCGAAGGCCAGGTCGCGGCGGTCCTTGTCGGTCAGCGGGCTGAGTTGCAGCACCGCTTCCGGCACGTTGACGCCCTTGCGATCGGACAGCTCGCCACCCACCGCCACGCGGGTCTCGATGGCGTCGCTGTGGCAGTTGACCACTTCCAGGCGGATCTTGCCGTCGTCCAGTAGCAGGCTCATGCCCGGTTCCAGGGCATGGATGATCTCCGGATGCGGCAGGTTGACCCGCCGCTCGTCGCCGGGGGCGTCGCTGAGGTCGAGGGTGAAGGTCTGCCCACGCTGCAATTGCACGGCACCGGCGGCGAAGCGGCCGACCCGCAGCTTCGGACCCTGCAGGTCCATGAGCACGCCGATCGGGTAGTTCAGCTCCGCTTCCACCTCGCGCACCCAGGCGAAGCGCTGCGCGTGATCGGCGTAGTCGCCGTGGCTGAAGTTCAGGCGGAACAGGTTGGCGCCGGCCTCCACCAGGGCACGGATATCGTCGCGGCTGCGGGTGGCCGGGCCGAGGGTGGCGAGGATCTTGGCTTTCTTGTCGGCTGTCATGTCAGGACTCGAGGATGAGAATGGCGCGGAAGTCGTTCACGTTGGTGCGGGTCGGTCCGGTCACCAGCAGGTCGCCGAGGGTCTGGAAATAGCCGTAGCCGTTGTTGTCGTCGAGCTCGTCGCGGATCTTCAGCCCGGCCTTTTCGCCGCGCGCATGGGAGCAGGGCGTCATCAGCGCGCCGGCGTTGTCTTCCGAGCCGTCGATGCCGTCGGTGTCGCCGGCCAGGGCCCAGATGTTCGGTTCGCCCTTTAGCTCGGCGGTGAGGCTGAGGAGGAACTCGGCGTTGCGTCCGCCGCGACCGTTGCCGCGCACGGTGACGGTGGTCTCGCCGCCGGAGAGGATCACGCAGGGCGCCGCCAGCGGCTGGCCGTGCTTGCGGATCTGCCGGGCGATGCCGGCGTGGACCTTGGCGACTTCCCGCGCTTCGCCCTCCAGGTCGCCGAGGATCAGCGTCGAGAAGCCGGCCGCGCGGCACTTCACCGCTGCTGCGTCGAGGGCGTTCTGTGGCGTGGCGATCAACTGGAAGTGGCTGCGCGCCAGGCACGGGTCGTCGGGCTTGACGGTTTCCGAACGCGGGTCGGCGAGCCAGTCGAGGACGTTCTGCGGCACGTCGATGGCGTAGCGCCTGAGGATCGCCAGGGCGTCGGCGGAGGTGGTCGGGTCGCCGACGCTGGGGCCGGAGGCGATCACCGTGGCCTCGTCGCCGGGAACGTCGGAAATCGCGTAGGTGTAGACGCTGGCCGGCCAGCAGGCCTTGGCCAGGCGACCGCCCTTGATCGCCGAGAGGTGCTTGCGCACGCAGTTCATCTCGCCGATGGCGGCGCCGGACTTGAGCAGCGCCTTGTTCACCGCCTGCTTGTCCGCCAGGTCGATGCCTTCGGCAGGCAGCGAAAGCAGTGCGGAACCGCCGCCGGAGAGAAGGAAGATCACCCGGTCGCTCTCGTTCAGGCCGCTGATCAGTTCCAGCACACGACGGGCGACGCGCTCGCCGGCGTCGTCGGGCACCGGATGGGAGGCTTCCACCACCTCGATGCGACTGCATTGCGCGCCGTAGCGGTAAGGCGCCACTACCAGGCCCTGGATCTCGCCCTGCCAGTGCTTCTCCACCACTTCGGCCATGGCTCCGGCGGCCTTGCCGGCACCGATGACGATGGCGCGCCCGCTGCGATCTTCCGGCAGGTGGTCGGCCAGCACCTGGTAGGGATGGCCGGCTGCCACCGCGGTATTGAACAGCTCGGTGAGAAAGGCGCGTGGATCGGTACTCATGACAGGCTCCGAATTTCTTGTTGTCGTGCCGCCGGTCGGGCCGGCGGTCGCAGCGTCGTCGACGCTTCCATTCCGCAGCACCCGCGCCGGCGGGAACTGGGGAATGGAAGCGAGGCGCCCGGACGCAGAGGCCGTGAATCTCCCGGCCGGGCGTTCGCTTCCTTTACCCCGCCTTGTGGGCGGGGAAGGAAGAGGGCGGCGGCGAACACCGGAGTTCGCCGACCGTTCCTCTCCCCGAGCCCTTCGAAAAGGGGTTCGTCGCTCCGCGCGGGGTGACGGCCCGCGCGGACTGCGGATCACTCGTCGCGGATCGAGAAGTTGGCCATGTGCTCCAGGCCCTTGATCAGCGCCGAGTGGTCCCAGTTACTGCCGCCGATGGCCGCGCAGGTGCTGAACACCTGCTGGGCGTTGGCGGTGTTGGGCAGGTTCAGGTTCAGCTCGCGGGCGCCGGCCAGGGCCAGGTTGAGGTCCTTCTGGTGCAGGCTGATGCGGAAGCCCGGGTCGAAGGTGCCCTTGACCATGCGTTCGCCGTGCACCTCGAGGATCCGCGAGGAGGCGAAGCCACCCATCAGCGCCTCGCGCACCTTGGCCGGATCGGCGCCGTTGCGGGCGGCGAACAGCAGGGCCTCGGCGACCGCCTGGATGTTCAGCGCGACGATGATCTGGTTGGCCACCTTGGCGGTCTGGCCGTCGCCGTTGCCGCCGACGCGGGTGATGTTCTTGCCCATCGCCTGGAACAGCGGCAAGGCGCGTTCGAAGGTGTTCGGGCAGCCGCCGACCATGATGCTCAGGGTCGCCGCCTTGGCGCCGACCTCGCCGCCGGAGACCGGGGCGTCCAGGTACTGCGCGCCGGTAGCCTTGATCTTCTCGGCGAAGCCCTTGGTGGCGGTGGGGGAGATCGAACTCATGTCGATCACCACCTTGTTCGGGCCGACGCCCTCGGCGATACCGTCCTTGCGGAACAGCACATCCTCGACCTGCGGGGTGTCCGGCACCATGACGATGATGAACTCGGCTTCCTGGGCCACTTCCTTCGGGTTGGCCAGGGCAATGGCGCCGGCCTCCAGCAGGTCGGCCGGAGCGGCGTCGTGGTGGGTGGAAAGGAACAGGCTGTGGCCGGCCTTCTGCAGGTTCTGCGCCATGGGCTTGCCCATGATTCCGGTGCCGATGAATCCGATCTTGGCCATGAGAGTGTCTCCTGGTTCTGTCTGTCGAGTGGCTCCGCGCAGGGAAGCGGGAGCGTCTTGTTCGTGGGTGCGGATCAGACGACGTTGTGCGTCTTCATCCAGCCGAGGCCGGCTTCGGTGGTGGTGGCCGGCTTGTACTCGCAGCCGATCCAGCCCTGGTAGCCGATGCGGTCCAGGTGCTCGAAGAGGAAGCGGTAGTTGATCTCGCCGGTGCCCGGTTCGTGGCGGCCGGGGTTGTCGGCGAGTTGCACGTGGTTGATCGCCGCCAACTGGTTTTCCAGGGTGCGGGCCAGGTCGCCTTCCATGATCTGCATGTGATAGATGTCGTATTGCAGGAACAGGTTGGCGCTGCCGACCTTGTCGCGGATCTCCAGGGCCTGGCGGGTGTTCTGCAGGTAGAAGCCGGGGATGTCGAGGGTGTTGATCATCTCCATGACCAGGCGGATGCCTGCGGCTTCCAGCTTGTCGGCGGCGTAGCGCAGGTTGTCGACGAAGGTCTTCTCGACGCTGGCGCAGTCGTGCCCCTGCGGCCGGATCCCGGCGAGGCAGTTCACCTGGCGGTTGCCCAGCACCCTGGCGTAGGCGATGGCCTTGTCGACCCCCTCGTGGAACTCCTGGACCCGATCCGGGTGGCAGGCGATGCCGCGCTCGCCCTTGGCCCAGTCGCCGGCCGGCAGGTTGAACAGCACCTGCTCCAGGCCGTTGGCTTCCAGGCGGGCCTTGATCGCCTCGGCCTCGACGTCATAGGGGAAGAGGTACTCGACGCCGGCGAAGCCGGCCTTGGCGGCGGCGTCGAAGCGTTCGAGGAAATCCACCTCGGTGAACAGCATGGACAGGTTGGCGCAGAAACGGGGCATGTCTTGCTCCTATCGTTCGGTCAAACGTTCGGGAGGCCTTTCGCCGGGGGCGGGGTGCCGCACGCACCGTCCGCGCCTCCGGGAAAGGCCGGCGATCAGTCGAGCAGCGAGATGGCGGTCGGCGCGTCGGCGCCTTTCTCGGCCAGTTCCTCGAACTCGTTGATGGCGTTGATCTCGGTACCCATGGAGATGTTGGTGACGCGCTCCAGGATCACCTCGACCACCACCGGCACCTGGTGCTGCTGCATCAGTTCGCGGGCCTTGGCCAGGGCGGCGCCGATCTCGTTCGGGTCGAACACCCGGATCGCCTTGCAGCCCAGGCCCTCGACCACCGCGACGTGGTCGACGCCGTAGCCTTCCAGCTCGGGGGCGTTGATGTTGTCGAAGGCCAGCTGCACGCAATAGTCCATGTCGAAGCCGCGCTGCGCCTGGCGGATCAGGCCCAGGTAGGAGTTGTTCACCAGTACGTGGATATAGGGCAGCTTGAACTGCGCGCCGACCGCCAGTTCCTCGATCATGAACTGGAAGTCGTAGTCGCCGGAGAGCGCCACCACCTGGCGGCTCGGGTCGGCCTTGACCACCCCCAGCGCGGCGGGAATGGTCCAGCCCAGCGGGCCGGCCTGGCCGCAGTTGATCCAGTGGCGCGGTTGGTAGACGTGGAGGAACTGTGCGCCGGCGATCTGCGACAGGCCGATGGTGCTGACGTAGCAGGCATCCTTGCCGAAGAACTCGTTCATCTCTTCGTAGACGCGCTGCGGTTTCACCGGCACGTTGTCGAAGTGGGTCTTGCGCTGCAGCGTGCGTTTGCGCTGCTGGCAGCTTTCCAGCCAGGCGGCGCGCGACTTCAGCTTGCCGGCGGCCTTCCACTCGCGGGCCACTTCGAGGAATGCGTCGAGGGCGGCGCCGGCGTCGGAGACGATGCCCAGGTCGGGCATGAACACCCGGCCGATCTGGGTCGGTTCGATGTCGACATGGATGAAGCGGCGACCTTCGGTATAGACCTCGACGCTGCCGGTGTGGCGGTTGGCCCAGCGGTTGCCGATGCCGAGCACCAGGTCGGATTCCAGCAGGGTGGCGTTGCCGTAGCGGTGCGAGGTCTGCAGGCCGACCATGCCGGCCATCTGCGGGTGGTCGTCGGGGATTACGCCCCAGCCCATCAGGGTCGGGATCACCGGGATGCCGGTCAGCTCGGCGAATTCGCGGAAGCGCTCGGCGGCGTCGGCGTTGAAGATGCCGCCGCCGGCCACCAGCAGCGGGCGCTCGGCTTCGTCGAGCATGGCCAGGACCTTCTCGGCCTGGACCCGGGTGGCCTTCGGCTTGCTCACCGGGAGGGGCTCGTAGGCGTCGATGTCGAACTCGATCTCGGCCATCTGTACGTCGAACGGCAGGTCGATCAGTACCGGGCCGGGCCGGTCGCTGCGCATCAGCTGGAAGGCCTTCTGGAATACGTAGGGGACCTGGGCCGGTTCCAGCACGGTGGTCGCCCACTTGGCCACCGGCGCGGCGATGCTGGAGATGTCGACCGCCTGGAAGTCTTCCTTGTGCAGGCGCGCGCGCGGTGCCTGGCCGGTAATGCAGAGAATCGGGATGGAGTCGGCGGAGGCGGAGTAGAGGCCGGTGATCATGTCGGTGCCGGCAGGGCCGGAGGTGCCGATGCAGACGCCGATGTTGCCGGCCTTGGTACGGGTGTAGCCCTCGGCCATGTGCGAGGCGCCTTCGACGTGACGGGCCAGGACATGGTCGATGCCGCCGATCTTCTTCAGCGCGGCGTACATGGGGTTGATCGCGGCACCGGGGACGCCGAACGCGGTATCCACGCCTTCGCGGCGCATCACCAGTACGGCGGCTTCGATTGCTCTCATTCTGGCCATCGTTTTGTTCCTCGTTCTTATACTAATTGTGTACAAAAGTTGGAACGATTCTAGGCAGAGGGGGAGCGCAAGGTCAAGATGGGTTGTATACGCTGGAAAAAGCCACTGAAATCAATTTTTCCTTAATAAAAACAATGAATTAACATTTTTGTTAGCAGGCTTATAAAACCAGCGTTTGAAAAAATGTATACAAAATTATGTTCACATTGTTCTGGAATGTTGCTTTCGTAGGGCCGGTCGGCTACTAGATTGGGTACAAATTTTCGAACGCGCCCGCATCGCGGGTGGTTTCCCGATTTCTAGCCTTAACAACTCGAGAGGAACGACCATGACCACCATCAGTCTGGAAACCGCGCTGGGCATTACCCGCCAGGCGCTGGCGGTGGGGCGCGAGCTGTCCACCGCGCCCCTGACCATCGCGGTGCTCGATGCTGGCGGCCACCTGGTGGCGCTGCAGCGCGAGGACGGCGCCAGCATGCTGCGACCGCAGATCGCCATCGGCAAGGCCTGGGGCGCCGTGGCCCTGGGCAAGTCGTCGCGGCTGCTGGCGGCGGATGCACAGCAGCGGCCTTCGTTCATTTCCGCGGTGAACACCCTGGCCCATGGCAATCTGGTTCCGGCGCCGGGCGGGGTGTTGATTCGCAACGACAAGGCAGAGGTGGTCGGCGCGGTCGGTATCAGCGGCGATACCTCGGATATCGACGAGCAATGCGCGATCCAGGGCGTGCTGGCGGTCGGGCTGGTACCCGACGCCGGTTGAGCTTGCGGCCCGTTCACCAGGACCGGGCCTTCGCTCCCTTCTTCAGATGGCGTACGCCGCCATCCACCAGGATTTCCGTGCCATACCTGCAGCGGGGCTCGTTCGAGGTCAGGAATAGCGCGGCACTGGCGATCTCCAGCGGCTCCCCCAGGCGTCCCGGCCAATCTTCTCCCTCAGCGCCTGGGCGGCCTCGAGATCGGTAGCGGCCTTGTCCAGCGCTGGCGTCCGGGTCGGCCCCGGGCTCAGGGCGTTGACCCGGATACCGTGCTCGAGCAACTCCGCCGATAACGTCCAGGCGAGGTGTATGCGGAGCTGCCGCCGCGGGTCGAATACCGCGTCACGCCGCTCGGTGCGAAGCCGGCGCTGGGGCGGGGGCGGCACGCGATTGAGCGTGCCGCGGCGGGTCAGAGCGGCAGCGGCCGAAGCCGGCCGGCGCTCTTGCCGGATTGCCCGTCGGGCGTGCAGCCTTTCAGGACCAGGCGGGTGATGGTTTCCACCGCAGCGTCGTAGTCGGCGTCGCTGAGCTGTTCCTTGCCGGTGACGATGGAAATCTGCCAATCGAAGTCGGCATAGGTCTGGGTCGCCGCCCAGATGGCGAAGAGCAGGTGATGCGGGTCCACCGGGGCGAGCTGGCCACGGTCGATCCAGGTCTGCAGGCAGGTGACGTTGCGCTGGGCCTGGGCGTTCAGTTCGTCGAGGTATTCCTTCGGCAGGTGCGGCGCGCCGTGCATGATCTCGCTGGCGAAGACCTTGGAGGCATGCGGCAGCTCGCGGGAGATGCGGATCTTCGAGCGGATGTAGGCGGGCAGGGCGAGCAGCGGGTCGTCTTCCACGCGGAACGGCGCCGACGCTTGCAGCAGCGGCTCGACGATGCTTTCCAGCACGCAGCGATAGAGGTTTTCCTTGGACTGGAAGTAGTAGTAGACGTTGGGCTTGGGCAGGCCGGCGCGGGCGGCGATGTCGCTGGTCTTGGTCGCCGCGAAGCCCTTGTCGGCGAATTCCTCGCTGGCGGCGCGGAGGATCAGGCGCTTGTTGCGCTCGCGGATGCTGGTCATCAGTCCTTGTTCTTCATTGCTGCAACGGCGGCAGGAAGCCGAGGATGGTAGCACCCGCCCGGAGCGCCCCTCAAGCAAGGTGCGAGCGAGGCGGAGGCCCGGGAAATCCTGACCCGCCGGTTCATTTGCCCTATACATTTCCCGGTATTTGGAGTATTCGTTAGGGGTATCGAGTCGCCCGCTCGCACTCACCCACCGAGCGCCGGGCGAGCCCCCCGGAACAGAACGAGTCACTATGTCCGATTCCCGCCTGGTCGATCCCTTCGGCCGTCGCATCACCTACCTGCGCCTGTCGGTGACGGATCGCTGCGACTTCCGCTGCACCTACTGCATGAGCGAAGACATGCAGTTCCTTCCCCGCGACCAGGTCCTCAGCCTGGAAGAACTGTACGCGGTGGCCGACGCCTTCATCGGCCTCGGCGTGCGGCGCATTCGTATCACCGGCGGCGAGCCGCTGGTGCGCAAGGGCATCACCGGCCTGCTGGCACGCCTGGGGCAGCGTGCGGAACTGGAAGACCTGGCGATCACCACCAACGGTTCGCAACTGCGCGAGCGCGCCGCCGAGCTGAAGGCCGCCGGCGTCCGCCGCCTCAACGTCAGCCTCGACTCGCTGCAGCGCGAACGCTTCGCCGCCTTCACCCGTAGCGATCGCCTGGAGCAGGTGCTGGACGGCATCCAGGCGGCGCGCGAAGCCGGTTTCGAGCGGATCAAGCTGAACTGCGTGGTACAGAAGGGCCGCAACGACGACGAGATCCTCGACCTGGTCGAGTACGCCCTGGCCAACCAGTTGGACATCAGTTTCATCGAGGAAATGCCGCTGGGCAGCATCACCAGCCACCGTCGCGAACTGACTCTCTGCACCAGCGACGAAGTCCGGGCGATCATCGAGCGCCGCTGGCCGCTGACCCCGAGCCTGGCGCGCAGCGGCGGGCCGTCGCGGTATTACCAGATCGGCGACGAGCCCAGCCGGATCGGCTTCATCTCACCTCACAGCAATAATTTCTGCGGCGACTGCAACCGCGTGCGCGTCACCGCCGAGGGCAAGCTGGTGCTCTGCCTCGGCCACGAGGGGGCGCTCGACCTGCGCGAACTGCTGCGCAGCCATCCCGGCGACCGCGAGCGCCTGAGCGCGGCACTGGTGGCGGCGCTGAACCTGAAGCCGGAGCGGCATCACTTCGACGCCCAGGAGCAGGTCCAGGTGCTGCGTTTCATGAGCATGACCGGCGGCTGACGGTATCCTCCTGGGGCGATGGCACCAACGGCGCCATCCGCCGCTTCCTCTCCCATGCCACCCGGGCGACCGTGTTCCGGCACGCACCGCTCGCTGCCCCGTCCCGGGAAAAGCGACGCGGCGCAACGCCGAAACGCGGCGAAGACGTCATGCTGCCTGCCGCGCCAGCAAAGGAAAGCCTCCCATGCACCGGGTCCTGTTCATCTGCAGCCGCAACCGCCTGCGTAGTCCCAGCGCCGAACGGCTGTTCGCCGACTGGCCGGGCGTCGAGACCGATTCCGCCGGGCTGGCGGCGGACGCCGAGACGCCCCTGGAGCGCGAGCAACTGGAGTGGGCGACGCTGGTCGTCGTCATGGAGCGCCGCCACCGGCAGGCTCTGCTGCGCCGGCACGCCGCGGCGATGAAAGGCAAGCGCCTGGTCTGCCTGGATATCCCGGACGACTACGCCTACATGCAGGCGGAATTGCTGCATCTGCTGGAGCGCAAGGCGGGGCCTTTCCTTCGGCGGGACTGAGTGGTGCGGACCGCGAGCGGAAAAAAAAGAAGCCGGACGAAGTCCGGCCCGAGGGAAGGGCGGACCGGGAGTGTCGCCGGTCCGCCAGGGAGTCAGGAGTGCTTGGGCGCCGGCGCGTGGCTGCCGCACAAGTGGCTGCGGTCGTTGCGGCTGAGGATGTTGAACAGCAGGTTCAGCACCACCGCCCAGATCGCGGTCATGGCGATGCCGCTATGGGTGATCGGCTCCATCCAGACCGGCAGGCGGGCGAAGAAGTCCGGGCGCACCACCGGCACCATGCCCATGCCGATGCTTACCGCCACCAGCAACTGGTTGCGGCGGTCGGTGATGTTGGCCTCGTGGAGGATCTGGATGCCGCTGGCGGCGACCATGCCGAACATGGCGATGCCGGCGCCGCCGAGTACCGCCGGCGGGATCGAGGCGACCAGGAAGGCGGCCTTGGGCAGCATGCTGAGGAGGATCAGGAAACCGGCGGCGGCCACCGTGACGTAGCGGCTGCGCACCCCGGTCATCTGCACCAGACCGATGTTCTGGGCGAACGAGGAATGGGTGAAGGTGTTCAGGAAACCGGCGAAGAACGAGGCGCCGGCGTCGCAGAGCAGGCCGCGGCGCAGTTCGGTCGGGGTGATCTCGCGGCCGGTGATCTTGCCCAGGGCGAGGAACATGCCGGTGGACTCGACGAAGATGATCACTACCACCAGGCACATCGACAGGATCGGCGCCAGGTCGAAGGTCGGCGCGCCGAAGTGCAGCGGGGTGACGATGTCGAACCAGGGGCGCTCGGCCAGACCGCCGAGGTCGACCATGCCCATGCCGCCGGCGATCGCGTAGCCCAGGCCCATGCCCATCAGCACCGAGATGTTGACCCAGAAACCGCGCATGAAGCGGTTGATCAGGAGGATGGTGCAGAGCACCAGGCTGGAGAGGAACAGGAAGTGCAGGGAGCCGAAGTCTTCCGCGCCTTTGCCGCCGCCGGCCCAGTTGATCGCCACCGGGAACAGGCACATGCCGATCGAGGTGATCACCGTGCCGGTCACCAGCGGTGGGAAGAAACGCACGATGCGCGACATGAAGGGGGCGATGAGCATGCCGAAGAAACCGGCGGCGATGGTCGCGCCGAAGATCCCGGTGATGCCCACGCCGGGCATCCCGGCCATCGCCACCATGCTGCCGACGGCGGCGAAGCTGGCGCCCATCATAACCGGCATGCGGATGCCCATCGGGCCGATGCCCAGCGACTGGACCAGGGTGGCGATGCCGGCGACCAGCAGGTCGGCGTTGATCAGGAAGGCGATTTCTTCGCGCGAGAGGCCGGCCGCCTGGCCGACGATCAGAGGCACGGCGACGGCGCCACCGTACATCAGCAACACATGCTGGAAGCCCACCAGCAGCAGCTGCGTCAGAGGCAGGCGCTGGTCTACGGGCGAGTCGGGGATGCGGCGATCAGTTACCACGGACATGCAACACCTCAGGCGTTTTTATTGTTGTCAGTCGCAGGCGGACACCGGAAAAGGCAGGTTCCGGCGGCCGGGTATTTCTGGCCGAACATCCACCCCAGGCTTCAGGGCGATGCGGTGGGGTGTTTTATATCCCCGTTGTGTGCTCGATTCAATCGATTTTTTGTATACAAAGTAATTTTTTGTAGTTGACCAATCGGTCTACTACAGGCTTTCCAGAGCTGCTTCCACTGTATCCATAGAACTGGCGCCGGCTACCCCCGGGACGCCCGGCGGTGTACGACATTGGTCGGATAGCCGACGTGCTCTAGCCGCTGGGAGTTTTCAGCGACCACTACCTCAGTGAGCGCAAGCCTGGTGCAGCAAGGCCTTGAACCCTGTCGCCCGGGATCAGCCATGGGGCTTTGCGGAACGCCTGCTTGCATTGGCGACTACAAGCAGCGACGTGCGCGAGAGCAACCGGCTATCTGAGCGCCAGTAGATCCTGGCGGCAATGGAGACGCTCAACGAGCAAAGAGAATGCCGCCAGCGCTTGCTGGAGTGCACAACGGCAGACTGGCCAACGTGCCAAGGCTCGGGGCAGGTCAGGCTGGGCAAGAAGCCGGCGGAGTTTTCCTGAGCGTTCTACAGGAGAGGCACGAAGGAGGTCGCCGAAGTCTTTCGGCATATCGAACGTCCCCCTTTTTCAGTTTTCGGCAGCGCCCAACGGGCCACTGGCAATCAGGCTGGCACCACAAGCTGTTTTCATCCCATGTAGCGCGACCGGGACCCCATTCACATCCAGCAGGGCGCTACCTTCGGTAATGGGGAAGGTTCCCTTGCACAAGGGGCAAACCACTTGGTGGCCTACACCGGCCATCGGCTTGCCGTTCAGGTCGGTCTGGCCGAACGCCTCAATCACCGTGCCTCCATGGCTGGTGGTGTCGCCAAGGCGAATGATGTCCATCGCGGGTTGCTCCTATAGGTCGTCCAGCCAGCTGTCTTTTGGCTTCAGGCTAGAGAGGAATTCCTCATAGACATAGTCATCACCGAGCGTTTGGCCGCCAGGCGTAGCGGGTTTCGGAGCAGGGGAAGGACCGGCATTTCCGCCACGCGGCGATGAAGACGTCGGGCGCACGCGGATCGAATCGACAATGGCGTCCCACAGTTCCAAAGCCTCTTTGTCCGATTTGAAGGCAGGGGGCGGTGGTTTACCGTTTTCATTGCTGCGTTCCAGTACCGCCAGTCCCGCAGTAAGATGGGGCTCGGTTAGCGATTCCTCCTTGCCTTGAACCTCCCACATGAAGGTATAGCCGCGCTGCCCCTTATCGCTTCCCGCAACCAGATATTCCTCTCCAGGAAGGCCCCCGACAGGATGCTTTCCTTTTCTTAACCTTTCCATGCCTGCAAACGTGGAGAGCATGTTTTGCACGAAGCCGTCGACTCGCTCAAGAAGGCTGTTTAGCTCAGCTCCCGTGGAGGAGCGGAATTCAAAGCGCGCGCCGGGGTGCTCAGGGAAAGTGACTCCCACTCCAAACCTCTCCACTTGAAAACTATCCCCTGCAATATAAGCGTGGTCGATGCAAAAGCCCGGCTCGCTGGGGATTTCTTTTGGCGCGCGAGAACGTAGATTTCGAGCTAAAGCCCTAGATATCTCCACAGCATGTTGCTCTCTGTCTACCGAAACTTTCCCTTTCCAACGATAGGCATGCCACGTAGGCTTAGATGTAACATAGGTATCCAATAAATAGGTTTTAGAGGCAACCTCTGAAGACCAAGACAATAAACCTACTGATTCATTGCCAAAGTCAATTTTACGAAGAAGCATGTTGCCTTTGGATTTATGTCTCTGAGTCCTCCACTCTTGTTCAAGACGATCAACCCTGGCTGCCAGTTCGGTAGGTTTATCATCTAAGTACTCAATTCTGTCTCCCCATAGGTAGTATCCGGCATTGATTACCGCGTCAGGTGGCAGATCAATCAGAAAGCGACCAAAGCAATGAGTAATCCATCCGGTCTTGTCCATGGAAGAGCTCCGAGAAGAAGAAAACGAAGTGCAACTGGTCATGCTGGTCAAGACCACCACTCCAAGTACAGCAAGCAACCGACGGGGATGCATCATGTCCCTCCTTTGTCATTAGGATGCCAATCCGCCAACTGGGTGATTTTGATCACACCATATAGCGCTGCCCATTGGGCACGAGCATCGTTGTAACTCTCCTGGTGCTCATAGCCCCGTTTGGTATTGGCCTGTCCCTTGCCCTTGCTGCCATGCCGAAAGCTGGCCTTGACGCCCGCCAGGGCAGGCGCCTGGCCGGAGTCGGTCGGTACCGTTTCGTCACCTCCGCTACCGGAAGCGTCCAGAGGATTTCCCGTCTCCAGCGGACCCTGCACTATGGTGGGCAAGCCCCGGCGGAACCAACTGTTGTAAGTGCCGTTCTCATCGTCGTTGAGTGTGGCACCAGGGGTCTCCAGAGGGGTAGGGTCACCCTTCCAGATCAGGTCGCGCCAACTATGGCGGCTATCGTCAGCTCCGTAATGGGCATAGGTCTCTGAGTGATATCCTGCTGCTGACAATTCACCATGAAAATTAGCAATGCTATCTATCAAGTCTTCAAAGTTATCACGGGGGCTAACTCTTAAACCTTCTTTTTTGTCTGACATGTCTAGATATTGTGAATTTTGCTCAGGCACCAATCCATACCACGTAGTGTTCTTGTATATCTCTTCATAAGGGTCCTGATTCTGCGGATAAGCCCGAGGCTTTCCATCGATATCCTTGAGCACCTGCCCCTGCGCGTCGCACAGAAATAGCCAAGGACGCCCTTCCCGGTATTCCGCGCTAGGGGCCAATTCCAGCGCGCCGGCCGAATTGGCGACAATGGCTGTCACTTCACCGGCATTTCGCCCCAGCACGACCTGTGCGATACCTTCATAGCCACAGCGCATATGATGGTAGATGGTCGAGGAACCCGTCGCAGGTTGTACGCCATGCACCACCCCCAATACGCGCTCATAGCCGTGCAACTGCGTCAGGGCGCGAGCCACCAGCCCTCCCATCGAATGGGTGACCAGAATGACCTTCATACGTCTCACCTGCTCGGGATCGAGACCGCACTCCTTTTGGTAGAAAGGCAACACGGTATTCTCGATATAGTCGCGTACATCCAGCGCCGACTGCCGGTTGGACTGTAGCCAGTTATAGCCGGCGCACCAGACATCGAACTGGTATCGGCTGGCCCTGAGCAATTCCTCTTCATCGATCGGCCCCACCTTTCCCTGCTCCTTACCCTGATCTCCAGGAGGAGAGAGGGCTTCGTCATTCCACCATGCCTGGAGTTCCCGCCGGCTGACGATGTTATCCAGTCGCCTCTCCATTAATCCCATGACCGGGTTATACGCACTGCGCATGACCTTGCCCCAGCCGCGCAGGTGGGCAGCTTCTTCGGACAAACCAGATTGACCGACATCGATCGTACCCTGGTCATCGACTTCTACTTGCTCAGCCTTCAGGAGCTCCTGACGGGCCTTTGGACCCCTCCAGGCCCAAGTCCACAACGCACCGATGGAGGCAAACAGGTCATCCATGGGCCACAGACCATTCGGCGGCCTCCAGACCTCGCTTTTATCTGCCTTGTTGCGCAGGTTGGTTCCCATGATCCCCGGAATGAAGATCACCGGCAGGGGAGCGGTCTGCCGAATCAGTGCCACCTTTTCGCTCTGGTTGTCGGTACGGGTCAACTGCGCCTTGTAGACAGGCCGTCCCAGACTGTCGCGAGAGCGAGGGATGATCACATCCTGATTCGGCTCGAGCGGTTCGCTGCTCATGTGTTGGACTCCGTGTCGCTGTTGTGACTGCCCTTGCCCAGGATGCGTATCTGCACCGGGTCCATGGCCAGGTGTTGTTGCTTGGGTAAACGGCCCTGGCTGTCGGTCATCAGTTTCACCACACCACCATCGCCTCGTATCACTTCAACGGCGATATTGGGTAACGGCTCCAGCGTGGCTTCGTCGCGCAGGACATACCGGTCATCGAACGGTGTCGAATCCCAGGCGTTGAAGCTGGTCGATGCATGAGCGGGACCGACATGACTGTGCTTCGCCGCCTTGACCACGAAGTTGCCGGG
>NZ_KV813541.1:0-568 GCF_001813645.1 Pseudomonas sp. HMSC063H08
CATGGCGAACGTCTGCCCCTGGGCGCTGACGATCTGGCCGGTTTCGCCTTTGCCCTCCAGTTGCCGCTGCGCCGTGGCCAGACGCACCTTGGCCTCGGTGAGGATGGCCTGGGCCTGGATCTCCGCCAGTTCGCCAACGGTGCCGGCGCAGGCCTGGCCGGACGCGAGGAGGAAGAGCACGGCCACGGCCATGCCGATCGGCTCAGTTCGCATAGATTTCTCCTGTGACAGTCCAGTCCAACTGGCTGTCCTTGAGCGTGGTTTCGAGGTTGGTGATGCGGACCCCGGCGGCGGGCAGCCCCTGGAAGGTCAGGTCTGCCGGGAGCCTGGTCTGGGCGCTGAAGGTGAATTTCTTCCAGGAAGGCAACACCACTTGCTGCTCCGTCGCTGCTTCCGCGCCAGGAAGGGGCGGAGTTGTCTCCTGGCTGATCGACAGCTTGGGCTCGACACCCTGACGGTACAGATGGCTGGTGAGCGCCTGCAGCGCGTCGTCGGCTGGCTGCAGCGGCTCATCGCTACCGATGGCGACTTTCAGGTCGACCTTCAGGGCCGCGGTGTTGCCGTTGTC
>NZ_KV813542.1:0-536 GCF_001813645.1 Pseudomonas sp. HMSC063H08
TTCCCCGTCAAGGACTTCGACATCGAGGAACTGCTCGCGCCGAAGCGCCTGCGGCGCGACTACCGCCTCCGGCAACTCACCTTCGGCTTGTCCGCCAGGGAGTGGACGGCAGTGGCCCTGCTCGGTTGCGTGGTAGGTGGGTCGCTAACCGCCTACTACCTATGGAATGCCCACCAGGAAGAGCTCGCCAGGCAAGCCGCGCTCCTCGAGGAGCAGAGGCGCCTCGCCGAGCTGGCCGAGAAGAACGCCCAGGCCAAGCAGCCGCTGGACCTGGCGTCATTGCAGAAGCCCTGGACGCTCATGCCTGACCTCGAGGACATGCTACGCGCCTGTAGCAAGGCAACGGGGGTACTGTCGCTGTCGATCCAGGGCTGGCTCTTCGAATCCAGCAAGTGCGACGGCAGGGTCCTGGTCGCCACCTACCACCGTACCGGCAACAGCACAGCAGCCGACCTGACAGCGGCCAGCCAGCACCTGTTCGCCGACCGCCCCGCCTTCGTTATCGACAACGGCAACACCGCGGCCCTGAAGGTCGA
>NZ_KV813543.1:0-18936 GCF_001813645.1 Pseudomonas sp. HMSC063H08
CGAGCAAAAGGTGGGCGGGCTGGACGCTTACGCTGTTCAGCGGCATTGTCGGCATACTTACGGGCGTCGTCGTCCTGGTTGCTCCTTGGGTCGCCACGATAGTCTTGGCTTCTTTTTTATGGGCTAGCGTGGGCTTCTGGGCGATTTTCACCGGTGTGCTGGAGATATCCGCCGCCGTTCGGCTGCGTCAAGAAATCAAGGGTGAAATTTGGCTTGCCTTCAGTGGACTGCTCTCGATTGTCCTTGGCGCTATCGTCTTGTGGATATTTTTTTCCCGTCCGGTCGAGTCATTCCTGGCCGCAGGCTGGCTGTTGGGCTTCTATGCGGCAGTCTATGGTGTCACGCTTTTGTTCTTGAGTTGGCGTCTTCGCAAAACGCGCCAGGGATAAGAGCGGGTCAAACTAAATTCTATGGATATGAGCATCCTCGATTCATACCTCCATAGAAATGACATCGAAGGAGTCATACATGCAGATGCAATATAGCTATCGAGCTATCGACAAAGAGTTTCATGAACCTTGGCAGAGAGCTTTGGGAAATGTGATCGAGCACGCCCTCAAGCCATTGCTCGACAAACACACTAAAGATTCAGCGCAACTTCAAATCGTCCTTGATCGCGACAAGATCAAGCGGCAATTTCTGGCCAGTGGCTATATGCACCTGCCCGGCAAAAAGACTGTCAGCGTTACTGCATCACATGACGAGCTGACGCCCCTCGCGCAGATGCTCGCACAGTCGTTGTTCCGTCAGGCCAAGAAGCATTTTGACCGACTGCATGCTCAGGATCAAATCAAGCGCAAAGCACGACGCGAGCGCTTGCGCGAGCTCAAGGTGCGGATTGCCGCAAAACCCGCATCAGCCGCCCATGAGGCCGAGGCGACCCGAATGCCTCTACTGTCGAAACTTGAGGCTGTCGCAAGGCGTGAGCTGGCTTATCTGCGGGCCGTCGGCGATTTACCGCGCGATTATCCGACGCTGCGCGACGTGGTGGATGAAGCGATTGTCCGAGCTGAGGTGGAATGGCAATCCGTGCCGGGGGAAAAAGAGGCTTACACCGGTCTTTTGAAGCATCTGTTCGCCGTCCTGGATAACGAAGTGGCAAGCAGCCGGCAATTTGGCGAATTCGTTTCTCTGGACGCGCCGGTCGAACCGGATGCCCAAGACGTCGCCGAGGCCATGGTGGAAGAGGAAGTCTTCGAATTTTATCAGCCCGATGACACACTCAGGCTGGCCGATATCATCGCTGACAGTCAGCATCCCGATGCCGCAACGATCGCGGAACAGGAGGAGCTAGTTGATCGGTCGAGCGAGTTCGCTTTTGCATTCGACCTGCTGAAGGACATGCCGCGTTTGTGGCGGCGCATTTTTCTGCTTATCCGTGTGGACGGGCTGGATGCCAGCAGCGTCTCTGAAATCCTGCTGATTCCTAGTAAGGAAGATGCTGTCCGAAGGTGGCTCATGCAGGCCGAAGCATTCATCGCTGCTCATCTGGAAGAGGCCGGAGTAAGCAAAAACGGGAACGATTGGCTCCAAGGCGTTGATTGGTCGGCATTGTCTGTGACCCGGAGCGAGGCAGCCTCACTGTGGTCCAAGGAGGCGAACCATGAAGAATAATCTTCACCTCGTCTGTCCGCATTGCCAGTCCATCAACCGCGTACCGACTGCGAAGCTATCGGAACATCCCAACTGCGGCCGCTGCCAGCAGCCCTTGTTCACGGGCGAGCCCATCGAGTTGACCACGGCGACGTTCTCGCGCCACGTGGAGCGCAGCGACCTGCCACTGTTGGTCGATTTCTGGGCACCTTGGTGCGGGCCGTGCAAGATGATGGCCCCGCAGTTCCAGCAAGCGGCGCACCAGCTCGAACCCAGGATCCGGCTGGCGAAGGTGAATACCGAGGCTGAGCCCCACCTGGCCGCGCAGTTCGGTATCCGCAGCATCCCGACGCTCGCCCTGTTCCAGGGTGGGCGGGAGATCGGGCGTCAGGCCGGCGCCTTGGGCGCGCAGGACATCGTGCGCTGGGCATCTGCACAGGTGGGGCGCTGACCGATGCAGGACTTGCTCGGCGCCACCCTGATCCTGCTGGCGGCATGCAGCCTCGCGGCGGTGGCGACGGCGGCGTTCAGAGTACCCGCCTTGCTGGGTTACCTCGCCGTCGGCGCCTTACTGGGCCCCTCAGTCACCGGCGTGATCGCGCCGGGAGAAGCGCTTGATTTTCTGTCCGAGCTGGGAGTGGCGCTGCTGCTGTTCATGGTCGGACTGGAATTCTCCCTCGGGCACTTTTGGCTCACTCGCAAGACCGTACTGGTGGCTGGCAGTTTGCAGATGGTCGTTGTGGCCGCACCTCTGACCCTGATGCTGATGGGTTTGGGGCAGCCAGCTCAGAGCGCTGCGCTGCTCGGCACTGCGGCGGCCATGTCGTCCACGGCGCTGGTCAGCCGACAACTGGCCGACCAAGGCGAGCTCACCACCCGCCACGGCCGCAGTGTCATCGCCGTGCTGGTCTTTCAGGACCTGGCCAGCGTGCCCCTGCTGGCCTTGCTGGCGATCTGGGCGCGCGGCGAGTCGCCGAAGATCGAGCATGTGCTGCTCGAAGTATTCGGTGTGCTGCTGCTGTTCGCGGCAGCGGCCCTCGCCTCGCGCCGTCTGTTGCATGGCCTGCTGGGCTGGGTGGCGCGGCGGGGCCACGAGGAATCGTTCGTGCTCGTCTCCTTGTGCGTGGTGGTGGCTGCCGCCGCCGCTGCGCACGCGGTCGGCGTATCTGCCGCCCTGGGTGCGTTTTTGGCCGGCATGGTGCTGGGCGAGAGCGACTTCCGTCACCACATGGAAAGCCACCTCAAACCGTTTCGCGATGTGTTGTCGGGGGTGTTCTTCGTGACCATCGGCCTGCAGTTGGACGGAGCGCAGATTCTTTCGGCACCACTGGCGGTGCTCGCGTGGCTGGCAGTGCTGGTACCGGTCAAGATCGGGCTCAACACCCTGGCCTTGCGGGCGACGCGCCTGTCCGCCCTCGATGCCTGGCGCACGGGCATAGCGTTGGGGCATGGCGGCGAGTTCGCCCTGCTGTTGTTGGGCATGGTCTTGCAGCAGCATCTGATTCCCGCGACCGTCGTACAACCCATGCTGGTCGCGCTGGTGCTCAGCATGGCCTTGGCACCGCTACTGATCCGCCATCACGATGTACTTGCCCGGTTCTTGAGCCGCACCGGCGGCGTCATTCAGCCACCCCAGGCTGAAGAAGTTGAGATCACCGCGCAGACAGCGCGATTTCAAGACCACGTCATCATCTGCGGCGCGGGCGAGCTTGGCCTGACCGTCAGTGAGATTCTTCGCCACGCCGGCGTGGCGCATCTGCTGCTGGAAGCAGACGAGCAGAAGGTAGAGGCCGAGCGTGCCGCCGGCGTGCCGGTGTTCCATGGCGATGCGAGTCGGCCCGATACCCTGCTGGCTGCCGGGTTGGCGCAAGCGCGTCTGGTGGTGCTCACGTTCGCCCATGCCCAGCAAGTGCTGCGCATCGCCCAGGCGATTGCCGAGCGCCGTCCGGCGCTGACCTTGTGGGTGTCATGCAGAAGTACGACCGCGGCCGATGCATTTCGCGCCATGCCCAACGTGCGTGTGTACCAGCAATCCTTTGCCGCAGGCCTTGGGCTGGCGGAACAAGTGATGTCGTCGCTTGGCATGTCGGCCGAGCTCGTCGAACGAAACATCAGTGCGATGCGCCGCCGTCTCGACAGCGGCAATGTCGCAGGGAGTCCATCTGCATGAAGTCAACAGGCCGCAATCCATTTCAGGTCTTCCGTGACCAATGGGCCATCATGAGTTTTTACGAGCGCTTCGAGCAGGTCGTCGCGCTCGTGCTGTCGGCGGTGATTGCCGTCATCATCGTGGTGTCGCTGTTCCAGCTCATCTCCATCGTCTTCACGCTGCTGGTTCTCGATGCCTTCAATCCCCTGGATCACAAGGTATTCCAGAGTGTGTTCGGCATGATCATGACGCTCTTGATCGCGATGGAGTTCAAGCATTCCATCGTGCGCGTGGCGCTGCGTCGGGACAGCATCATCCAGGTCAAGACCGTGATCCTCATCGGCCTGATCGCGCTGGCACGCAAGTTCGTGGTCCTCGACCCCGACACGAGTCCCGCCAAAATCGCCGCGCTGGCAGGCGCCACACTGGCGCTTGGTACCACTTACTGGCTGCTGCGCGATCGCGACGACCGCGTCGCCGAGAAATCTGGGCATGAATCGTCATCATCCTAGTGACCTGCGCGCTGCGTGGTTGCAACATCGCTGGCTCAACCGCCTGCAGACCGGGCTGTTGAGCCTGACCCTGGTCGGGATCGCAGCCGCCGCAGGAAGCCTGCTGTTCGGGGAAAGCGGCCTGTGGCTCGCGCTGATTGCCGTTGCTGGCGCGCTGCTGCTGGAGCCGACAGCTGCGTCGGCGCTGACCTTGCGCCTGTACCGCGCACGGGCTTTGTACCCGCACGAAGCCCCCGAGATTTGGGCCCTGTTGCGCGAGCTGTCCGCCCGTGCCGGTTTGCTCGCCACGCCGGTGCCGCACTACGTGCCCAGTGCCGTCGTCAACGCCTTCGCCACCGGATCGAAGCAGGAGGCATCGATCGCCCTCACCGATGGCCTGCTGCGCAACCTGAATTCGCGCGAACTGGCGGGTGTGCTCGCGCACGAGGTCGCGCACATCGCCAATGAGGATATGCGTGTCATGGGGCTGGCGGATTCCGTCACTCGCCTCACGAGCCTGCTGGCCCTTATGGGACAGATCGCGATCCTGCTGAGCCTGCCCGCGCTGCTGGTTGGCGCGGCGGAGGTCTATTGGCCTGGTCTATTGTTATTGGCCGCATCGCCTCAGCTGGCCCTGCTCGCACAGCTCGGCTTGTCTCGCGTGCGTGAGTTCGACGCTGACCGCCTCGCTGCGGAACTGACTGGCGACCCGCAGGGGCTGGCGTCCGCGCTGGCGAAAATCGAGCGGGTCAGCCGCTCCTGGCGCGCCTGGTTGTGGCCGGGATGGGGCAATCCCGAACCCTTCTGGTTGCGCACGCATCCGGCCACGCAAGTACGCATCTCACGCGTACTGACGTTGGCGCCTGGGCCAGCATCAGCGTTGCCATTCCACGCGCCCCATTTCTTGCCGGAATCCGCTGTGACGCCGCGCCCGCCGCGCTGGCACCCGAGCGGGCTGTGGCGCTGATTGCCTATCAACAGGAGACTTCTCATGGCCTACCCCGACCCGTACCAACGTCCCGCGCCGGACCACTTCGTCCGGCGCTGGCTCTTCATCACCGCCTGTATTGCCACGCTCATGCTGGTGTGGCAGTTCCTGCCCGCCATCGAGGCCTGGTTCAGTCCGCGCGAGGCGGCAGATCGCACCGTGACGGCGCGTGGCGATCTGGCGGCGGACGAGAAAGCCACCATCGAACTGTTCGAAGAATCGCGCGCTTCGGTGGTCTACATCACCACCGCGCAGCTGGTGCGCGACGTCTGGACTCGCAATGTCTTTTCCATGCCGCGCGGCACCGGTTCGGGCTTTATCTGGGACGATGCCGGCCACGTCGTCACCAACTTCCACGTCATCCAGGGTGCTTCTGAAGCCACGGTCAAACTCGCCGATGGCCGCGACTACCAGGCCGCGCTGGTGGGGACGAGCCCAGCGCACGACATCGCCGTGCTCAAGATTGGCGTCGGTTTCAAGCGCCCGCCGGCCGTGCCGGTCGGCACCAGTGCCGACCTCAAGGTGGGTCAGAAGGTGTTCGCTATCGGCAACCCCTTCGGCCTGGACTGGACGCTCACCACCGGCATCGTCTCCGCGCTCGACCGCTCGTTACCCGGAGAAGCGGGCGGCCCGGCCATCGATCACCTGATCCAGACCGACGCCGCCATCAACCCTGGCAACTCCGGTGGGCCGCTGCTCGATTCGGCAGGAAGGCTCATCGGCATCAACACGGCGATCTATAGCCCCTCCGGCGCCTCGGCCGGGATTGGTTTCGCCGTGCCGGTGGACACCGTCATGCGCGTAGTCCCGCAACTCATCAAGACCGGTAAGTACATCCGTCCGGCGCTGGGCATTGAGGTGGACGAACAGCTCAATCAGCGCCTGCTTGCACTGACCGGAAGCAAGGGCGTGTTCGTGTTGCGTGTTACCCCTGGTTCGGCAGCGCACAAGGCCGGCCTCGCGGGTGTCGAAGTCACGCCGCAAGGCATCGTGCCGGGCGACCGCATCATCGATGTTGATGGCAAGGCGACGGACGATGTGGCCAAGCTGCTCGCGCGGCTAGACGACAGGAAGGTCGGCGATGTGGTGGTCTTGTCAGTGGAACGGGCCGGCAAATCGCGCGAGGTGCGTGTGGAGCTGCAACCCGGGAATTGATTGAACTGAACCTGTGGATCAGGCGGTAGTGCAGCGTCGCGGTGATTGAGGTTCTCAGGTCTTCGGCCAGGTAGCGTTCCGCCTCAACCTCCGTAATTTTCGGATGCGATCTGCCTATCCGAATAGGCAAGCATGCAACGCCGGAACCTCTTGCCAATCATCGAAGGAGAAAGCGAGGCGCAATCCGCATGAGGTGGACGCAGGCCAGGAACGAGGCAAACAGGAGGCCGCATTGGAACTCAGACTACTGCGCTATTTCGTTGCGGTCGCGGAAGAACTGCATTTCGCGCGAGCGGCCGAGCGCCTTGGCGTAGAACAATCGCCTGTGTCGCGCGCAATGCGCAATCTCGAAGCCACGCTCGGCGTGCAGTTGTTCGACCGCAGCGCGCACCAGACGCGACTGACCTGGGCCGGTCAAGTGTTCCTCGGTGAGTGCCGGCGTGTGCTGGCCACCGTGGAGCAGGCGGTGAGTGCCGCAAAGGCGGCGGCGCAGGGCTATCAGGGTTATCTGCGCATCGCCATCTGCGACAGCTTGGCGCAGCCCCACATTGCCACCTTGCTGGCGCGCAGCCGCGAGGAAGAGCCCGAACTGGAGATTCGCGTCTTCGAGCTGCCTTTCGCGCAGCAGCTCAAGGGCCTGCACAACGATCTGCTGGACATCGGCTTTGCGCTGTCGGACGCGGTGAGCGAAGGCCTTGTCGCCGAGCCCGTGTGGACCGATCCTCTGTCGGTGATCGTGCCCGTGCGCCACCCCTTGTTGGCGCACGCGGAAGTGCCATTGGATGAAGCCTTGAAGTTTCCGTTGGTACTGTGCCATCCGGACGCGGGATCGGGCTGCCACCACCAGATCCAGGCGGTGCTTCAAGGTGCGTCCAAGCCGCTCAAGCTGGTAGATCAGGTGACGAGCCTAGGCGTGATGCTGACTCTGGTCGGTGCCGGTTATGGCCTAGGTTTCGCCATTGCCTCGCAGGTGCAGACCCTGAACCGCCCCGACATAACCGTTCGCCCCTTGGCCGGCACGCCGCCCATGCTGTCCACCTACCTGCTGCGCCGCAGCGCCGAACCCTCTGAGCCCATGAAGCGGTTTCTGCAGCGCGCCCGCGAGGAGTTCCTGCCAAAGGGAGATGAACCGGCCTCGTGACGTTGAGCGCTCGGGTACATTGGCTATTGCTGGCTGTCCATGGCTCGCACTGGACTTGCTCGGAGCGCGCGTTGACCAAGCGTGGTTTTCAGTCCATAATTATGTCCATCTCGGTTCGCCGAGTGCGGAAAACTCGTTATCAATCAACGAGTTAGGAACACGATGATGTTCCCTTCACCCGCTCCACTTCGACTTTCCAGGGACTTCCACCGAACGCCAGGGAACGTCGTAAGTCATTGTCAGGATTGAGATTTTTACCTGATCTCAATCCACTGACATCCAGCGAAATCCACTCCCAGCCGGTTCTAACTGGTACGTTGAGCGGTACACTGGCAATACGGAGGTCCCCAAAACCGTATTGTTGCTGGAGGAGCCGGGGTTCCGTCGGGAACATGGCATCCAACTCGCTTCGCAGGAGTTGGACTCATGCTTTCAGACCTCCAGGTTCGACAGGCCAAGGTGACCGGCAAGGCGTATTCGCTTGTCGATTTCGACGGTCTCTACTTCTACATCTCCGCCACCGGCTTCAAGGCCTGGCACTTCCGCTTCACTTGGGGCGGCAAGCGCGAGCGCATGTCCTTCGGTGGCTATCCCGCGCTTTCCCTGAAAGACGCTCGCAATCTGCGCGACGAGGCCCGGGCCATGCTGGCCAAGGGCATCAACCCGCATTCGGAGCGCAAGCGCAAGCGCCACGCCATCGTCCTGGCGGGCGAGCACACCTTCCAGGCCATCTACGACAAATGGCTGGCCCACCGCAGCCTCTCTCTGGAAAATGAGGGCCGCCAAAGTACGCCCAAGCAGATCGGGCGCGTCTTCGCCAAGGACGTGTTTCCCGTATTGCGCCACCTGACCATCTACGACGTCACCCGCGCCCACCTGCTGGACATCATCGGCAGAGTGGAAAAGCGTGGCTCGCTGTCGGTGGCCGAGAAGCTGCGCACCTGGTTCAGCCAGCTATTCACCTACGCCTCGGTGGTGGTGCCCAACATGGGCGACAACCCGGCCAAGGATTTGGACGTGGTGGCGATGCCGCTGCCCCCGGTGGAGAACAATCCCTTTTTGCGCATGCCCGAGCTGCCGGCAATGCTGCAGACGTTGCGCAAGTACAGCGGTCGCCTGAATACGCAACTGGGTCTACGTCTGCTGCTGCTCACGGGCGTGCGCACCGGTGAATTGCGCTACGCCACGCCCGATCAGTTTGATCTGGAGCGCGGTCTGTGGATCATCCCGGTTGTCAGGCTCAAGCAACGCAAGCAGCTCACCAAGAAGAAGCGCCAGCGTTTCGCCGACATCCCGCCATACATCGTGCCACTGTCGTTGCAGGCACAAGAGGTCGTTCGTCATTTGCTGGGAAATCTGAAGCCAGCACAGGTGTATCTCATCCCCGGTGATTGGTGCCTGAAAAACCCTCTGAGCGAGAACACGCTCAATGGCGCGCTCAAGCGTATGGGCTATGAAGACCAACTCACTGGGCATGGCGTTCGCGCCACCATCTCGACTGCGCTCAATGAATTGGGGTATCCGCCCAAGTGGGTAGACGCCCAACTTTCGCATGCCGATCCGGATCGGATCAGCGCGACCTACAACCACGCCGAGTACGTCGAGCAACGCCGCGTCATGATGCAGGACTGGGCCGACCGGCTGGACTTGTTCGAGCAGAATCAGGTCGAAGTTGCCAGCACGCACTTGACCATCACGTTGCAGGGCCTGCCCACAATCGCCGGACAGGCGGCAGCGCAGCCGCCCGCCCTGAATCCAAACGCCCCTCAGTTGATCGTTGCGCCTGCACCCGATGCACCAGCGGTTCCAGCTTCCGTCTATCGACTTTCGGCGGTGCATCTGCCCGAGTACGCGCGACCCACGCTGTCAGAGGTGCAGCGCGAGCGCTTGCAATTGCTGGAGATATTCGAGGCATCCCACAACCTGTCGGTGGCCGATTACGCCAAGCTGGTTGGCAAGTCCCGCCGCTGGATCACTTACGAGATTCAGGCCGGCAATCTCCTGTCGATCCATCTGGGTCACCGTGGGCAGCGCGTCCCGGACTGGCAACTCGACCCCATCAAGCGCAAGCTGATTCAGGCTGTCCTGAAGCTGGTGCCGCGCGGTATCGACACCTGGCACATCTATCACGCACTGCTGCGGCCATACGATGCCCTGGGCAAGTGTCCAGTCATCGAGGCCGTCGATCCGACCAACCTGCATCTTGCAGCTCGACTGGTCGCCGCACATGCCATAGAAACCGATGAGCTTGCAGAGCAATCGGAGGCGTCTCCGGTGCTGGCCAGGCAGACTGTAGAGCGCCTGGTAAAAACGGCAATGTTGGTTGATATGCCCGAAGATCCCGTCGCCCGTTGAGCTGAGGCCGGGCGGCAGCACCGTCCGGTCAAGGTCAAAGGAGGGAACGTCGATCGCTTCGCATGGCCGCCCATCCGTCTTCTGCGCGGCCAACTCGCAATTTCCACGTTTTGGCAGGCAGCGTTTAGCGTCGGATCAGCGCTCGGCAGTCACCATAGGCGACTTCTCGGTAATGCTATCTCGCTATATCAGTATCTCGATCGGATATGACACCAGCGGATTTTCGTTGCCAATCTCAAGCCCCGATCAATAGATTCCGAGCGTTCGCCGCTTTTTGAAACCGCTGGCGCATCAGACCATACCGATACGGTTTTGCGAGAGCAGCCACTTCTCACGATCCTGATAGTGCAAGCGTCACTGTCGAGCCGCGACGGACGCTCGATTTTCTTGTGCTCGATGGATTTTTGCACATCGAGCACACAACGCCTACTCGTTGCGCGAACTGATCAGAAGTAATCAAAAGCGGGCGTCATCACTCGCGTCTTGCGCGGACAACAGGCCGACCATGAGGACGGCTGCAAAAGCAGTCGGCCCTGTAGTTCTTCTCCTGGAAGGAGACGGAGCATGCACGAGAACAAAAATGATGCACCAACATCAAAGGTGTTCTACCGCCCGCTCGAAGCGTCCATCCGCTGGGCCGGACTGCTGCGATACGAGCAGGTGATCCTGGCTTCGGTCTCGTCGCCTATGAATCTGCCGCAGTCGCTGGACTGCCCACGTTTGGGCGAACTGCGGCTGTACACCGACCGCATCTATGACGGCATCCTCAACGGGGAACTGCCCTTCGGGCAGCACGGCATCACGACGCGCGACACCGCGTTGATCGAATCGCCTGATCTGACGGTACGCCATGTCGATCTGAAGTGCTGGATGCGCCAGCACTACCCCGAGCAGCGGCCCGGCTTTCTCTTCTCCCGCGGCGAGCGCATCACCCATCCCTCCATCTCTCTGGAAACAGGGCAAGCCATGCTGGTCGAACGCCAGGCTTTGAAATCCGCCCTGGAACAGACCAAACGTCAGCTCCGCGATTTGCAGGACAAGCATGACGCGCTGCTCAAGCAGCCCACGGTGATTCCGGCATGCGCGCAGTGTCCGATCAGTGATCGGGCCGAGGCCACCTACCTGAACATCGTTGGCGGCCTGTTGGAGCTGATGCTCGGCCAGTCGCCATCGGGCACGCCGTACTCCAGCTTCAAGACGCAGGAGGCCGTGGTCAGCGCGCTGGTTGCCCATCACAGCGGCGCCATGGGCATCGCGGAGCGGACATTGAACGGCAAGTTCGCCACCGCCAGGCGCCGACTGCGTAGCGCCTCCCTCTGAGATTTGCCAGCTTGTATGTGCAGTCGCGGGGATTGCATTTGCAATGTCTTTTCGCAGCCGTGTCTATTGAATAGAGGTCACGCCAACAAACGCCACTGAGCGTTCAGGAGTGACCGCCATGTCGCAAACACCTGTACTGCAGCCAAACGAACGCCGCATCCTGCGCCTGGAAGAAGTCGAAGCGAAATCCGGTTTCAAGCGCGCCCACATCTACAACCTGATGAAGAAACGCCAGTTCCCGCAGGCGCTGCGTCTGGGCGTGCGCGCCGTGGGCTGGGATTCCATCGAAATCGATCAGTGGATCGACGAGCGCGTCAACAACCGGGCCTGACCCGTTCTCTCGCGGACTTTCCATCCTGACCCGGAGAACGCCATGCAGGTCGTATCCATCATTTCAACCAAAGGTGGGGTCGGCAAGACCACCACGGCCGCAAACCTTGGCGGTCTCGCTGCGGACGCCGGGCTGCGCGTGCTGCTGCTCGATCTCGATGTGCAGCCCACCTTGTCCTCCTACTACGAGCTGGCCCATCGTGCGCCGGGCGGTATCTATGAATTGCTGGCCTTCAACGAGCGCGACCTCGGCCAGCTTGTGTCCCGCACGATCATCGCGGGCCTGGACTTGGTGCTCTCCAACGACCACCGAGGCGAACTGAACACCTTGCTGCTGCACGCGCCAGACGGGCGACTGCGGCTGCGACACCTACTGCCGATACTGAACCCCCTCTACGACCTGGTGCTGATCGACACCCAGGGCGCGCGCTCGGTGCTGCTGGAGATGGCGGTGCTGGCCTCCGACCTCGCGCTGTCGCCCGTGACCCCGGAAATCCTCGCCGCCCGCGAACTGCGGCGCGGCACCATGCAGTTGCTGGCGGACATTGCGCCGTACCGGCACCTGGGCATCGAGCCGCCGCCGTTGCACCTGCTCATCAACCGCGTCCATCCGGTGTCCGCCAACGCACGGCTGATCCAGCAGGCGCTGCGCGATCTGTTCCAGGGCCACACCGGCATTCGGGTTCTGGCTACCGACGTGCCGGCCATTGAGGCTTATCCGCGGGCCGCGACGCGCGGCCTGCCGGTGCATCGGGTCGAGTACCGCCAGCCAGTGGGCAGAGTCGCTCCCGCCGCGCTCACCACCATGCGCGATCTTGCCGACGAGTTGTTCCCGCAGTGGCAGGATCGATTGGCCGCAGTGTCCGGCCGTCCGCCACAGCCTCTTGATATCAGGAGGCCCCATGGCGAACGCACATGAACTGGCCCGAGGCCACAATCGGCTGCGCGCCCTGATCGAGTTCGCCGTCGGCGAAGGCTGGCACGTCAAGCGCACGGCGGGCGGTCACCTCAAGTTCACCAAGGCAGGCTGCGCCGCGATCTACACCAGTTCGACGGCCAGCGATCACCGGGCAGCCCTCAACGCCCGTGCGCAGATCCGTCGTGCCGAGCGCGAGACCCGATCCCAAGCGCAGGGGGGCGGCCATGACTGAGATCACCTCCCAGCAGATGGCCGGCAAACTGCTTGCGTCCGGGTTCGAGCGCAGCGGCCCGTCAGCAACGACCTTGAGCGACCCGATCGCCGACACGCCCATGGTCGTGACGCTCGACCAGTTGCGCCCCTACGACCACGACCCGCGCAAGAAGCGCAATCCGGTGTACGAGGAAATCAAGGCATCCATCCGCGAGCGTGGCCTGGACGCGGCTCCGGCCATCACCCGGCGGCCCGGCGACGATCACTACATCATCCGCAATGGCGGCAACACGCGACTGGCAATCCTGCGCGAACTCTGGTCGGAGACCCGGGACGAACGTTTTTTTCGGGTCTCATGCCTGTTCCGCCCATGGCCCGAGCGTGGCGAGATCGTCGCGCTCACCGGGCATCTTGCGGAAAACGAACTGCGCGGTGGCCTCACCTTCATCGAGCGCGCTTTGGGCGTCGAGAAAGCGCGCGAGTTCTACGAACTGGAAATCCGCTCCACCCTGAGCCAGTCCGAGCTGGCCCGCCGCCTGGCCGCGGACGGATACCCCGTGCAGCAGTCGCACATCAGCCGGATGGCCGACGCCGTACGCTACCTGCTGCCCGCAATCCCGACCGTGCTCTACGCCGGCCTGGGGCGTCACCAGGTCGAGCGGTTGTCGGTCATGCGCAAGGCCTGCGAGCGCACCTGGGAGCACTACGCCAAAGGCCGCTCACTGGTTCAGGACTTCGACGAGTTCTTTCAGGATGTGCTGTCGCAATTCGATGTCCAGGCCGACGAGTTCTCTGCGCAGCGCGTACAGGACGAGCTGATCGGCCAGATGACCGAATTGCTGGACGTCGATTACGACGTGCTCGCTCTGGACATGACCGAATCCGAGAGCCGCCAGCGGGCCTTGGTCAGCGAGCCGACGCCGCCCTCGACGCCGCCTGCCTTGCCAGAGCCAGAAGCCATCGCGCGCCCACCGGCCGATACTGCGCCACCTGCTGCGAGGCCGACGGCAACGCCCTCGACGGGCGAGAGCGACGCGGACGCCAGTCATTCTGGCGCAGCCAGTCCGGCGGTAGATGACGACGTGCTTCGGGAGCACATCGTCTCGCCAGCGCCGACGACCGAACGGCTTGAGTCCATCCAGCGCATGGTCGCCGACCAGTTGGGCGATCCACTGCCGCACGACTTCTCGGCGAATGTCTTGCAGTCCATCCCGGTGCAGGCCGGCGGGCTCTATCCGATCTCGGATGTCTGGTACATCGCCCCCGGCCTGGACACACCCGAGCACCTGCGCATCCACGTCGCGCAGTTTGCCCGCGAGATTGCGGTCGAGGCAGACCTGGGCGAGTGCATCGATGACCGCCCAGACGGCATCGGCTTCGCCTGCCGTGCTCGCACCACAAACCCAGCGCCGCTGGGCCGTGCCGTCCATACGCTGTTGGCTTGCCTGGCCGGTCAGCAGCCCGCCGATGTCGGTCTGGACAACGGGCAACTCGTCATCGACCTGCCGGCGCTGCTGCACGGCCAGGGCGACGTAACCCGACGATTGAGCGACACCGCGCTGGTCAAGCTGTTCCGCCTGCTGCGACTGGCCCGCCGCCTGCTCGATCTCGAAGCCGGCGCTGCGGACTCTGGAACCTAAGCGAGGGAGGCCAGCATGTCCACAGCACACCCACTCAACCAGGCTGTCATCGCCCAGGCCCTCTATGACCTGCGCAATGGGCAACTGCGCCGCTGCAAACTGATGGGGTTTGGCGAGGCAGAGCTGGACGCCCTCAAGCATCCCGCGCTGATCAGCGTGCTGGCCAACGCCAACGTCTCCTGGTGCTCAGTGACGGTCAACCGCGAAGTGCTGCGGCGGCTGCTCCAGCAGGCGCAGGACGTGGAGAAGGAAATCGCCACAGTCGATCGCATGCTCAGGCTGGGCGCGAGCACGGAGATGGTCAGCAAGTTCTATGGCTTGACGCATCAGGAAGTAGCGCTTCGCCGTGAAATCCTCGGTCTGCCCAAGCGCAAGGGCCGACATCCCGTGCTGGACGAGGAGCAGGACACGGAGCTGTGGCGGCAATGGAAGGCCGTGACCAACAGCAGGACGGTCGATCTCGAAGACGAAACCTCCATTCTCGATGCCGCCATGGACTTGGCCGAAGGCATGTCGCTGCCTCTGTCGGTGGTCTGGGCCTCGATCAAGGGCTGGGTCGATCAGGGATTGGCTTGAGTCATGGCCGTGGACGACACCGCACCACGAGTCCGACGCCAAGGCCCCATCGCACTCGCAGAGCTGTTCGATGCTGCGCTGAAAGACCTTGCGCCCAAGCCCGCCCCCAGCGCACCTGCGCCTACACCGGCACAGTCGCCCACGCCTACCTCCGGCGATGCTTTCCTCTTCAGTGGCAACCGGCACGAGACGGTGCCACGCAAGTTGTTCCTCGACCGCCGCCTGACGCCGCTGGAACGAAACGCCTGGCAAGTGTTCCGGCTGATGCTCAACGACGATGGTGTGACCGCATTTCCCACCTACGAGCAGTTGCGGCCCTGGCTGGCGTCCATGCCCTGCGCAGGCCAGGCCTCGCATGAAACCGTGGCACGGGCGCTGACACTGATGCGCCTGACCCGCTGGCTGAGCCTGGTTCGGCGACGGCGTGACCCCAAGACTGGCCGCATCCTCGGCAATCTGTACGTGCTGCACGACGAACCTCTGACACCGTTCGAGGCCATGCAGCTCGACCCGGACTACCTGCAACTCGTCAGCCAGGCGCTCGGCCATTCTGCCAAGGCCGTGCAGATCGTGGGCCTGCACACGCTCAAGGAAATCGGTGAAGACCCATTGCTGGCCGGACGCACCCTCCCGTCACGGTTGCAGGTGATGGCCGAACGCCTCGCCAACCAGGACCTTACGGCCAGCGATAGTTATCCACAGGAAGACGCCATTCACGATTCCGAAGAAGGGGCTCCGAGCCTTCTTCGGAATGGCGAACGCCCCACTACGGATTCCGAAGCAGGGCCGAAACCCGCGCCAGACGTCTCTCTTCGGAATCCGAAGCAGGCCCGTACAGTACGTAGTAGTTGTATTAATGAAATACGTACTACTGCGCAGGCGCGCGCACTGGACGATCTGCAATGGCCCAAGCGCTTTGCGCAACTGAAGGCGGAACAGCAGGCGGGTGCCAAGGTGGCATTGCAGCAGGTTGATGCCTCGCTGAGGCAGGACGTGCTGGACGAATGGGCCGCGCGTTGTAGCAACCACGGCATCCGCAATCCCGCAGGGTATCTGTTCGGCATCATCCAGCGGGCCATCCACGGTGAGTTCAATGCCTGGGCAAAGAAAGACCCGCCACCGGCACCCACTCAACCAAACGAACGGCCACCACCCGCACCGCCGGCCCAAACGCAGGGTAAGCCGGTGCCACCAGAAGTCGCCAGGCAGCACATCGAGCGGCTTCGAGATCTGCTCGCCAACAAGTGAGCAGGCTGGCAAGGCGGTGAAGTGGACACCCATGGATGCCAATAGAGCTATCCCCTGGGGATAGTTCCACCGTTGGGGCGGATGCTGTGCAGTCGCAGACCTGACATCGAACATCTGCCGCAGCAGCGGCGTTGCCCGTCCTGATCCCGACGTGCAGCGTTCGTTGGCGCTCCATGGAGCTATCCCCTGGGGATAGCTCGCGCCGCATGCGGCCACCACGCGTTGAACCGGGGTCTGGCTGGTTTCGGTTTGTTGACTGACTGCCTTCCGCTTCCTGCCGAAGCTGACCGCTCCTTTTCCCACAACGAGCGGACACCATGGCAACCAATGAACCTCTGCAACTGAATCTCGGCTCCCTGCGCAGCGCGATGTCGCTGACGCTTCACACGCACCACGCCTCGCGCATCTGGCATGGCCGTGCCGCCGCCGAGGGGCGACCCGGCATCGTCGGCCTGAACGGCTACATCGCCCAAATGAACAAGATGCGGCGCGGTTCGGAGCAGGACGACCCGTACTCGGATTGGTGGATGCTGCGCATCGAGGTCAAGCTCGACCAGACCAAGACCACGCTGCAATCGCTGCGCGAGCAGGTGGATCAGGCGCTGGCAAGCGTGCCGCCGGCACTCAGCCTGGGCGAGAACCTCAACGTGCAGCCCGTCAAGTTGCCGCTGTTCGTCAATGCGCAGCTCGGCTTTGCCGCCGTCTATCTGCTGGCCGACTACGACGACATCGCCCGCAAACTGATCCTCGCCCACCACACGGCGCTCATCGACCGCAGCACCTTGGAGCGCTGGCTCAACGAGGGCGCCCATGCACTGCGCAGCCTGTTCTCGCTGGCCCAGCAATACCGCTATTCGGGCTGTACGCGCGACGACTTCGTGTCGAAGAACGCCGCAGCACGGGCGGCGTTGGAGAAATTCGGCGAACTGCCGCAGGACGTGCTGGAAGGCACGCGCCGCTCGAAGTTCGCGCCGCCCATCGTGCGCCGTGGCCTGCAACAGCGTGCTGAGAGTCCTGCTGCAGCGCCTGCCCCCAACGACGAGGCCGCCACCGGCGCGGTGCCCGAGGTCGGCGCCGGCGAGGTCGAGGGCGAGCAGGCATGAGCGATCCGAACCGCGAACCCCGCTACTTCCAGGGCCTGCAACAGGCTGCCTTCATGAAGCTGGAACACGCTGCCTCTCTAAAAGGCCTTTTAAAGCCTTTTAAGGGTAAGGGGGATCTTGAGGGCTGGGCCAGCCAGTGCTTCGCCATGCGCGACGAGTTGATTGGCTTGGCGCAGCGGCAGGTGCTGCAACAGGCAGTCGGGCATCCCTTCCACCTGCTGCCCGTGGAGTTGGCCCAGCAAACCACTGGCGCAGGCACGGCGTTTTTGCGCTGGCGCAAGCACGACCGCTCAGCCATGGGCGTAGCCCTGTGGCAGGAATTGATGGCGAACATCGGCACGCCGGTCAACCTGTTGGCCGAGCTGCACGCGATTGAGCTTCAGCGCATCACGCTGAACATGCAGATCAGCCTGTTGCACACCTTGGGCAGGCAGGCCCAGGAGTGCGCCAGCAAGGCCGCCAAGGCGGAAGACGCCTACCTGCGCAGGCTCAAGTCCATCCCACCTGGAATGCGTGATCGGTGATGACACCGGACACCCCAGTACGCGCCCGACGCCGACGCGGCTCGGGTATTTCAATCACCATGGAGATTGCAACATGAGCACGCATTTTTGGGGCGAAGGCAACATTGGCTCCCCGCCCGAGTACCGGGAGTTCCCCAACGGCAACGACGAGCCGCGGCGCTTGCTGCGGCTGAACGTGTATTTCGACAACCCCGTTCCCACCAAAGGCGGCGACTTCGAGGATCGCGGCGGCTTTTGGGCGCCAGTGGAAATCTGGCACCGTGACACCGCGCACTGGAAAAACCTCTACCAGAAAGGCATGCGCGTGCTGGTCGTCGGCCGCATGGAGCGCGAGCCCTGGACGGACAACGAAGATCAGCCACGCGAGACCTGGCAGATCAACGCGCGCAGCGTCGGCATCCTGCCGTTCCGCATCGAGTCCGTGACCCTCAGCCCGAAGCCGCAGGATGCGGAGGCAAAGTCCCAGGCAGTCCAGGAACCGGCTGCGCCAAAAGAGCCGCGGCGTAGGAAGTGACCCGGCATGGGCCGGCCACTGTTCGCCGTTCCATGCTCTCGCGAGCTATCCCCAGGGGATAGCTCCATCAACGTCCACCGGCTTCCATGCGCTCCCGAAAATCGCGGCTCCCGGCCCGCACACCCCGGCTGCACGCCATCTCCGCCCCAGCCATTCCATCCTGTGAAAGTGGTCGCCACCGCTTGCGACTTGTTTGCTGCTGCCCCTGGCGGTGCCCGGCATCCTCGATTCCAGCAACTCAATGAACCACGGAAATCGGATGGACGGACATGCGGCTGTTCTTGTGCGAGAAGCCCTCCCAGGGCAAGGATATTGGCCGGATTCTCGGCGCGACGCGGCGCGGTGAAGGCTGCCTCAACGGCTCCGGCATCACCATCACCTGGTGCATCGGCCATCTCGTAGAAGCGGCAGCACCCGAGGTCTATGACGCGGCGCTCAAGCGCTGGTCGCTGGAACAGTTGCCCATCATTCCCCAGCAGTGGCGGGTCGAGGTCAAACCGAAGGCCGCCACGCAATTCAAGGTCGTCAAGGCGCTTCTGGCGAAGGCGACCCATCTCGTCATCGCCACCGATGCCGACCGCGAGGGCGAACTGATCGCCCGAGAGATCATCGACCTGTGCGGCTACCGTGGCCCCATCGAACGCTTGTGGCTGTCGGCGCTCAACGATGCGTCGATC
>NZ_KV813543.1:19036-31280 GCF_001813645.1 Pseudomonas sp. HMSC063H08
GCTGTCGGCGCTCAACGATGCGTCGATCCGCACCGCGCTCGGCAAGCTACGGCCGTCGTCCGATACGCTGCCGATGTATTACTCGGCGCTGGCGCGTTCGCGGGCAGACTGGCTCGTCGGCATGAACCTCAGCCGTCTGTTCACGGTGCTCGGGCGGCAGGCGGGCTACGACGGCGTGCTGTCGGTCGGACGTGTCCAGACCCCGACCCTGAAGCTGGTCGTGGATCGCGACCGCGAAATCGCGGCTTTCAAGTCGGTGCCGTTCTGGGCCATCGACGTGTCTTTGTCCGCAGAGGGTCAGGCTTTCTCCGCGCAGTGGGTTGCGCCCGATGGCTGCACCGACGACGCCGGTCGTTGTCTGCAACAGCCGGTCGCCCAGCAGGCGGCGCAGCAGATTCGTGCTGCGGGCAGCGCCCAGGTGGTGTCGGTCGAGACCGAGCGCGTGCGCGAAGGCCCGCCGCTGCTGTTCGACCTGGGGACGCTTCAGGAGGTCTGTTCCAGGCAGCTCGGGCTGGACGTGCAGGAGACATTGCAGATCGCCCAGGCCCTGTACGAGACGCACAAGGCCACGACCTACCCGCGCTCGGACTCTGGCTACCTGCCCGAAAGCATGTTCGCCGAGGTGCCCGCCGTCCTGGACAGCCTGCTCAAAACCGACCCGTCGCTGCGACCGATCATGAGTCAGCTCGACCGCTCCCAGCGTTCGCGCGCCTGGAACGACGGCAAGGTCACGGCGCACCACGGCATCATTCCGACGCTCGAACCCGCGAACCTCTCTGCTCTGAGCGAGAAGGAACTGGCGGTGTACCGGCTGATCCGGGCGCATTACCTGGCGCAGTTCCTCCCGCACCACGAGTTCGACCGTACCGTGGCTGAGTTTTCCTGCGGCCGACAGACGCTGGTGGCCGCCGGTAAACAGGTGGTCATCAAGGGCTGGCGTCTGGTGCTGGCCGAACCGCAAGCGGACGAGGACTGCGTCGACGCGGCGCGCAGCCAGGTGCTGCCCCCACTGCGTGAGGGCCTGGCGTGCCAGGTGGCCGAGGCCGAGATCAAGGCGCTCAAGACGATGCCGCCCAAGCCCTATACCCAGGGCGAACTGGTCAAATCAATGAAGGGCATTGCGCGCTTCGTAACCGACCCGCGCCTGAAGCAGAAGCTGAAGGACACGACGGGCATCGGCACCGAGGCGACGCGGGCCAACATCATCAGCGTGCTAATCGCCCGTGGCTACATCGTGAAGAAGGGTCGCTCCATTCGCGCATCGGATGCGGCGTTCACGCTGATCGACGCCGTGCCCGCAGCGATTGCAGACCCCGGCACAACGGCGGTGTGGGAGCAGGCGCTCGACATGATCGAGGCCGGACAGCTCACCCTGGACGTATTCCTCAGCAAGCAGGCCGCCTGGATTTCGCAGTTGATCGCGCAGTACGGCAGCATGTCCCTGTCCATCAAGCTTCCCCATGGGCCAGCATGTCCGCAGTGCGGCGCACCGACGCGCCAGCGCACCGGCAAGAGCGGCCCATTCTGGTCGTGCAGTCGCTACCCCGACTGCAAAGGCACGCTGCCGGTCGAATCCGGTACGCCCAAGCGTGGCGCTTCGCGCTCGCGTAGCAGCGGCCGCAAAGGCGCCTGACTGACTCCGTTTCCCGTGGGCCGCGCCCTGTTTCAAAGGCGTGGCCCGTGTCCCGCACGCCCCTGCGGGTCGCCCAGCGCGCAACGCCTTCTTGTCCGTGTGCGCGTCCCGTCCAGCCGTCCCCGGCTGCGGGACTTGAAGGTAGCTTTTCCGCGAACCGTCTCCCGCGTGTTCTGCTGGTCTGTGTTTCTCCCGCCCACTGCGAAGGGCCCCCCGATGGCTTGCCTGGCAGCGCGAGCCACCCGGAGACCCTTTGTGGTCAGCGGTATTCGGTGCCGGTGCCCACCGGCGCAAAAACGGGCTCCCTTTGTGCGCGGATGTGCGCCAGACGATGCCGGCCCCAGCCACGACATGGGCCGGGTGTGATTGCTGATGAGCAGACGGTTCTAGCGACGACCGGGCCTGCAACAGCCCACGGGTGGTTATTTCCTCCCGAGCCGAAGGTCAGCGAGCCTTCGGCGCCTTTATCTCGCCGATCAACGTTCCGAGCCAATGGCCGGCCACAGCAACAGGAAACCGACGCATGCAACAACCGGAGAAAGTACGAGCCGCGTTCGAGCGCGACCTTGGCAACAAGGTGCTGTTCATCAAGGGCGGCAAGCTGCTGTTCATCGATGGCATCAATCTCAAGGCCATCGCCGACCGTAAGGCGTATTTCGCTTCGCTGCGTGCGCGGCAGGCGCAACCCATTGTGGTCCTGGCCGAACTGGGACAGGACGAGGCATTCGCCCTGTGGAAGCAGCATGTGCTGGGCGACACGCCCGAGTGAGCCAACGCACCCAAGCACCCCCCTGACAGCCCGCACTCGATGCGGGTTTTCTGTCTCTGCGCCCACCAATCCGGGCTGGGCCGAATGCCGTTTTCCAACTGACGCAGCGCGCCCCCCGGACGAAGCTGCCCGCATGTTCGCTGATTCGTCAGCACATGCCAGCAGCCATGGGTTCCAGGCTGCCGCGGGTTCTTCCCGCGTAACCCGCCAGTCCGTATCGCATCAAGTCTGCGGACGCGCGTCCCCGTGACGTCGATGCTTTTTATCCACCGCGTGCGGGAGCTGCCATCCCGTGAGGGACAAGGCCCCGCTTTTCCAAGGAGCCTACCCATGTCCCACAAAGCCTCTTTCGGCCAGTTGGCCTTGACCTATTGCGGCAAGTTCCTGCCGCTCGAAGTCCTGCAAAGCGCCGCCGGCCACTACATCGGCACGCGCGATACCGAAGGTCCCGTTTCGCGGGAATCGCACGAGTACTTCCGCAGCCATGCAGCGGCTCAACGTGCCCTCGAAAGAGGCGGCTGGTCCCAGCTCGCCATTCCCTGATCCAACTGGAGGAATCACGCCATGAATCAACTGCTGCCGCGAGAAGTCGTCGATCAGATCATGCGGGAAGAGCAGCATTTCGCTGCCGCGCCCCAAGCCTTCTTCGAGGCATGGAAGCGTGGTGCCGAGATCGCTGGCCCCGAATGGTTTGGCGACGGCACCCGTGACGGCCTGAACCAGGCCAAGAGCAAGTGGGATCTGCGTCCCAACATGCTGCGGCTCAACGATGCCCTCGGTGTCCTGAGCAGCGGGCAACGCATGTTTCTGTCCGCCATGGTCAGCTTCTACAACGCGCACGAGGGCGGTGCCATGCTCAAACGCTGCCACTTCCACGGGCTGTCGGACTTCGACGGTCTCGACTTGGAACGCCGCAAGGTCATTGCCGACTTGATGCTGAACTACAGCGGCTGGTGAACCCGTTTCCGGCACACCCCCGTCTTTTCGTTCCCCACGAGGGACATGCGCCCACACGGCCATGTCCCTCGATTTCCTTTCCGTTGCCCAGCGTAAAGCGGCTGAATCAAAGCCAACGATCAGCGTCGACTGACGCATTTTCCCTTTTCAACCCACCGGGTCCAATTCCCGGTGGCGGGAATTGGCTCCATTATTCAATCTGGAGAGTTCCCATGTCCCAGAATCCCAATCCCTTTCTCCGCGGCTACTGGAATTTGAAGATCGTCCGCACGCTGTCCATCAGCTACGAGGACGGAAGCCCGCATGTCTGGCGAAACATCCACCCGAGCCAGCAACACCTTTCCGACGAGGAATTGATTTCATCGTCCTGCATCGTCACCAGCGATTTCGCGGTGGTCACGAACGGCTCTGAACCTATAAGCGCCGAGGTGCTGGCCGAATGCGATGCCGATGAAGGCGTTAACGGCGAAGGCGTGATCGGTGCCGTGGTCTATGCCATTCATGGCGAGGACTTCGACGGTCGCCTGATCCACGTCGGTGACAGCTATTCGGTCGAGGCCGCGCGGGAAGTCGTGCAGCGCCTGAGTTTCGAGACCGGCTACTACAGCCGATGCTGGGAGATCAGCAGCGCGCACATCAGCCAGGAAACCGGCCTGTACCTCGCCAATCTGGCGGACCTTGCCACGCCGGAGGCCTTTCTGTTCATCGCCTTTCGGGTTCCGTACAGCCCGGCGATTGGCGTCAAGCTGATCTCCACGCCCTGGACGGACAAGAACCTGGAATACGCCGAGGGCATCACCGCCGAGCAGCTTCGGCAGGAGCACCGCAGCAAGGGCATGCCAGACGACCTGGCGAACATCCTGGAACTGGCTGGCCAGGCCGATGTGCGCATCCTCATCCTCGACGCTGACGCGCCCGTGTTGCTGGGCCTGCCGCTGGCCGAGCCCTAGCAAACACACCACGCGCCCACCTTCCTCTTTGCCCTCCATGCCAGCCTGTCTCCTTTCTGGGAGCCGGGCTGGTCCTATTTCATAGGAGCACTTTATGTTCCCCGACCTCATCTCGCCCGCGCGCGACTTCGAGCATCAGCTTGGAGCCTGCGTCAACGCCATGGGCCAGGACGACGCCATCGGCCAGATCCTGGTATTCGAGCGCTTGAGCGGCATGCTGCACATGCGCCATATCGCCAGCGCCGATCTGGCAGACACCGACATTGATGCCTACGAAATGGTCGTCTTCGACGGTGGCAACACCGGCGGCGACACGTGGAAGCACGTGTTCTTTCCACGTCAGCGCGAACACTACTTCGTGTGCCAAGCCTGACCACCCAGCCCCTTTCGAGGGGCCTTTTCTTGTCGCGGCGCAGGAAAGCGGGTGCGGCGCGGTGCGGTTTCCTGAGCGCAGGCCACTCACTCCAGGGCCATCCTTGCCCCATGTTCGTCGGCGTTGCCGACACATGCCCAGGCAGCCAAGACCTTCAAGGCTGCAAGCGCGGGAAACCGTGCTGGTTGTTTCTTCCTACGGACGCACCGCGCCCATTCACCCACAAGGGACCTCTCCCTTGCGGGCGGGGAATCCCTTGTTCTTCCTCAAGGAGATTCACATGGATCGCTCTCTTATCAAGACCCTGATGCCTTCGCTGGTCGCAGGCCATGTGCCGCGCAACGTGCGGTCGTTCAAGTACCGCGTGTTCGATGATCAGCCACAGTCCTCGACACTGGGCTTCGTTATCGATCCCCAGCCCTTCGACGGCAGGGTGGTCGCCGCCAGCGAGGACGCCATCGTCGTCAAGCTCAAGCCCAGCGAGTTCGCGGTACTCGATCCCAACCTGGTGACCAGCATTCCCAGCGAGGGCACCAAGGTGCATGTCCAACCCTATGCCCGTCGTCGTTTCGACGGTCTGCGTGCGGACACGCCAGAAGAGCGCACCGAGATGATGTCCGACGGCACGCCCTACACCGTCAAGACACACATCCTCGGCTCCGCGCCGGCCAAGTTGCCCATTCCCGAGCCGCAGTGCATGGAACTGGGTCAGCTCATCGAGCAGTTGGAGGAAATGCCGGCGCCCGACGGGTTCCGCCGCATCACCCACATGCTGGTCGATGCGGGCGCCCACGACTTCACCTGGGTCGATCCGAAGCCGTCCAGGATCATCGAAACGCCCCCGGCGATCAGTTTCACGGTTTCGACCGCGAAGTTCGCCGGCCAGGTGACGATCCTCTACCAACGCGGCAGCGATACCTATGCGGTGGAGCTGCGCCGCGACGGCGAGTTGGTCGATCGGCACGACGAGGTGTATTTCGACATGCTCGGCGAAGTGCTGGAGCGACTCATAGACGACGGGCGCTGGCGCCTGATCGACGTGAGCGTGATCGGCGCGAAGACGTCCCGACGGCGCCGCGCTGTACCGGCGTGACACCACGAAAAGTACCAGGCGACATGCCCCCACAGGCTCTCCCTCCATTCGGAAGGAGGGCCTTTTTTCTGCCGTGGGAGATTTCATCAAAGGGAATCGATCGGATACCGATTGATGGCTGCCTCGCGCGCGAGGCCTGGTCATGCTGAGCCCATGCCTGCTGACGTTGTCAGCGACATGCCAGGCAACCACCGGTCTTCGAGGTTGCGACGTAGTTCCCACTGCGTGACCGAGCCAGCTCGCACCGCATCCATTCGCGAGCGGCCACCAGTCTCTGGTGGTGGATGCTTTCGCCTTATCAACCCATCGCGGGGTTACGCACCTTTCCCCGCAGCGTGGGGCTGGTGTGTCTCCGCTTCATCCCTATGGAGATTCACCATGACCACCACATCCAACGAGAAATCGTATTTTGACCTCCACACTTCGGGCATCGGTTACATCCAGCGTGCCCGTGAAGTACCTGTTCGGGGCGGCCGCCGTGCGCAGCCTTTCCTGGCATGCACCATCGCCGCGCTGGTCGGCCCCGCCAAGGATCCCAGCTATCGCTATTTCGACGTCAAGGTCTCGGGTGCCGAGGCCAAGAAACTGGTCGAGCGCTACATCGGCGTTGACGATCCCAAGCAGCGCCCACTGGTGCGCTTTCGCCTCGGCGACCTGTGGGGCGATGCGTACATCCGCGACAAGGGCGAGCAGAAAGGCCAAGCCGCCGCGTCCCTCAAGGCGCGACTGCTCAAGGCCGAGCCGCTTGACCGGGCCGAACTGGCTTCGATCAGGCAGCACGAGCTGATCACCCGCGGCATCGGCTACCTCAGCCGTCCGAAGGACGTCACGCCCAAAGATGGCGACCCGTTCCTCTCTTGCACCGTCGCCGCGCTGGCCGGGCCTGTCGATGAACCGGAGTATCGGTACTTCGACACCATCGTTACCACCCCTGAAGCCGAGCATCTGGTTCGCCGGTGCGTGCAGGCCATCGAAGGGGACTGCAAGGTGCTGATCGCCTTCCGTCTCAACGACATGAAGATCGATCCGTACATCCGCACCAAGGGTGAGCGCGCTGGGGAACCGGCCGCAAGCCTGGATTCGACACTGATCCACATCGGCCTGATCAAGATCGACGGCACCAAGGTCTATCCGACGAGCCCCGCGCAAGCCGATTCGCCGCCGGCCCAGGACGCTCCCGCGCCCGAAGCCGAGGACGCCGACCTCGCTTCCGATCAGCCTGTCGAGCCCGCCGAGCGTGAGCCCGAAGGTGAAGTCGAGGAGCAGGAGCCGGCATTGGCTGCTTCGTTCTGATCCGGCATGGCCCTTCATGGGGCCTTGCCGCTCTTGCTATTCACAAGGAGAACCATCATGGCAGTCACATCGGCGCCCGAGAAATCGGTTTCGCCCATCATCGTCCCCGGCCAACTCACGCTGCGTACCATCCGCGGCAAGAACGGCCCCTTCACGGTCGGACGCCTCGCCACGCACCTCGGTACGTTCGAGGTCAAGGACCCGGAGCTGGAGCAATACCCCGAAGGCAAGTACGACGGGGAGTTCATCATCAGGTACATCTTCCCGAAGTCCTACCCGGTCGGTGGCGGCATGCGCTTCGAGATCCGCGCCAGCCTGGACGGAATGACGCTCTACGACATCGACAAACTGAGCCGTGACGAGGCACGCAGCTTCGCCACCCAGGACCTCGATCCACTTGATGAAGAGTTGGGCGCACAGCCTGCAGTAACACCGGCAACACCGGCCAAGCCCAGCAAAACTTCCAGGCCCGCCAAGCCAGCACCCGTGCAGGCATCCACGGACCCGCTGGTCGATACCACGCCCTTCGGCGTGGATGCGCCGACGCCCGCTGCGGCAACTGCTCCCGGCAGTACCGAAGATGGCGACGCCGCGCTGTTCAGCTTGCTCTGGCCGCTGGGCGAGTCCGTGAAACTGGATTCGACCATCGACCGCCGCACCCTGCGCACGCAGATCGCCCGCCTGGGCGAACTGGGCTACGCGCTGGACTTCAAGACGCAGGAGTGGAGCCGCCAGGCCGAACTGCAACCTGCGTAGTACTGGCATCACATCTGCGGTGTGCTTCATCCACCCGCCGGGGGTCTTCCCCACGGGAAGGCTTCTGGCTCAATTTTTTCAGGAGGCCTCTCATGGGCTGGTATTTCTCACCCCAATCGCGCTCTGAACTGATCGCGGAGTTGATCGCACCGCAAGAGACCGAGCGCGCCAGCGTCAAGGTCATCGCCCACGCGCTGCGTGGCAACGTCCTCTGGTCTGTTGTGCAAGTGACGGCCAAGGCCGAAGGCGTACACCGTGATCTCGCACCGGGCCAGTCCCTGTGCACCATCCGCTGCGATCTGCTGGAACGCAGCGGCGGCCAGTGGGGCTACAAGCCGCTGGACGAATCCATGCACCCGTACTACTACTCGTGCCCGCTGTCCTATCTGAACCTCGCACCGGAGCAGTCCGCCGAATGGCGTGCAGGCGTTCGCGCCTACCACGTGCGGCGGCGCACATCCAAGGAAGCCACAGCTCCAGCTACGGCGCTGACGGCCTGAGTCAGGGACGCTTTTTTTCCACCCCAAGGGGCAGTACTTGCCCCCTGCGGGCGGTGCTGTTCCCGTTCATCCGAGGACACCACCATGCCCGCAAACACTTCTTCCACCACGCTGTACCGCATCGACGAATGCCCGGAAGTGATGGCCGACGCTTGCGTCGGCGATGACCAGGGCAACCTGATCTTCCTGTCGATCTGGGCGCGGGACACCGCCGTCCAGCAGTTCCTGGCTCGCCTGACCCTCGGGCGCGACGAGCAGGGGCTGGAGCAGTTCCATGTCATCACCGACCAGGGTGGCAGCGTCCCGGTGTTCGTCGGCAACGTCGATCGCCTGGAAAAGCGCATGACCCGCGCCTACCGGCGAACGCTGTTCGGTTCGCTGTCCAACGTGTGGCTGTTCGATCGGCGCTGCGTCAAGCCCGACAAGGCCAACGCCAGCGCACTGGCATTGCTGCCCCGCGATAGCGACCACCGGCTTGACCGCTTGTGGCCGTTGGTGCAGGACACCTGCCCACTGCCGTTGCTCGACCACTGGCGCGAAACCGTGCTGGAACTGCTGCAAAGCCGCGAGATGCTGACCCGCCTGCCATTCGCCCTCGGGCCTTTGGTGGGCCATCGGCTCGCCATCGACGTGCCGGCGCTGACCCAGGCGCTCGGCTCGCTGATCCGCAGTGACGTGCTCACCGCCTATCCCTATCCGGCCAGGATTTGGACGCCGGAAACGGTAACGGCTTGACCCACCTGCGCAGGCACGCCAAGGCGCGCCTTCTCTATTCATCCCCGCCAACCAGGAGACTTCCATGGCTCTCATGTTCCCGCGGCTTGCCCGCAACTTCGTGAAGAACGGGTACTTCCCAACCGATGAACCGACGCTCGAAAGAGCCCTCAATGCACTGATGCCCAGTGCGCCTGAATCCAATGGGCCGATGTGCATCCTCGATCCCTGCGCCGGCGAAGGCGTGGCGATTGCCGAAGCTGCTCATGCCCTCGGGCGCGAGCAGGCCAGGGCGTTCGCCGTCGAGTTCGACGCAGAGCGGGCGCGCCATGCCCGCGGCCTGGTCGATCACTGCCTGCACGCGGATCTGATGGACACGATGATCTCCAAGCAGTCCTTTGGGCTGCTCTGGCTCAATCCGCCATATGGCGACCTGTCCAAGGACGTCAACGGCAACATTGGCTATCAGGGTCAGGGCCGTGCCCGCCTCGAAAAGCTGTTCTACCAGCGCACGCTGCCCCTGCTGCAGTACGGCGGCGTGCTGGTCTTCATCATCCCCGGCTACGTGCTCGACGCCGAGCTGGTCGGCTGGCTGACGCGCCACTACACCGACCTGCGGATCTACCGAGCGGTGGAAACGCAGTTCAAGCAGGTGGTGATCTTCGGTCGGCGGGTGCGCCAGCGTGAGCAGGCACCCGATGGCGTCAAAGCCGTGCGCAATCTGCTGCTGCAGGTTGGGCTTGGCGAAGTCGAAGCCGAGGAGCTGCCGGGCGAATGGCCGTTCCTGCCGTACATCGTCCCAGCCAGTCCGGCGGAGCCGGGGCATTTCTTCCGCGTGACGATGGAGCCGGAGCAGTTCGCCGATGAGGTTGGCAGACTGCAAGGCCTCTGGCCGTCGCGGGATACGCAGTTGGGGGCCGCGCAGCAGACGCTGCGTCCACCGGCGCGGGCCTTGTCCCACTGGCATCTCGCCCTGGCCCTGGCTGCGGGTGCGATCTCGGGAGTCGTGCAATCCAAGACGGGGCGCGTACTCGTCGTCAAAGGTGACACCCACAAGGACAAGACGCTCCAGCGGGAATTCACCGAACGCGAAGACGGCTCGATTGCCGAGACGCGCATCCTCACCGACAAGTTCGTTCCCGTCATCCGAGCCTGGGACATGACGCCGGGTTCCGCCACGCGGGGCGAGGTGTTGACCATTCGCTGATCGTTTCTCCACCGCCGACGGTTCGCCGTCGAGTTTTCCACCCACCGGGGTCCAGTCGCCCCGATGGGGTGCCGTGGCCCCTCCATATCCAGGAGCCTTCCCATGGCAGCCCAAGCACTCTCCATCAGCCAGCCCCCGAGCCTGCGCTTCTCGCCCGGCCAGGTGGTCATGACCTGCGGCGTCGATGACCTGGTCCAACAGGCCAATTCAACCCGATTCCCTACCTGCGTCGCCACCTCGGCGGCGATTGGGGCGACCTCGACGACAGCGACAGGCGGCAGAACGATGCCGCGCTGAAGTCCGGTGAGGATCGTCTGTTCTCTTCCTACCAGGTCGCACCCGGCCTGAAGCTCTGGATCATCACCGAATGGGATCGCAGCCTCACCACGTTGCTGTTGCCCAGCGAGTACTGATCTTCTCCAACGCGGGGCCACCGACACCCCGCAAGGGTGCTGTAGCCCCTTCACTCCGAAGGAAACCACATGACATCCGACCAACATGACAAGCACCGCCGCAAACGGCTGTTCGAAATCGGTGCACTGGAGTTCAGCGAAGGCGTCGAACGCCTGATGAACGAAGGCCGGCTCGATCCCATGCCGCTTTTCGAACGCCACATGCGTGGCGACTGGGGCGACGTCGCGGACTACCAATGGCAGCAGAACAACGCTGCGTTGGAGTCTGGCGAACGCCTCGATTCGTTTTACGTCGTCACCCGTGACCTGAGCATCCGCATCTTCACCGAAGCAGATCGCAGAGCGACCCGCATCGTGCTGCCGTCCGAGTACTGACCGCGAGTTGTCACCGCAGGCCACGAGCGCCTGCACTGTCCAACCACTGACGGTTCGCCGTCTCTCTACCCACCACGGGGCATGCCATCGCCCCGCTGGGGTGGTGCATGTCCCATTTTTCTTTGGAGCATCACCATGTCCGTTGATCTCGACACCACCGCTAACGATGCAGAGCCCGTACAGGGCGAACTGCTCGAAGTGGAATCCAACCCTCTCACCCTGAGCCTTCAGGATTTTGTCGGCGAGTTCGGCGACGAACTGCTCGACTCTCTCAACCGCGCCAACCCGCCGGTCTATACCGGCCAAGCGCAAGCACAGCGGCAACTCGTCGTCGCCAGCCTCAAGCGCAAGTTGTTCCAGGCCCAGGCCGAAGTTGTCCATGCCGCCGCCGAGCTGTTGGTCGATCAAGGCGAGCGCGCTGCGATCGTCAATGGCGAAATGGGTTGCGGCAAGACGACCGTCGGCATCGCCACGGCCGCCGTGCTCAACGCCGAAGGCTACCGCCGCACCCTGGTGCTTTCGCCTCCCCACTTGGTCTACAAGTGGCGGCGCGAGATCCAGGAGACGGTGGCTGGTGCCAAGGTCTGGGTGCTCAATGGCCCGGACACGCTAGTCAAGCTCATCAAGCTGCGCGAGCAGTTGGGTGTGCAGCCCACGGGCCAGGAGTTTTTCATCCTGGGCCGCGTCAGGATGCGGATGGGGTTCCATTGGAAGCCGGTCTTCACCCAGCGGCGCACCCGCCACGGCGACGTGGCGGCCTGCCCGGACTGCGGCACGCTCATCACCGACCTCGACGGCGAGCCGGTCAACCCGATCGGGCTCGAAGCCGAGGAGTCCCGCAGGAAGTGCAGCCACTGCGCCGCGCCCCTGTGGACGCTGATCCGCCCGCGCAGCCTGTCCGGCAGCGACCAGTCCTCGGTCGTCCTCAAAGCCTTGAAGCGCATCCCGACCATCGGGGAAGTCACCGCGCAGAAGTTGATGCAGAAGTTCGGTGACGGCTTCCTGGCCTCGATGCTGGGTGACAACATCCATGAGTTCATCAACCTCATGGATGGCAACGGCGAGCTGGTGTTTTCCGACCGTCAGGCCACGCGCATGGAACGTGCGATGGCCAACATGGAGTTTGGCTTTGGCGAGGGCGGCTACCAACCGTCCGAATTCATCAAACGCTACCTGCCGCAAGGCACGTTCGACCTGCTCATCGCCGACGA
>NZ_KV813543.1:31380-40779 GCF_001813645.1 Pseudomonas sp. HMSC063H08
ACGTTCGACCTGCTCATCGCCGACGAGGCGCACGAGTACAAGAACGGTGGCAGTGCCCAGGGCCAGGCCATGGGCGTGCTGGCGGCGAAGGCTCGCAAGACCTTGCTGCTGACCGGCACGCTAATGGGCGGCTACGGCGATGATCTGTTCTACCTGCTGTTCCGGGCACTGCCAGGACGGATGATCGAAGACGGCTACCGCCCGACCACGAGCGGCAGCATGACCTCGGCTGCGATGGCGTTCATGCGCGATCACGGCGTCCTCAAGGACATCTACTCCGAGAGCGCCGGCACGGCGCACAAGACGGCCAAGGGCACCAAGGTATCGGTGCGCACCGTCAAGGCTCCCGGCTTCGGCCCGAAAGGCGTCTTGCGCTGCATCCTGCCGTTCACGATCTTTCTCAAGCTCAAGGACATCGGTGGCAACGTCCTGCCGCCGTATGACGAGGAGTTTCGTGAAGTCCAGATGGACGTGGCGCAAGCTGCGGCCTACCGCGATTTGGCGGGTCGGCTGACCGCAGAGCTGAAACAGGCTCTGGCGCGACGCGATACGACCTTGCTGGGGGTGGTGCTCAACGTGCTGCTGGCCTGGCCGGATTGCTGCTTCCGGTCGGAGACCGTGGTGCATCCGCGCACGCGCAACACCTTGGCGTTTGTCCCGGCTCAGTTCAATGAGTTCGAGATCAGCCCCAAGGAGCGCGAGCTGATCGACATCTGCAAAGCGGAGAAGGAACAGGGGAGCAAGGTTCTGGCCTACACGGTCTATACCGGAACGCGCGACACCACGTCACGCCTGAAGGGGCTGCTGGAGCAGGAAGGATTCAAGGTGGCGGTACTGCGCGCAAGCGTGGATGCCAGCCGCCGCGAGGACTGGATCGCCGAGCAACTGGACCGGGGCATCGACGTGCTCGTCACCAATCCCGAGCTGGTCAAGACGGGGCTGGACCTGCTGGAGTTCCCGACGATTGTGTTCATGCAAAGTGGCTACAACGTGTACTCGCTCCAACAGGCAGCACGCCGCTCCTGGCGCATTGGGCAGAAACAGCCCGTGCGCGTGATCTACCTCGGCTACGCCGGTTCCTCGCAGATGACCTGCCTGGAACTGATGGCCAAGAAGATCATGGTCTCGCAGTCCACCTCGGGCGATGTGCCCGAATCGGGGCTGGATGTTCTGAACCAGGACGGTGATTCCGTCGAGGTCGCACTGGCTCGGCAGTTGGTCGCTACCTAATTTCCACGCCATCGCCGGCCTAGCGCCGCCGGCTTTCTGTTCTTCCCACCTTGCAGCCACGTCCCGCAGTCTCCGCAGGACGTGGCTGCGTCCTTTCAGATTCAGTGTGGACTCTCTTTGGAGAAACGATTGGTTACTGGCTAAACTCACATGAGCAGAATCGGGGGAGCCAATGCAGATTGCAAAAGTCAAGGTCGAAAAGTTTCGTGGGATTGAATCCGGCATCGTGACGCTGTCAGGCCACAGCGTATTTCTCGGTGACAACAACGTCGGGAAGTCAACGCTGCTGGAGGCCATAGATCTCGTCCTCGGCCCGGAACGGCTCTCCCGAAGACCCGTCATCGACGAGCACGACTTCCACGCCGGGCGCTACCTGGATGAAGAGGGAGATCCGGTTCTCATTCGGATTGAAGTTATCGTCAGTGACCTGTCCGCCGAGCAGCAGCGACACTTTCGTGACCACATCGAGTGGTGGTCCGCCACGGAAAAGACGCTACTCGTAGGCCCGCCCCCGGAAGGCACGGATGCGTCAGACGTGTCGGCCGCGCTGCGGGTGTTTTTCGAGGGTCGCTACGACAAGGAAGAAGACGACTTCACGGGCAATACTTTCTTCGCGACCCCAGTGCTAGCTGAAGGTACTCACCCAACTTTCAAAACGACCGACAAGCGCAAGTGCGGCTTCCTGTACCTCCGGACGCTGAGGACAGGGGCGCGGGCATTGAGCCTGGAGCGCGGGTCGTTGCTTGATGTCATCCTCAGGCTTCAAGACAAGCGCGTGACGATGTGGGAAGACCTGCTGAACGAGTTGCGCAAACTCCCCGTGGCCGATAAGCCGGAACTCGGCATCGCCCCGCTCTTGAAGGACGTCCAGGACGCTGTTCGCCGATTCGTTCCTTCTGACTGGGCAGAGGAACCTCACATGCGCGTGTCGGATCTCACTAGAGAGGCCCTGCGCAAGGATTTGACCGTTTTCATGGGCACCGGCGCGAAGCGTCCGGACGGCAGCACCTATTGCGCGCCATATCACCATCAGGGCACCGGCACGATCAATACACTGGTGCTGGCGCTGCTATCCATCATCGCGGGCCTGAAGCAGAACGTCATCTTCGCGATGGAGGAGCCCGAGATCGCCCTTCCGCCACATACCCAGAAGCGCATCGTTAACAGCGTGCGCGAGACGTCGGCACAGGCGCTTTTCACGTCGCACTCGCCCTATGTGCTCGAAGAATTCGCGCCGTCCGAGATGCATGTGCTGCGGCGTGACGGGGGCAAGCTTTCTGCGATGCTGGCGACATACCCACCAGCGGTCAAGCCCAAGGCATACAAGGCAGAGTTCAGGGCCCGCTTCTGTGAAGCGCTGCTTGCCCGATATGTACTTGTTGTCGAAGGTCGAACGGAGTTCGATGCGATACCTGCAGCGGCGCGCCGGCTTAACGACTTGAACCCCACAGAATACAAGACGCTTGAGGCCCTGGGGGTGGCCGTCATCGATGCGCAAACCGATGCGCAGGTTGCGCCTCTCGGCAAGTTCTTTAGAGACTTGGGCAAGACGGTCTTTGCTGTGTTCGACAAGCAGGAACCAGCCGCTTCCGCTGCCATCAAGGCCGCCGTGCACCACTCATTTGAATCTGCCGAGAAAGGTTTCGAGAACGTAGTGCTGCACCACACCGCGGAGGCAGCCCTTCGTCGATATGCGCTCAGCCTCGTCGCGGAGAACGCGTGGCCGAACCATCTGATCGCCAAAACTCCTAACGCCGCCCAGACCGTGGAGCAAATTCGCGACGCATTGCGGCAATTCTTTGGCTGGGCCAAGGGAAGCGGCGATGCCGGCGACTTGCTCGGGTGCTGCACCGAGGCGGAGATGCCGCAGTATGTCCGGGACACGCTGCGGGTGATCCACATCACCGTCGAACCTCCGCCGCTGCCACCCGTGCCGTCAGCGGCGGCAGCACCGTTCGATGACGAAGAGTTATGACGGTCGAACAAGACTGGACACCGCAGAAGAGGGACTTTCTGCAAAGCACGGGGCACGTGCTCGCCATGGGTGGTCCAGGCTCCGGAAAGACGCATGTCGCCCTGGTCAAAGCCAGGGACGAGATTCGATCAGCAAAGCTCCTATCAGGCCAGCGCATCCTGTTTCTCAGCTTCGCGAGGCCCACAGTGGCACGGGTCCTTGAGAAAGCCAAGGAACTCATCACCGCGGATGATCTGAGACTTCTAGATGTCAACACCTATCACGGCTTCGCATGGAGCGTTCTGCGAAGTCATGGCTATCTGCTCAGCAACGGAAAGCCGCTCCAGCTCCTACCACCTCCCGAGGGCTCCGCGCGCTTGGCTCACTTTGCCAAGGAGCAGCATCACCAGGAGAAGTTGCGCCTTTTCCATGAAGAGGGGCTGCTCCACTTCGACCTCTTCGCCCAGTTGACGGCTGAACTGCTGCGCCGCAGCCGGCGGCTGGCAGGTATCTACACAGCGACCTACCCGATACTCGTCGTGGACGAGTTCCAGGACACGAACGCCGACGAATGGGCGATGGTCCGCGAGCTTGGACGCGGCTGCAGGATCATTGCCTTGGCCGACCCCGACCAGCGTATTTACGAATTCCGCGGCGCCGATCCTCAGCGGCTCAAGGAATTCGTGGACCAGTTCGACCCCTTGCCAGTCGAGTTTGAAGGGGAGAATCATCGCAGTGCCGGAACCGACATCGCAACGTACGGTTCAGACTTGCTCACCGGGAAAAACAAGGGCGCCGTCTATGCCAATGTGTCGGTGGTCGAGTACGGCGTGTACTACGGAAGGGGTCCGCATTTCCATGCGAAGGCCCAGCTCATCCAGGCAATCAAGCGACTTCGCAAGGAGCCGGCCTGGTCCATCGCAGTGCTCGTCCCATCCAAGGCCTTCATGCTTCAAGTGTCCGACTACCTCTCCGCGGAGTCCGATGGCATGCCCAACCTTCGCCACGAGGTGGCGATGGACGCGGAATCCCCGGCGCTTGCGGCAAACGTCATCGCCACGCTAATGGAAGGAGGCCCTTCGGAGCTTCTGGCTGCGCGGCTACTCTCCGCCTTACATACCCACATCCGGGGCCGCAGTGGCACCAAACGCCCTGCGCAGGCGGAACTCGACATGGCCGACGCCATCGACCAATACTTGGTCTCCGGAAAGATCCGCGGCAAGAATCGCCAAGCGTTGATCAGCGAGTGCGCGCGCCTAGCAGCGCTTCGCCAGGACGTCGTATTCACCGGCCATCCTGAAGAAGACTGGTTGACTGCGCGGGGGCTTCTCGCGACGTCTGCCGTTGGCCAACTGTCGCGCGTTGCCGCTGATGCCAAGTATCTCCGCCTGCTTCACAAGGGCTCAAACCTGCGGGCGTCTTTGTCAGAGCTTTGGAGATCCCAAGGACAGTATGTCGGCGCTATCGAAGCTGTCCGGGGCGCTTTGCTGCAGGAGCACTTCACAGCAGCCGCCAAGGAATGGCGTGGAGTTCATCTCATGACCATTCACAAAGCAAAGGGTAAGGAGTTTGACGAGGTACTGATTTACGAGGGGCGATATGCTGGACGAATTGTGCCTGCGAATGCAGATACTTCTCGTCAAAGCCAAGCCCTTTTGGCACTGCGGGTCGCAGTCACAAGAGCTATGAAGAGAGCAACAATCCTGACGCCATCGGGAGACCGCAGCATTTTTTTGTAATCAGCTGGTAGCGAGTACTGTCCAAATCAGCACGGTCTTCGCATGTTTCTGAAAAAGCGGTCGTCCATCAGTCCGCATTCCTAGCTGACCGCTCAACGGCGCTCCGCCAAGGTATCGGCATCGCAACAGAAGAGCCGATGCCATGCCCGCAATCCCTGTATCCCGGCGTCTGGTCGGCGCTGGTCTCCTGGCCGCAGCGCTGGCCAGCGGCTGCGCGACCACCACCGCGCCGCTGGTGCCAGACGCCATAGAAGGCGTCTCCTCCGCTCCCGAACCCGAGGCACCCGAGTTCATTCCCGTCGTGCGCTATGGCCGCTACACGCTGGTCGAGCTGGCACCCACGGCGGCGCAGCGTGACTTGCTGTTGCAGACCATCGACGTGTCCATGCCCGAGGATGCCCGCGCCACGGTGGGCGATGGGCTGCGGCATGTGCTCAAACGCAGTGGCTACCAGCTTTGCGAGACGCCCAGCGCCGTGACCGAGTTGTATGCGCTGCCGCTGCCGGCGGCGCACCGGCATCTTGGCCCCATGACCTTGCGCGATGCGCTGCTCACCCTGGCCGGCCCGGCCTGGGAACTGCATGCGGATGAACGGGCACGGCAGATTTGCTTTGAGCAGCCTGGAGGCAGTGCGACCGCCGAGCACGCACACGAGCCGCCTGTTGCCGAGGCGGTGCAGACGTTTCCGCTGATGCCTTCGGTTTCGGGAGGCCAGCCATGAATACCGCGCAGGCTCCCCGGCGCCCGATCTCCGCCGTGGTGTTGCAGAGCCTAATGTGGCTCTGGCTGATCAGCCTCAGCGTTTTCGCTGCCCTGAGCTACCAGACCATGAACGACCAGGCCGACCAGACGCTGCTTGATTCCCGCCTGCAACGTCTCGAAGCGCAGGCGGTGGGCCTGGCCGAGACCATTGAGGCCATCCAGCAGCGTCCAGTCGTCGCAACAGCGGCAGACCTCAAAGATACCCGCGAACGCCTGGAAGCACGCGCCGCCCAGGTCGAGACAACGCTGAGCGGCTATGCCGCTGCCGAAGACCTTCAGGCGCTTCGTGCGGAAGTCGAGCAGATCAAGGCACGCCCAAGCGCCCTGCGTGCCGCAGCGCCCGCCCAGCCGCGCTCACCGAGCAGGCCCACCGCCAAACCAGAACCGCCGCCACTGCCGTTCCGCATCGTCGGCGCCGAACTTCGCGCCGGCCAGCGCAGCCTGTCCGTCACACCGAATAACGGGAACTTCACGCCCGACCAGCTTCAAGTGCTGCTTCCCGGCGATGCCGTCGGCCCGTGGCGCCTGCAGGCAGTCGAGGGCAACACTGCGGTGTTCCAGGCCGGCGACCAGACCCGTCGCATGGCGATTCCTTGAGCGGAGCGCACGACATGAAACCGTCGATCATCCTTTCCGCGCTCCTGCTCGCGTCTGCCCAGTTGCCCGCCTGGGCGCAGCAGCCGGCCACGGCTCCCGCCGGCAGTGCGCACAGCCAGGAGCGCCCGCTGGTTACTCGCTCCCTGGACGACCGAGTGGCAGGCGACTGGGGCCTGCAACCGCAGGAGTGGGCTCGCTATCGCGAGCTGATGGACGGGCCGTTGGGCATCTACTCGCCCAACCTGGACCCACTGTCCGCCCTGGGCATCGAGGCGCGCACCGACGAGGAACGGCGCCGCTACGCAGAGCTGCAGGTGCAGGTCGAGGCGCGCCGTATCGAGAAGCTGCTCGCCTACCAGCGTGCCTACGACCAGGCCTGGCAGCGCCTGAGTCCCGGCATGCAGCGGGTGAACCTGCCTGACGAAAAACCCGGCGCCGGCACAAGCGCCAATCCCTTGCGCGGTTCAGGCCGCACGGCCGTGTTCGTCAAGGACGGCTGCGCGGCCTGCGGGCAACTCGTGCAGCGCCTGCAATCCTCCGGCACCGAGTTCGACCTGTACATGGTCGGCAGCCGCCAAGACGACACGCGCATCCGCGACTGGGCCAAGCGTGCGAACGTCGATCCGGCGCGCGTGCGCAGCGGTGGCATCACGCTCAACCATGATGGCGGGCGGTGGCTGTCGCTGAGCTTGCCCGGAGACCTTCCTGCGGTCGTGCGCGAGGTGAACGGTCAATGGCAGCGCCAGCCATAGCGGCCACCTCCGTTTCGCAGTGCTTGCGCGCACTGGTGATCGCGGCGGGCCTGTGCGCCTGCGCCGCCCATGCCCAGGAGCTTCCGCCACCGGCTTACCAGCTTGCCGCACAGCGCGCGGGCATCCCCTCGACGGTGCTCTACGCCGTGGCTTTGCAGGAAAGCGGCATCCGCCGCAACGGGCGCATCGTCCCGTGGCCGTGGTCCCTCAACGTCGCCGGTCAGTCGCGCCGCTTCACCACCCGTGCCGACGCCTGCGCTGGTTTGCAGCAGGCAATGCGCGCCACGCCGCACACACGCATCGACGCGGGCCTGGGCCAGATCAACCTCGGCTACCACCAGCAGCGCTACGCCAGCCCGTGCGACCTGCTCGACCCATACAGCAACCTCGCCATCGCCGCTGAAATCCTGAAAGAGCAGCACACCTCGGGCGAGGACTGGTTGCCGGCGATCGGTCGCTACCACCGTCCTGCGGGCGGAGAACCTGCGGCTCGTTACCGGCGCAGCGTGTCGCGCCACCTTGCCCGTGTGCAGGGCACACACCCAACCGCCGCGGCCATCGCCGTGCACCAGGAGAGCACCCCATGAAAACATCCCATTTGACCCATCTCACACTGAAGGGCTTGCTCGTGCTGCTGGCGGCTCTGCCGCTGGCCTCACGTGCCGGCGATCAGCTGATCGTGGTCGAAGACCGTGGCGGCACGTCGGCGCTGCCGTACTACGAGGCTCTGAATCTTCAGCCGCGCGCCGATGCTCCAGCCCGACCGCCCATCCCGATACTCACGGTGCCCGCCACGCCCATGGATGAGGCCGCGATGTTGCCGGTGCGCAGTGCCAAGCTCACGCCTGGCACCGTCGCGCGGCGGGTGATCGAGGCACCGGGCCTGCGGCCTTTCGTAGTCGTCGGCGACGACGAGGCTTCCCACGCCTGGCTTCGTCGCCAGGCAACATCGCTGCGCGAGCGCGGCGCGGTGGGCCTGGTGGTTAACGTCGAGACCGTGCAGGGCCTGGCACGGCTGCGCGCCCTGGTGCCCGGCGTTCCCCTCGCGCCTGTGGCCGGTGACGACCTGGCCGAGCGCCTGGGTCTGCGGCATTACCCGGTGCTGATCACAGCCACCGGCATCGAGCAATGAAGCCATGTCGGGGAAACAGCCGGTCGAGGTTCTGCTGCGCCCAGCGGTGGAGTTCTATACCGTCGCGGCGTGTGCAGGCGCCGCGTTTCTGTCCCTGGTGGCCCCGTGGTCGCTCGCGCTGAGCCCCGCCATGGGCGTCGGCAGTGCGCTGGCGTTCTGCATCTACGGTGCCATCCGCTACCGCGATGCCCGCGTCATCCTGCGCTACCGACGCAACATTCGCCGCTTGCCGCGCTATGTGATGACCAGCAAGGACGTGCCGGTCAGCCAGCAGCGTCTGTTCGTGGGACGCGGATTTCTGTGGGAGCAGAAACATACCCATCGGCTGATGCAGACATACAGACCGGAATTTCGCCGCTACGTCGAGCTGACGCCGGCCTACCGGCTAGCGCGCAGGCTGGAGGAACGGCTGGAGTTCGCGCCATTCCCGCTGTCCCGGCTACCTGCGCTCACGGGCTGGGATGTGCCTTTCAACCCGGTGCGCCCGCTGCCGCCTGTGGGCGGCCTGCCGCGCCTGCACGGCATCGAACCCGATGAGGTGGACGTCAGCCTACCGCTGGGTGAGCGCGTCGGGCATTCGCTGGTGCTGGGCACCACGCGCGTGGGCAAGACGCGGTTGGCCGAGTTGTTCGTGACTCAGGACATCCGGCGCAAGAACGCCGACGGCGAGCACGAGGTCGTCATCGTCATCGACCCCAAGGGCGACGCCGATCTTTTGAAGCGAGTGTACGTCGAGGCCAAGCGCGCGGGGCGCGAGGGCGAGTTCTATGTCTTCCACTTGGGCTGGCCCGACATTTCCGCGCGCTACAACGCTGTGGGCCGCTTTGGGCGCATCAGCGAGGTGGCCACCCGTGTTGCAGGGCAGCTCTCCGGGGAAGGCAACAGCGCGGCATTTCGCGAGTTTGCGTGGCGCTTCGTCAACATCATCGCCCGCGCCCTGGTGGAACTGGGGCAGCGCCCGGACTACATGCTGATCCAGCGCCATGTGATCAACATCGACGCGCTGTTCATCGAGTACGCCCAACACTACTTCGCCAAGACCGAGCCCAAGGCCTGGGAGGTCATCGTCCAGATCGAGGCCAAGCTCAACGAGAAGAACATCCCGCGCAACATGATCGGGCGCGAAAAGCGCGTGGTGGCGCTGGAGCAGTACCTCTCGCAGGCGCGCAACTACGACCCGGTGCTCGACGGCCTGCGCTCGGCAGTGCGCTACGACAAGACCTACTTCGACAA
>NZ_KV813543.1:40879-98100 GCF_001813645.1 Pseudomonas sp. HMSC063H08
CGCTACGACAAGACCTACTTCGACAAGATCGTCGCATCGCTGCTGCCGCTGCTGGAGAAGCTCACCAGCGGCAAGATCGCCCAGCTTCTGGCCCCGAACTACTCCGACCTGGCCGACCCACGCCCGATCTTCGATTGGATGCAGGTCATCCGAAAGCGCGCCGTGGTCTATGTCGGCCTCGATGCGCTGTCCGACGCCGAGGTCGCCGCCGCAGTCGGCAATTCCATGTTCTCCGACCTGGTTTCGGTCGCCGGCCACATCTACAAGCACGGGATCGACGACGGCCTGCCGGGCGCATCGGCTGGCTCGCGCGTGCCGATCAACGTCCATGCCGATGAGTTCAACGAGTTGATGGGCGACGAGTTCATCCCGCTGATCAACAAGGGCGGCGGCGCTGGCCTGCAAGTCACCGCGTACACACAGACGCTCTCGGACATCGAAGCACGCATTGGCAACCGCGCGAAGGCCGGTCAGGTGATCGGCAACTTCAACAACCTGTTCATGCTGCGCGTGCGCGAGACGGCTACCGCTGAATTGCTGACCCGGCAATTGCCGAAGGTCGAGGTCTATACGACCACCATCGTCAGCGGCGCGACCGACAGCTCCGATATTCGTGGAGCGACAGACTTTACGTCAAACACCCAGGACCGCATCAGCATGTCCAGCGTGCCGATGATCGAGCCATCGCACATCGTCGGCCTGCCCAAAGGCCAGTGCTTCGCGCTGCTGCAGGGCGGTCAGCTTTGGAAGGTGCGTATGCCGTTGCCGGCGCCAGACCCGGATGAAGTGATGCCGGCGGACTTGCAGCAACTGGCCGGGCACATGCGCCAGAGCTACAGCGAGGCCACGCAGTGGTGGGAGTTCACCAGCTCCCCGGTCTTGCAGGACGCGGCCTTGCCGGACGATCTGCTCGATGAGACGGCCATCGCCACACCCATCACCGGCACGGGCGACACGGCCAGCGAAGAGGCCGCGCCATGAGCGATGCCGCCTCGACTGCGCAGCGCGAGCAGAACCGCCGCCAGGGCTTGATCGTCGGCACCATCACCTTGCCGCTCCGGCTGCTCGGGGTGCTGGTCGGCTCGCTGCTGTTCTCGATCCTGATGGAGTGCATCGGCATGCACCTGTTCTGGAAAGACCAGGGCTGGCAGCACTCCCAGCAAATGTTGCAGTACGAGCTGGGGCACCTGTCCAAGCATTTCACGCGCAGCGTGGTCGTGCAGGAGCCGGGGCGAACGGCGCACGAGCTGGTGGACACGGGTTATGAATGGGTGTTCGTGCGATCAGGGCTCCTGGAGCGCATGAGCCAGACCGCCGAGCGCGCCCGCGCGCCCAGCCAGGGGAAAAACCAGGACGGAGGGCGCAACTTCCGCTACTTCATCAGCCAGGTCTATGTCTGGACGGAGAGCTACCTGATCGCCGCAGCCTTCACGACGCTTACTTTCCTCGTGCGCCTGCTGGTCCTGGCGCTCACGCTGCCGCTGATCTTCACGGCCGCTTTCGTCGGCCTGATCGACGGCTTGGTACGGCGGGATGTGCGCCGGTTCGGCGCAGGCCGGGAATCCGGCTTTATCTATCACCGAGCGAAAGCGAGCCTGATGCCGCTGGCCGTGCTGCCCTGGGTCACGTACCTGGCGCTGCCGATCTCGGTGCATCCGCTGCTGATCCTGCTGCCCAGCGCCGGCTTGCTGGGGCTGGCCGTGAGCCTGACTGCAGGGAGCTTCAAGAAGTACCTCTAGGCCATCAATCCGGTCATCCGCAGGTTCTTATTGTTTGCGGCCTGATACGCCTTTGATCGCCACGATCAAGCCATTGCTTATCACACAGGAATGGCGCGATGTTGGCTCCGATCTGGCTGCGCGCCGCGCATCGCGGCGTGCCCACTTTTCTCGTGACGGCCCTGCTGATGGGTCAGTTCCCGGTTGCCTTGGCCGAATCCCCGGCACAGCGCCAGGAGCTGGTTGCCGCGCTACGCCAGCTCGACGCGCTGGAGCGCACCATCGCGGATGGCGCTGCACACGCACCCATCCAGCCGGGCGAGCGCTACCACTTCGATTACCCACGACTGCTGGCTGATCTGGCGCGTGTGCGCGCCGGCATCCAGGCCCATCTCACACCGTCGCGCGCCCAGCCACGCGACCTCTCCGAACTGGCTGGTGAGTACCGCACCGAGCGGACCGCCCCGCCATCGCTGCCGACGACTGCGCAGGGCAGACCATGAACGGCGCCCAGGTCTCGGCATTTCAAGCCAACAGCGGTATCGCGCCGTCCGCGATGGCGACCGTTCTGGTCGGCATCGTGTTTGCGGTTCTGCTCGTCTGGGGCGTCTGGGCCATCCGAACGGCCTACGTGGGGTGGGCCGAGAACCGCCTCAACCAACGCCAGTTCCTCGGCGTCTGCATCCGCTTCGTCGCGATGTACCTCGTCATGACGTTCTTCCTCCTCTCCTGACCTGAAGGGATTGACCATGCCAAACCGCATCCTCACTACTCGTTTTGTCCAACGCGCCGCCGTCGCCCTGGGTGCCGCCGCGCTGCCCGCGCTGTCGTTTGCGCAAGGTCTGCCGCAGCTGGAAAACCCGACCCGCGGCGCCGGCAGCGGCATCATGGAAACAATCAGGAACTACGGCTACGACATCATCATGCTCGTGGCCCTCCTGGTGGTGGCGTCGATGTTCATTGGCGTGTGCTACCACGCCTACGGCACCTACGCGGAAATCCACACCGGTCGCAAGACTTGGGGGCAGTTCGGTCTCACGGTCGCCATCGGCGCCGTCCTGCTCGTGATCGGCATCTGGCTGCTCACCGAAGCCACCGGCATCCTGTAAGCGAGGACGGGCTATGTCCGAGCAACAGCATGTCCGTGCCGATGGGACAGTCACGTTCCTTCCACACCGGCTCAACAGGCACCCGGTGGTCGTGCGCGGCCTCACTGCCGATGAGTTGTGGATTTGCTGCGGCCTGTCCGGCGCTGCCGGCCTGGTGGTTGGCGCGCCGCTGTCCTGGGTGTTACGCACCATTGCCATCGCGCCGACCTTCGTTGTCCTGGGCGTGGCGCTGGGCGTTTTCATCGGCGGCGGCATCCTGCGCCGTCTCAAGCGTGGGCGTCCCGACACCTGGCTGTACCGGCAGTTGCAGTGGCGCATTGCCACGCGCCATCCGCTGATGGCCGGTTGGGTGGGCGGCCATGTGCTGATCTCGCGCTCCGGCTTCTGGACCATCCGCAGGGGCATGCACGGGGGCGCGCGATGAGCCGTTTCAAGAACGAGATCACCCACCTGCAGGCGCACATCAAGACGCTGCGCCTCGGCGCGGGTGCGCTGGTCATCGTCGCCCTGGTCATGGGCGGCGGCTGGTGGAGCGCACCGCGCGATCTGACCATCCACGTCCCGCCTGACCTACGCTCCGGCAGTACCCGCAAGTGGTGGGAAGTGCCGCCCGAGTCGGTCTATGCGTTCACGTTCTACGTGTTCCAGACCCTCAACCGCTGGCCGACGAATGGCGAAGAAGATTACCCGCGCAACCTCCATACGCTCTCGCCGTACCTCACCCCGTCCTGCCAGGCATTCCTCAAGGCGGACTACGACTACCGCCGCAGCACCGGCGAACTGCGCCAGCGGGTGCGCGGCATCTACGAAACCCCCGGTCGCAGCTATGGCGACAACCCCACGGCGCGCGTGCGTGTGATCTCCGACCGCGACTGGGTGGTGACGTTGGACATCAGCGCCGACGAGTACTACGGCGCCGAGCAGGTCAAACGCGCCCTGGTGCGCTACCCCGTAAAGGTCGCGCGGGTGGACGTCGATCCCGCACGCAACCCGTTCGGCCTGGTGATCGACTGCTACGAGGGCACGCCCCAGCGCATCAGCGCACCGGAGCCGACGCGCCCGGTGCCTGGTGGCCTGACGCCGCAAGCGCCTCAAGGAGGTAATTCCCCATGAAGCCCATGAAGCATCCTGTACTCGCGCTGCTGGGGCTGCTGGCCGTGGCCGCCGCAGTGGTCGTGTCCCCCGCTGTCCAGGCGGTGGAGATCCTGCGTTGGGAGCGCATGCCGCTGGCGGTGCCGTTGAAGGTCGGCCAGGAGCGCATCGTGTTCATCGACCGAAACGTCCGCGTGGGCGTTCCCGCAGGCGTCGGTGAGCGCTTGCGCGTGCAGAGCGCGGGCGGCGCGGTGTACCTGCGCGCCAGCGAGCCGATCGAGCCCACTCGGCTGCAATTGCAGGACGCCGACACCGGCGCGCTGATCCTGCTCGACATTGCGGCGGAGCCGCCCAAGGACGGCGAAGCCGAGCTGGAACCGGTGCGAATCGTCGAGGGCAACAACTCAACAGCGCGCTATGGCGATCAGCCTGACGGTGCCGATGCGCCCCATGCACGAGCTCAGGAGCAGGCGGGCACCCGGACGGCGCGGCGCGAAACGCCAATCCCCGTCGTGCTGACACGTTTTGCTGCGCAGAACCTCTACGCACCGCTGCGCACCGTGGAAGCCTTGCCAGGCGTCATGCGGGTCAACCTGCGCCGCGACCTCGACCTCGGCACGCTGATGCCGACCTTGCCGGCACGCGCGGTCGCGCTCGCCTCGTGGCGCCTGGAAGACCAGTGGGTCACTGCCGTGCGCCTGACCAACAGTAGCAGCGACTGGATCAGCCTCGACCCGCGCGTGCTGCAAGGGGATTTCCTCACCGCCACCTTCCAGCACGAGGCGCTTGGCCCGCGCGGAACCCCCGAGGACACCACCGTCCTGTACCTGGTGACGCGCGGGCACGGCCTCGCGCAATCGCTGCTGCCGGCGATCCATCGCTTCGACCCCGCTGTGCATCTCCCGCAGCCCAAAGCAGCAGCCAGCGACGACAGGGAGGCCCGCCATGCGCAGTAACGGACTCCTGAAGTGGCTGCTGATCCCCGTGGCCCTGCTGGTGCTGTTTGTCGCCATCCGGCTGTTTTCCGGTGGCGGTGCGTCGGCACCGCCTGTCGCGGATGGCGGCGGCAGGCTTACGCCGGAAGAAATGAAGGCGCTGGGCATCGAGGGTGACACCCCGCGCGACACCGTGGCGACGCTGGTTGCCCAGGTGAAGCAGTTGCGCACCGAGCTTCAGACCGCGCTGTCCGACAACAGGTCGCAGCGTGAGGAGAACCAGCGACTGCGCCAGCGCGAGAACGCCATCGACCAACGCATCAGTTCCGCCCTCGAATCCGAGCGCTCCAACCTGCGCCGCGACCAACAGCAGGCGGCCAGCGCGCGCCAGCAGACCGAGGGGCTGCTCGCTGACCTGCAGCAGCGCCTGGACAGCATCGGCGGGCGTGGCGGCGGCCATGCCGATTTGCCGGTGGGGCTGGGCCTGCGTGACGGCGACGAGGCCGGCATGGAAGGCGGTATGCGCTGGGTGGAGCCGGATGACGCGAAACAAAGCGACGGGCGTGGCAGGTCGAATGGCGGCATAAGCTTCCCCACCAGCTTCGGTTCCGCACAGAGCACGCTGGAAACCACAGCGCAAACCGTGGCGAACGCGGGCGCACGCGCGGCAGGCGTCAAGAGCCCGACGCCCGTCTATACCGTGCCGACCAACTCGACGCTGATGGGGTCGGTGGCGATGACGGCGCTGATTGGCCGCGTGCCGATCGACGGCACGGTGAACGATCCATACCCCTTCAAGGTCTTGGTCGGGCCTGACAATTTGACCGCGAACGGCATCGACATTCCCGATGTGGCCGGGGCCGTGTTCTCCGGCACCGCATCGGGCGACTGGACGCTCTCCTGCGTGCGCGGCCAGGTGCGCAGCATCACCTTCGTGTTCCATGACGGGACCATCCGCACCATCCCCGAGGATCGTGAGGGCAACCAGCAGAACAACCAACAACGCGACGGCCTGGGCTGGATCAGCGACCCGCACGGCATTCCCTGTGTCAGCGGCGAGCGGCGCAGCAATGCGCAGCAGTACCTCGGCACCCAGGCGCTGATCACGGCGGCTGGGGCTGGCGTGGCCTCGCTGATCGAATCCGACAGTGGCAGGGCGTCCTATGTCGGCGCCGACGGCTCCATCGGCAGCGTGGGCATCAGCGGCCAGGAAGCCGTGGGCCGGATTCTCGCCAGCGGCGTCCAGGACATGTCGAGCTGGGTCAACAAGCTCTACGGCCAGGCCTTCGCTGCCGTTTATGTGCAGCCCGGTGCCAAGGTCGCCGTCCACCTCGAAAAGCCGCTCGCCATCGACTTCGATCCCGAAGGCCGCAAGGTCGATCACCGCGCAGGAGAAAGCCATGCCCTCGAACTTGAATAGCTGGGCTCAGGGCCTGGCGCTGGCCTTGGCCGTCGCGCTGCTCGGTGGCTGCGCCACCAGCAAGGAAAAGCTGCTGACCCACGGCGACAGCACGATGATGAACATCTGGCAGCAGAACGCCGGCGACGGCGGCGGTGGTGCCGGCCAGGTAGCGCGCAGGCAGTTGCTCGATGCGCGCCAGAGCCTGCGCAGGCCGCTGACCGAGATGGACGTGCAGGCCGCGCCTGCCGAGCAGATGCGCTACACGCGCACGGCGCGCAACGAGGTCTACCGCCAGTTCCAGCGCCTGCCCAACCCCGATCTCGTGATGTACGTGTATCCGCATTTGGCGGGCACCGACCCAGTGCCGATTCCGGGCTATACGACCGTGTTCCCGCTGTACCAGCGCGTGCAGTACGCCATGCCAGGCGAGCGCGTGGAGGATTACTGATGCGCTGGAAACTCCCCAGACCGAAGCCGACCGCGCCGAAGCTGGCCGCATCCGATGCTGACGACGACGAGCAGCCGGACGGCTGGCAACGCCACGTCGAGGCACTGCGCCAGGTCGGCATCCCCGAACCCGGCACGGCGGTGCAAGGCCGCAGGCCGGCGACCCTGGCAGACGAGCAGGCGCTGTACGAGGTCGCGCCGTCGTTCGTGGAACTGCTGCCCTGGGTGGAGTTCCTGGCGCAGTCGAAAGCCATGTTGCTGGAGGACGGGCAATCGGTGGCGGCGTTCTACGAGCTGGTGCCGCTGGGCACCGAAGGCCGGGAACCTGGCTGGCTCGCGCAGGCCCGCGATGCCTTGGAAAACGCGCTGCAGGACAGTTTCGATGAACTGGATGAGAACCCCTGGGTGCTGCAGCTCTACGCTCAGGACGAGCCCAGTTTCGACCAGTACATGCAGACCCTGCGCGACTATGTGCAGCCGCGCGCCCGTGAGACGGCGTTCACCGAGTTCTACCTGCGCTTCTTCGGCCATCACCTGCGCGCGGTGGCCAAGCCGGGCGGTCTGTTCGAGGACACGGTGGTCACACGGCTGCGCTGGCGCGGCCAGACCCGGCGTGTGCGCATGGTGGTCTATCGCCGCGTGACCGGCCAAGGGCAAAACAGCCGCCGCGGGCAGACGCCCGAGCAGATGCTCAATATCGTTTGCGACCGCCTGTGCGGCGGACTGGCGAACGCCGGCATTCAGGCCCGGCGCATGGTGGCTGCGGATGTTCACGACTGGCTGCTGCGCTGGTTCAACCCGCGTCCCACGTTGCTTGGGCCTGGGGCCGAAGACAGGGAGCGCTTCTATGCGCTGGCGCGCTACCCCGACAGTACGGAGGCCGGCGAAGACGGCGAGATCGAATTGGCGAGCGGGCGGGATTTCAGCCAGCGGCTGTTCTTCGGCCAGCCGCGCTCCGACGTGGCGCAGGGCACCTGGCATTTCGACGGCCTGCCGCACCGCGTGCTGATCACCGACCGCCTGCGCATGCCGCCGGGCACAGGGCACCTGACCGGCGAGACACGCAAAGGCGATGCCATCAACACGCTGTTCGACCAGATGCCCGAGGACACCACCCTTTGCCTGACGATGGTCGCCACGCCGCAGGATGTCCTTGAGGCGGACTTGAACCACCTGGCCAAGAAAGCGGTCGGCGAAACCCTGGCGTCGGAGCAGACGCTCAAGGACGTGCATGAAGCCCGTTCCCTGATCGGCAGCGCGCACAAGCTCTATCGCGGCACGCTGGCGTTCTACCTGCGCGGGCGCGATGAGGCGGAACTGGACCGACGCGGCCTGGATCTGGCGAACGTCATGCTCAACGCTGGCCTGCAGCCGGTGCGCGAGGACGACGAGGTGGCACCGCTCAACAGCTACCTGCGCTGGCTGCCGTGCTGCTACAACCCCGGCCAGGATCGGCGCAAGTGGTACACCCAACTGATGTTCGCCCAGCACGCGGCGAACCTCTCGCCGGTGTGGGGCCGCGCCCAGGGTACGGGGCACCCCGGCATCACGATGTTCAACCGCGGCGGCGGGCCGATCACCTTCGACCCGCTCAACCGCCTGGACCGGCAGATGAACGCCCACCTGTTCCTGTTCGGCCCGACGGGTTCGGGCAAGTCGGCGACCCTCAACAACCTCTTGAATCAGGTCACGGCGATCTACCGACCCCGCCTGTTCATTGTCGAGGCCGGCAACAGCTTTGGCTTGTTCAGCGACTTTGCCCGGCGCCTGGGCCTGACCGTGAACCGGGTCAAGCTCGCGCCGGGCTCGGGCGTTACCCTGGCGCCGTTCGCGGATGCGCGCCGGCTGATCGAGACGCCCAGCGACGTGCAGACGCTCGACGCCGATGCCCTGGACGAAGACCTGCCGCCCGATGCTGTGGCCATGGAGGCAGATGAGCAGCGCGACGTACTGGGCGAATTGGAGATCACCGCGAGGCTGATGATCACCGGTGGCGAAGACAAGGAAGAAGCCCGGATGACGCGGGCCGACCGCTCGCTGATCCGTCAGTGCATCCTCGATGCCGCAGAACACTGCCACAGCAAGGATGGCGAGAAGCGCACCGTGCTCACGCGCGATGTGCGCAATGCGCTGCGCACGCGCAGCCAGGACCCGACGCTGCCGGAAATGCGGCGTGTGCGACTGCTGGAGATGGCCGACGCCATGGACATGTTCTGCCAAGGCACGGACGGTGAAATGTTCGACCGCGACGGTTCGCCGTGGCCCGAGGCCGACATCACCCTGGTCGATCTGGCGACCTATGCCCGCGAGGGCTACAACGCGCAGCTCTCCATTGCCTACATAAGCCTGATCAGCACGGTGAACAACATTGCCGAGCGCGATCAGTACCTGGGCCGCCCGATCATCAACGTCACCGACGAAGGGCACATCATCACCAAGAACCCGCTGCTCGCCTCCTACGTGGTGAAGATCACCAAGATGTGGCGCAAGCTGGGGGCCTGGTTCTGGCTCGCCACACAAAACATCGACGATCTGCCGCGCGCCGCAGAGCCCATGCTCAACATGATCGAGTGGTGGATCTGCCTGTCGATGCCACCCGATGAGGTGGAGAAGATCGCCCGCTTCCGCGAACTCTCGCCTGCGCAGAAGGCGGTGATGCTTTCGGCGCGCAAGGAAGCCGGGAAGTTCACCGAGGGCGTCATCCTCTCCAAGAGCCTGGAAGTGCTGTTTCGGGCCGTGCCACCGAGCCTCTATCTCGCGCTTGCGCAGACCGAACCCGAGGAGAAAGCCGAGCGTTACCAACTCATGCAACAGCACGGCATCAGTGAACTCGACGCGGCCTTCAAGGTGGCCGAGAAGATCGACCAGGCGCGCGGCATCGAGTCGCCGGCCTTGGGCCTGCCGCAATAGCCGCCGGAGACTGCCGTGAAACCGAAACATCCTTCCATTCCGATGCCAGTCCAGGCGCTCCGCCATCGGCGCTCGCGCAAGCGCTGGCCCTGGTTCTTGGCCGCTGGATTGATCGCGCTGCTGCTGATCTGGCTCGTGTCCCGCGCACCCAGCGAACCCGCGTCGTTGGCTCCCGCGCCGGTCAGTACCGCGCAGGTGGCCGGGCCGCCCTGGCAAATGGGCAACGCGCAGGGCCGGTTCACGCTGACGCTCTATGCCGACCTCGAATTTCCGTTCTGCCGGGAGTACTTTCCGCAACTCAAACGCTGGGTGGGCGCCAACGCGGACGTAGCCCTGCAATGGCAGCACCAGCCGCTGGCCGCGCACGAACCGGCCGCCTCTGCCGAGGCACGCCTGGCCGAGTGCGCCGCCGAAAGTGGCGGGCATGTGGCCTTTTGGCAGGCCATTGAATGGGTCTATGCGCACACGCGCAGTGACGGCCTGGGCTTGCCCGAGGGCCTGCGCTATCCCGGCCTAAACCCAGCCGTCGAGCAGTGTTTGGCCAGCGAGCGGCCCGAAACGTTGATTCGCGCTCAGGCCGAGGAAGCCACCAAGGGCGGCGTGACCGCGACGCCATCCCTGCGACTACACGATCGCCAGACCAGCCAGGCGATCCTGCTGCAGGGGCCTATCGAAGGCGATGCACTGCTGTCGGCCATGGACATGCTGGCAGCTGAGGATTCGGTCGTTTCACCCACTACGGAAATGCCTGCCGACGTCGTCGGCGACATGCCCAGGTAGCCCGCGGTCATTGAGGCTACGGCGCAGCACGCTGCGCTGACCGCTACCCGTTCGCCCCGCATCCTGGCCGCGAACGATCACCGCTGCTGCGGTGATGGATGCACCTTGTTCCATTCCCTGGAGGGCCTGCCCTCCAGGGGCATGTGCGCCCTCCGATTTCCCTGCCTGGAGGTTCGCCATGTCTGTCGTCATCAATGACTCCTGCCTGGAGTCGCTTTCCGATATTTCTGTTCAGAACGAGGACTGGATCGTCCAGCAAGCCATCGTGTTGCTGGAGCGACGGGTTTTCAAAGCAGGGCCACGTCTTGAACGGCCCGCTGCGGTCAGGGACTACCTTCGCTTGAAGCTGGTCGCCGAGCCCAATGAGATATTCGTCGTCGTGTTCATGAACAGCATGCACGACGTGCTGGCCGTGGAGCCGATGTTCCATGGAACGATCAATACGACCTCGGTTTATCCGCGTGTCGTGCTGCAACGCGCTTTGCAACTGAACGCCGCTGCGGTCATCTTCGCCCATCAGCACCCCTCGGGCACCACCGAGCCATCCAATGCGGATCGCTTGCTGACCGAGCAGTTGAAGACGGCCTTGGCGCTTATCGACGTGCGGGTACTTGACCATTTCGTGATTGGTCAGGGCACACCGTACTCGTTCGCCGAGTCTGGTCTTTTGTAGGAAGGCCCGTGGTTCACTGATCACAGCGGGGGCTTCGGCCTCCGCTTTTTTCCATGCGGCAGCACCGAACAGGTATGCGGGGTGCCCGCGATGCGCATTGTTTGTTGGGGCGGCAGCGGGTTCGCGTTCGACTATGGCTCTGATCAACTTCCAGGGCACGCGACATGCCAGCATCTTTATTCCGCTTCGCATCCGGCTGGCGAACCCTTGGCCTGGCCGTTGCACTGCCGGCATCCTTGGCCGTTTTCAGCCCAGCCACCTTCGCCGCCGATGTGGTGGTCGTCACCGACAGCCGCCACCCGGTCAAGACCATGGGTGGCGAGCGGTTGATCGAGTTGGATGAAGGCCCGCGCATCGAAGCCGAGCTTTCCGCACAGCTGCCCGCCGATCCTGAGCAGGCCACGGCCATCGTCAAGCGCCGTCTGAACAACGGCGGTGCCGACCTCCAGCGCCGCATTGCTTCCGCATACCAGGGCGTCGCCGACGCATGGAGCCTGGGCGTCACCAGCATCCCGGCGGTCGTGGTGGATCAGCGTTACGTGGTCTATGGCGAGCCGGACGTGGCCCGTGCCGTCGCGCGCATCGAGCAACACCGGAGGCCGCAGCCATGACCCGACCCTTCGAGCGGATGCGCCGCCTGCGTGCTGGCGTGGTCTCAGTGCTGCTGCTCAGCGCCACGGGCAGCTACGCCCTCAACACCGCAACCATCGTTGGCTCAGTGGCATCGCCGGACTGCCTCGAATACCGCGTCGTCGGCATCTGCTACTGGCTCTACTGCACCTGGACGGGCTGCACGGTGCGCACATCCATCAAGGTCCGCCACTACATCCCCGATGCGGTCGTCTCCAGCTACAGCAACACCGGCGAGAACCCTTGGGTCGAAGTCCGGGCGATGAGCGCGCCCAACCCATCCGCGCAGGCCGGCGGGGACGGCACCACCAACGAAGACCACGAAAACAATCTCGCCAAGTTCAAGAACGCGGACGTCATCGGCCATCCCGGCGTCGAGGTGTTCAACCAGTTCGTCTCATCGTCGGGCTACTTCTGCGAGGGCGCGGGCACGGCGTTCATGCCGTATCTGCTCAGCACCCTGGACACACTGGCCTGGCGCTACAACGTGCCGGATATGGCCTACCCGGAGGCACTAATTCCGGGCAGGCGCGAGGTCGGCGCGCGCACCACGATGAACCTGTGGGGCAACGTCTATCCGCGCGGCGGCTTCCTGCACCAGGCCGACGACCACAAGGCCGGCGCCGTGGTGGCCCAGCGCGCCGGCGATGTCGTCACGCGCCGTGGGCAGATTCACGTCTATCAGCCGCTGCTCGCCAACTCGCGGCCCGGTTACTGGCCTGCCGGCGCGCTGATGGAAGGCGATGCCTCGACGGGCAAGTGGCAGGAACTCACGCCCGTCCTGTCCTCGTCCTGCACGGTGTTCCCGCGCAGCGGCTTCCTGACCCAGGCGCAGCAGGGCGATTACGCCTGGGCGCTGTGGCGGCCCTATGCGTGCTGCGAACGTCGCGGCCAGGTATTCCTCGGCAGCGTCGATTTCCAATGAGGGTACGGCGATGAAGCGTCCTGAACTGACAAACCTCTCCACCAAGGCGTGCCGCCTGCTGCGTCCCACGGTATTGGCTGGGCTGCTGGCTGGCGCACTCGTTCTTGGCGGCGGCCTGGCGTGGGCGCAGGCCGGATTTCAGACCGGCGGCTCCGTGATCGGCGACGAAGTGATGTATTCGATTGGCGGCGGCAGCGCGGTGTCCATGGGCCGCGCGGCCGGCATGCGCTCGATCGGCGTTGGCGTGGGCTGGAACAGCAACCTGATCTGCGGCGACATGAGCATCCAGACCACGCTGCGCAACCAGCTCAACGGCGTCACCAACGGCTTTCAGCAGATCATGAGCAACGTGATCCAGAGCGCCACCAGCGCGGTGGCATCGCTGCCTGCGCTGATCATCCAGCGCGCCGATCCCGGCCTGTACAACCTGCTGACCAACGGCGTGCTGCAGGCGCGCCTGGATTTCGACCGCTCCAAGCTGACCTGCCGTGCCATGGCCGAGAAGATGGCCGACACGGCGGGCGGACAACTCGGCTGGAGCCAGATGGCCGAAGGCATGGCACTGCGCGATGCGGTGTCGAGCACGGATGCCGTGTCGGCAATTGAACAGGCGGAGACGCGCCGCGGCAACGACGGCGTGCCTTGGGTGGGTGGTAGCAATGCGGGCGGCGCAGGCCAGTCGGCCATCCGCGTGGTCGGCGACGTCACCCGCGCAGGCTACAACCTGGTCAACGGCCGCAGCGTGACCGACACATCGTCCATCGCTGCCGCCAGTTGCGCGAGTCTGTCTTGCCAGACCTGGACCTCGCCACAGCAGGCGACCGAATGGGCCACACGGGTTCTCGGCGAACAGGTGCAGCGCACTTGCGATGCCTGCACCAAGACCGAAACGGTGCCCGGCGTCGGGCTGACGCCGCTGATCCAGGAGGAGTACGAGGCAAAGCTGGAAGCCTTGCAGGAACTGGTCTCGGGAACGCGCAACACCACCTTCGAGAACCTGCGTGCGGCTGGCAGCACCTCGCTGCCCATCACACGCGGCGTCATCGAGGCGCTGCGCGACGAGCCGGATCAAGACCTGCTGGCGCGGCGCCTGGCCTCGGAGGTCGCGCTGGCGTCGGTGCTGGAGAAGGCATTGCTGCTCCAGCGCACCCTGCTGACCGGCAAGAAGGAGCCCAACGTCGCGGCGAACCAGTTGGCGGTCGAGGCCGTGAACCACGAGAGCGACACGCTCGACCAGGAAATCCGCAACCTCAAGACCGAGCTGGAGCTGCGCCGCGAGCTGGCGAACAACTCGCCCATGGCCATCATCCAGCGCCATGGCACACGCGCGGCTGGCTCACGTGGCATCTACGAAGGCGATCCCATTCCCGACCGCCTCGACCGGCTCCAGAAGGGCAATCCGGGAGGCAACCCATGAACCCGTCGCGTGCCAGCTGGCTGCGCCCGCGCTGGCTGTTCAACCGGCGCGCGATGAAGGCGCTGCTGTGGACGGTGTTGCTCGTTGCCGCCGCTGTGGGCGCCAACATCGTCGGCATTTATCTCGTCGGCAGCGTTGCCAACTGGGAGCGGTGGCTGGCGGCCACGGCAGGCTACTTTCTAGTGTGGCGGATGTGCCTGTACGGCGCGACAGCCTACGGCTGGGTCTGGATGCGCCGCCGGCTGCTGGCGCGTGAGGCCCAACGCGGGGCTGATAGGCAGGCGCGACGGCGCCTGCTGCGCAGCGAGATCGCCGGCGTCGCCGCCATTGTGGCGCTGGAAGCCAGCCTGTTGATGCAGGCCGCTTGAAGGGGCGAGGACATGACGCTTTTCACCACCGACTACTTGGAGTACTACCTGACGCTGGTGTCGTGGATCGTCCATAACGGCATCTGGGCCGTGCTGGTGGCGAGCGGCGTATTCGCGCTGCCTTTCATTGCCATCATCGTGCAGGAATGGCTGAAGGCCCGTGCGGAGGGCGCCGACGAAGGCAACAAGGGCGTGCTCTCGGCTGCGCGCATTGAGAACCGGGTGTTCGTCGCCATCGTGGTGGTGATGTTCGCCGGCATCCCATTCATCGACGTGGATCTCAACACCATCCGCTACGACAGCTCGCGCTCGGCCCAATGCCAAGTCAGCGTGCCGCAGCCCACCGATACCGGCTGGTCGCAGTCCTTCAGCACTATCAACAACCAGTCGGCGAAGGTGCCCGTCTGGTGGGCCTTTATGCACACACTCTCGCGAGCAGTGACCGGTGCCTCTGTGGCGGCGATTCCCTGCGGCACCGACTTGCGGCAGATGCGCATGGAGATCGACGCGACGCGCATCGACGACCCGGTATTGGCTCAGGAAGTGGCGGATTTCTCGCGGGACTGCTACGGACCGGCACGCGCCAAGCTCTTCATGCAGCGCCCGGACCTCGATGAGACACAAATGCACGACGTGACCTGGATCGGCTCGCGCTTCTTCACGGACACCGGCGGCTACTACGACAGCTATCGCTCCAGCACACCACGCGATGACTGGCCCTACGACAGCAACCGTGATGCCGGGCTTGCGCAGGTGGCCAGCGGTGGCGGCTATCCGTCCTGCAGGCAGTGGTGGGCCGATGGCAGCAATGGCCTGCGCGCACGCCTGCTGGGGCAGGTAGACCCAAGCCTGCTGAATCGCCTGGCGGGCTGGGCCGGCTTTCTGAGCCGAGCCGAGGTGGACGACTCGGTAATCCGCACCATCGCCTCGCCGCGGCAGCAGAAACTGAACCAGGGCAACGTCTATACGGACTACGGCGGCCAAATCGACAAGACCCTGCCAAACATCGTGACGCGGGCCACGGGCGACGTCGGCATGGCTGTCGGCGCGATTGCCGCGTTTCCCGCCATGGACGTGGTGCGCCAAGCGCTGCCCATGGTGCTCGGCTTGCTCAAGATGGCGCTGGTCATCTGCATCCCGCTGGTGCTGGTTGTGGGCACCTATGACTTGAAGACGGTCGTTACCGTGAGCGTCGTGCAGTTCGCGCTGTTCTTCGTCGATTTCTGGTTCCAGCTCGCGCGCTGGATCGACAGCACCATCCTCGATGCGCTTTATGGCTGGGGCTTCGGCTGGAACCGGCCACACGCCAACTTCGATCCACTGGTGGGGCTGAACAACGCCTTTGGCGACCTGTTGTTGAACTTCGTTATGGGGACGATGTTCATCGTGCTGCCCACCTTTTGGATCGGTGCGCTGACCTGGGCCGGAATCCGCGCTGGAACGATCGCAAACAGTTTCTCAGCAGGTACGAGGGACGCAGGCGCTGCCGGTGGAAAAGGAGCTGGCGCAATGTCAAGGAAGTTGAAGTGACGCACGCTCAAGCCGAGTGTCAGTCATCATCCTTGTACATCTCATGAGATGTGTCGTTGTAGAGATTCGGGTCATAACCCGGTGTCTCTCGAAGTTCTTCCAAGGTGGTAGGAAACTGCAAATGGAACTCTTCGTCTGAATGGCTCTGATTTGCTGCCCATCCCACAGCCACGACACAAACCAACAGCAGTGCCAGCCAGAACGCGGAATAGAGCAGTACACCGAGCACGGCCAGCTTGACCACCCACAACAGCACGGTGGCACCAACTACCGGCACGCCCCTGTACACCAACCAGCTCGACGCCCGCCGTTCGCCACGCGCATAGGCGCGCCATCCACGGCCAAAGCTACGGCCGAGGCGTTCTGCGGTGCTGATGCGGGTCGTCGTGTTCATGGTCGTCACCTGCTATATGTGAAATCACTACTCCAGTTTGCTCCAATCCTGCTTGCTTGCCTGTACCAATGCGCTCCATTCGTCCGGCGGATTCCCGCGCCCGAGCATCTTCTCGAACACGGCATACGGGTCTGATTTGCTTCCCGAAGACCGCAGGGTCTGTTCATCGTTGACCCAGGCGTACACGATGACCTTCGCCTTCGAGTCGTAGCGGAAGAACAGCCGGTATCGCCTTCCGAGCTTGGCCCGCCGCCAGTGGCGATATGCCGGCCCCATGGTGTTGCCTTGCCGGTACTCATCGCGCGCCGGGTCACTCGGTATCACGTCTTGTATCAACTGGGTCAAGGCCCGGAAGAACTTGACGTTGGCGTTCGATCCGAACCCTTCCGGGTCGTTGCCTTGGGCGCGCAGCACAGCCGCGCGCAGCTTCATCAACTGCTCGATCAGGTTGTCGTGGAACAGCAGTGTCCAGCCATGCTGTTGCATCAGATTTCCACGTCCTCATCGAAATCATCGCCCAGGTCCACCTTGTGCCCCGCGTGCTCCAGCATTGTGCGAGCCAGATTCTCGGGCAGGCCGCGCACATTCCGACCCGCTTCAATGTCGCGGGCCAGCAAGGTCAGAAACGCGGCAATGGCCGGGTCCTCGTGCTCGGCATCGGCGCGGGTCACGACGACCTCACTGCCACGAAGCTCGAACGCAAGCTTGCTGCCGGTATCGGCCCCAAGTGCCTGTCGGATGGACTTGGGTAGTGTGATCTGGCCTTTGGAGGTCAGCGTGGCAACTTCGTGAATGGCAGGCATGGCGGCTCTCTTGATCGCAATGCCCGTATTGTAAGGAAATATCCTTACCTCGTCAATGAAAGGTCTCACCGGGGTCCTCCAGCATCCAACAATGAATCTCATCGTAGGGTGGGAACAGCCAGCCTTCCTGCATCAATCCGGCCCCGCCATACCCGCATTGACGGTGGACAACCAATGCTCACCGCTCTATATCCAAAGGCTTCTAAAGGCCAAAGGGCCGAAACGGCAAGGGAATGGGGTGCAAGGGGAAAGGCCCTACCCGAAAAGGCGAAAAGGCCGCCCGCTTGCCCGCCACCAGGACACCCACATGCTCTCTCTGTTCCAGCGGAAACGGCCTCCGGTCGCTGCCGCTCCGTCGCCTGCACCCGTCACCGATCTCCCGAAAGGGCTGCTGCAACCGGAATCGGCCGCATCGCTGCTGGCGACACCGCGCCGGCAGAAGCTGCTGGAACACATCTGGCAGCGCACCTCGCTCTCGCGCAAGCAGTTCGCCGCGCTGTACCGCACGCCGATGGAACGTTATGCCGAGTTGGTTCAGGCTTTCCCTGCATCCGAAGCACATCACCATGCCTACCCAGGCGGCATGCTCGACCACGGCCTGGAAATCGTCGCCTACAGCCTGAAGCTGCGCCAGTCTCATCTGCTGCCCATCGGCGCCAACCCCGAGGATCAGGCTGCGCAAGCCGAAGCCTGGACCGCTGCCGTCGCCTACGCCGCACTGCTGCACGACATCGGCAAGATCGCCGTCGATCTGCACGTCGAGCTGGCCGACGGCTCGATCTGGCATCCGTGGCACGGCCCGCTGTGCCAGCCATACCGCTTCCGCTACCGAGACGATCGCGAGTACCGGCTCCACAGCGCCGCGACAGGCTTGCTCTACCGGCAACTGCTTGACCGTGAAGTCCTGGATTGGCTCAGCTGCTATCCGTCGCTGTGGGCACCGCTGCTCTACGTCCTGGCCGGGCAGTACGAGCACGCTGGCGTGCTGGGCGAATTGGTGGTGCAGGCCGACCGAGCTTCCGTGGCCCAGGAACTGGGCGGCGATCCCACACGCGCCATGGCCGCGCCCAAGCACGCACTGCAACGCAAGCTGCTCGACGGGCTGCGTTACCTGCTCAAGGAGGAGCTGAAGCTGAACCAACACGAAGCCTCGGATGGCTGGCTCACCGAGGATGGTTTGTGGCTGGTGAGCAAGACGGTCTCGGACAAGCTTCGGGCACATCTGCTGTCCCAAGGCATCGACGGCATCCCAGCGAACAACACCGCCGTGTTCAACGTGCTGCAGGATCACGGCATGTTGCAGCCCACGCCGGACGGCAAAGCGATCTGGCGTGCGACCGTGACCAGTTCCACCGGCTGGAGCCACTCGTTTACGTTGCTACGGCTGGCACCCGCGCTGATCTGGGAATCTGGTGAGCGACCGGCACCGTTCACCGGGACGTTGACGATCGACACGCCCACCGCAGTTGAAGATGTCGAAGCAGGAGCCACCCTTTCTGCGAACGGCGCGACGTCCGCTTTGGAGAATCCAAACGCTCCGCCAGCGGAGGGTAGTGGCATCACCTCAGCCCCTCCACCCAAGGCCCAGGCCAGCCCCGACGTCATAGCGGACATGCTGGCGATGGTGGGAACGGGAAACTCGCCAACCACAGATCAGGATGTGGAAACCGTCCCGGACGAAGTACCCGCAACTCTCCCCGATGCGACCCAGCCGCCCTTGGCCGCCGCTGCGCCTTCGTCACCGGCCTTCACGTCCTCGACGACACAGCCATCCGGCGAGCACTTCATGGCGTGGCTGAAACATGGCATCGCCACGCGGCGGCTCATCATCAACGATGCGAAAGCGCTGGTGCATACCGTGAGCGACACCGCCTACCTGGTCAGCCCTGGCGTGTTCCAGCGCTATGCGCAGGAACACCCGCAGGTAGGCAAACTGGCCAAACAGGAGAACCTGCAGGATTGGCAGTGGGTGCAGAAGCGCTTCGAGCGACTGCAATTGCATCGCAAGCAACCAAGTGGCCTGAACATCTGGACTTGCGAAGTCACAGGCGCCAGAAAATCGAGGAAGCTACATGGCTATTTACTTATCAAACCAGAAATGGTTTTCGAATTTACGCCTCCAAATAACCCATATCTATTTTCAATGAAATTTCCCGGCCTATGAAGATCAAGATATGAAAATCATCTATCAAAATTAAATGGTCTCATCAGTATTTCCATCAGAAACACTAGATATGTGAATAGCGTTCGCACCATCGTCACCAGTGAGGTACAGGCGCAGCGCGTAGAGCAGATCGGGGGTGCGGTCGCCTGAGGGTTTCTGGATGTTGATTTTCACACGGGAGAAGAGCTTGATGTTGGACAGTGTGACAATTTCTGTCACTCGCTCGATTTTCTTGGCCAATTCCTTGGTGATTTTTTGATGCGGCTGAAGGAGAATCTTGATTTCGGGGGTGGATGATGCACGGGTGCGAAGCAGGCCGAGCAGAAGTTCAAGCGGTTCTGTCGTGGCGCGAATCCAGTTGCGAGCAGTCCACTCGTCTTTCCGGGGCGGATATTGCTTGATGTTGAGCATGATGTTCAGAGCATTCAGAATGGACTGCAAGTTGGCGAGGCTGAATTTCTCAACAAACTGCTGCTCTCGCCAGATGGCATAGGCCAAAATACTGAGCGCGTCATTTGACGGATTCGCAACGAGCTGGGATAGCAAATCTTTCTGCCATTGCTGCGAAACATCACCAAGCGCGAAGCCGACGGCTCGCAGGTCACGAATTTTCTGACCCTCAACCTGCCCGGTTATCCACTGAACGCAATTTTCAGGCGCATCCTTGTGCATACAGGCCATTAGAAATCGAATTTCATTCTTTACTTGCTCAGGAATGCCACTCTCGTTCAGCAGGGCAACGAGGTGTTCTCCTCTGGCCTTCATTGCGTCGGCAAACCCTTTCGGACATTCACGGTCTCCAGTCGAGCGCCCATCGCGCCAAACCTGAATGACAGGAAAGTAAAGTCTCTTGCGTATACTGGCAACCAGATTTTTTGCTGATTCTTCGTCAAAGTTTTTCAGACGCACTTCATCTTTGTATCTCGGCCCTGCCACTTTCCAGCCAGAGAATTTCCCATCGCGCTCCTGTAGCTCGAATGAAATTTCTGCCCCCTCAGTGAAGTCGGCGTAGCTCAGTTCATGAACAAAACTGTTCTGATGAATGAATACAGACTCATCGGTGGATTTACATGTAGCAAAGGTAAACTGCCCGCCTATTTTGTCGGTCAGCCACTTTCTGTTTACCGTGCCAGTCGTCCTCTGTTTGGGGCGGATGTAAAAATCACGGTCAAGCTGTTCAATTGCCCTTTCCACCCAGTCCAACAGATCAGAGGTTTTATTACTGTCTTGCTTCGGAAACCGCTGCAACTCCGCCCAAGTCATTGGCTGCGGATATTCCGGCGCAGGGGCATCGGTGATTTCTTCCGTGCGTCGCCAGGTAGCGCGGATGGGTGGGAAAGATTTGTCGCGCGGTGTGAAGACGAGTTTATAGGGATCATCCGCGCCGTATTCAAAGGTCAGGTTCAACTCGCAGTCAACCTTGTTTTCCAATGGGAAGGCGGGTGAATCGAGACGAGCAGAGAAACCGAAGTCGTCACCCTTGTCGCCGACATAGAGCGGAAACGAGTAATGCGGCCTGCCAGCGGGCAGTGTGAAGAATTCATCAACCGGGATGGTGACGGGTTTACCCCGAATGGGTTTGACTGTCGTTCCGCGCAAAACCAGGTGGAATCGTTGCTGATGTCCATCCTTCATCACTTTGACTGAAAGCTCAGGAATCTGGTCGCGCCAAAGTGGAATATCAGCCACCTGTTGTTGTAAAGCATGTAGATGGATTCCGCCCATAACGGGGCTTTCCATCAAATTGATGCAGAACGCGAAATTCCCGATGTTTGGAATACGCTTCAGGTGTGCTGCCTCAATGAATGGGGGCTTTGCCGGGCGGATCGCATCGTGCCACCGCCCGTTGGCATCCAGCGTGATGATGTCGTAGCCGCTGCCACCTAGCCTTTCTGCTTCCTCGCCAGGGATAACAACCGGCGGGCAACGCTCCCAATAAAAGCCTTTGGTGATGGGAAGACGTTTCGCCAGGTCTTTGTCGCGCTTGGCGATGAGCTTGGTGGCGGTCGTCTTGCCGCCAATGGAATCAACGACGATGATGGCGTAACCCTCGCCCGTGATTTTGGCCGGGTCAGCTTGAGCGAACACGGCCGCCACACTTCGCGGCAACGGCTCGGCATTCGGGAAACGCGCGTTGAGGTTGCGACGGATGACTTCAAGCTCGAAATCGTTGAGAAAGTCAGGCGCAAGCCAGATGAGTGTATCGTTCTTGAACTCTTCGCGTAGCCGAGTAGTGAACGCGCGGGCGGCGGGGTCAAAAAGCTCAGTGGCGTTGTCTTTGGCGAAAAACAGATCTGGCGCAGAAATGGTGGTCGCATCGGGATTCAGCCAAACGGCATCGGAACCAAAGAGTTCGATGTCAACGGTTTCATTTTCGCGCTGCCACCTCTGCCAAAGAAAGGGGGCCGCCAGCGACTGCGCTCCTTTTCCGTCACCACTGGCATAGCGGGGATGCAGGGCTGTGATATCAACACAAATTGGTTCGGCACTCGCGCTTTGTCGCAAATGCCGGGGCATCTTGTACTTCACTTCCTTGAACAAAGGTGGCTTGGAAGTCCACGGAAGAATCTCAAACTTTTCATAATCGAATAGTAACGGTATCTCAGCAAAAAGATGCTTTCCATCAAGCCACATTTGCGCGCATTGCTGCCAAAGGCGCATGGTTTTCTCGCGGACATCCAGTTGAGAAAGGTCGCTGGTGATGTCCTCATCGAGGGTTTGCAGCCAGCGCCATGCATCCCACACGTGACGGTAATCTCGGTGTGCTAGTAGCGTGTTGTTAGGTGGCAGATTTTCCCAATTGCCGATGGCTTGCGCCTCATCAGAACGCAACCATAAGTAGATTTTTGATAGAAGCTCATCCTCTTGACCGAGACAATCACCGCGTAAATCAAGCATTTCCGCAAGGCGAATGGCAAAGGCTTTCAGCAAGCGATTTTCCGGCAGGTCGACGGATTGAAAACGACGCACAGCCTGTATGTAGGGGTTACCTGCCAGTTTTTCCCGAATGGTACGACCCGGACGATTACTCAGCTTAATAAAACTGTTGGCATCCAGTTCACGCACAGCATGAACAGGCAGTAGAGCGTGTTCGCGGCGAGGACTTTCGTTGAGAGAATGAAATAATCGCTCGACAGAAGCGCGGCAGTGTTCCGTTATGCGCCAAAGGCGGTCACGGGTTATCTCACTCGCTTCTGGCTGTGCGACTTTGGCGAGGAACCCTGACAAGGATTTCGGCAGAGCCGCGCCGGTCTTAGGATCGAAATCCGTGATTGAACCAAACCAATTCATTTGCTCAAGCAGTTTTTTGGCAAGTTTTTCTTTGGCACGGAAGTCGGTATAGATTTTTTCTAGAGTAATACTCATTGCTTGGCGTGAATCCTTCCTGCTCTGGCATTTTCTTCAAGTTTCACGCGCAGCTCATCTCGTTGCTCTGGTGTCTTTAAGTTCCACATTTTATGACGCTTGTCTGAATCTGGTTCATCTTTCATAAAAAGGGAGTGTGGCAATTCAGCATTGTCCGAGTCTCGACCGGCCGTGGATCTATCATTGGTTTCCGTGTCACCGACGTTTAGGTAATTTGCCGACTGCCAAATAAACTGACCATAGCCAAGATCACAGGCAAGGTCGAAATCCTCTGTCAGATTGAATGAGTTACTGCCGATTCCTGTAACGAGTTGTCCACGAATCCTGTCCAGGCACTCTGTCTTGCTCTTGCCGCGTGTATCAATACCCCGCAATTTGGGCATGACCTTCTGCACGAGTTGATCCTCGAAGGCGACATGCATAGCTCTGGCAAGCGCATCTTTATCGCGTGCAGCACGGACATCCGGGTAATTGGCCATGTAGTATTCAATGGATTGCCAAACGCGGTGACCGAGGGCACGGCCTGTAACCGCTAAAGAAGCATTGATTGCTTCAATGAATTTTTTGAACGGGCTGACTTGATCGTCGGAGAAGTTGCTGCCCTGTGCTAGCCAACTCTGCCACGACGTTTTGTGTAGCGCCGGGCCTCGATTTTTGTCATCAAGTGGAGCAAGCTTCAGGCGGCGTTTGAGTTCCGTCGGGCGCGGAAAGTTGATGATGATGGAACGGTCAAGCACCTTGTCCGAAAGGGACTTGGTGGTTTCGTCCTGGTTCATCGTCCCTGTCCAGAGTACATTACGACCGAGGGGAAGCTTATAGGGTTCCATGCCGGCGCCAATTTTCACCGGTATGAACGGAACATCATCACCCTTTCTGCCACGCCGCAGTTCTAGCTTGCTCAAAAACTCTGCAAAATAAAGCTCAGGGTGTGCCAGATTCATCTCATCAAGCAGAACAAGACACACTGCGTCCTGCAATCCTGGATAATCTGCTTGTTTCAACGCTTCAATCAGCTCTTTGTCCTTCTCAGGGTCAAGTGCTATTTGCTGATCTGGCGACATACTCTGCCAACGTCTAATGCGCTGTTCATATTGTTCGCGGCCTGATATCTGACTTTGCGCGAGAAAACGCAGCACCGGCTGTGCATCGAATTTATTGTCTATGGAATTGAAAAAGCCCAGCATGGATTCCTGCGAATCCCAATTAGGCTGGACAGACAGCGGCTCGAAATAAATTCCGCCAAAGTGCGAGTAGAGGCGCGGCAGTTCGGATTTTCCGGTTCCGGAAACCCCTGCCAGGACAGTGAGCGGCGACCATTCCGCTGTTTTGAGAGCTGTATGAAAAGCTTTCAAAATACGTGGATTGAAATGTAGTCCGTATGTATCGCAAGCATTACCAATCCCAGTGAGCCAAGTTAGCTCATCGATCTCGTGCTGCACCGGCTGCTTGACCTTATCCACACTGATGTGCGGCATCTCAATTTCTTTGTAGCGAGCGGTAACTTCAGCAGGGCGCTCATAAGCTGCACGCAAACGCTTGAGTTCGGCTTGCGCTTCGTTGGCTGCTCCCTCGAAGATGGATGCCCTTTGCGCCAGAGATTTGTTTTCGGCGTTGAGCTCCGAGCCTTGACGGCGCAGCTCGCCAATTTCAGCGACCGCAGCCTCATTGGTGGAAAGTTGCCGTTCTAACTGGTCTGCCCGTGTTTTCTGATTTTTGGCTTCTGATTCAAGGGCTTGATACCGCTCGCGCATTTCCTCAGTAGGTCGGGTAGCAAGCTCCTCTCGTAGGCGTTTGAGTTCGTCAGCCTGGCTGTTCAGCGCACGCAGAATTTCAGCAGGGTCTTTGCCACCAAGTTGCAACTTTAACTGTTCGAACGCGCCGAGAAGTTCGTCTTGAGTTTTAAACGCCTCGCGCAGTCGAATGTTTTCCTCTTTGGCAGATTGCAGAGCAGCCTCTAGCGATTTTCGGCGATCCTCAACACGCCTCTCAACCTCATCGTCCAGTTGCTCGCTGCGCCTCTGGTTCTGCTGTTCCAGCCGTTGTTCTTTGCGTTCGAGTGTCCGCTCTGAAGTCTCAAGCTCTGCCTGTCTTCCTTCGACTTCGCTTTGCAAGGCGGAGAGTGCGCCTTTTTGTTTCTCAAATTCCGTGCGCTCTGCATTCAACTGCTTTCGAGCGTCACCCTGTTGTTTTGTCCATGCATCGCGCTCTTGGGCGATTTCTGTCCGAATGCGCTCCCGTTCGGCGTTTTCGGCATGGGCAACCGCACCCAGTCGCTTTGCTTTCAGCTCGGAAATTTCAACCTCCAACGCTGAAAGGTTTTTCTCTCGCATCTCGGCAATTGCTCTTTCGCCCTGGGCGCGCTTTTCACGCAGCTCATCATTCAGCGCGGCTCGTTCATCGGCAAAACCTGCATCACACTTTTGCTCAGCCTGCGTGACGGCCTGCTCGCGCTGCGCCAGCTTGGCCTTGTCTTGCTCGATGACTTGACGCTCTGCAGTCGCATCCCTTTCACGTGTAGCCACGGCGGTTTCACGGCTGGCGATTTCGCTTTCCTTGGTGTTTATCCAGCTCTCACGCGCGTTCAAATCGGCAAGCCGCTGGGCTTCGGTGTCGGGTTGGACGGGGCTGTTCATTTTCAAGATTCCATAAGTGTTCTGATAGTTGTGAAAGCAGCTTTGCGAAGCTGTGCGATGTTCTCTTTGGGCAATGGCAGCGGCTCGTTGCCATGCCCACGCCGAGCGATAAGGTTTGCCATATCGCCGATCAAGGACGGCTGCGTGTCATGAATTGCGGCAAGTTCATCAGCATCGCTCACCAGCAGCCATGCAAGAACGCAAGCCCCGAGCGTTTGGCTGCCGCCTTGCAATGCCTGGCGCACAGCCGATGTTTTGACGGTTCGCAGGCTCTCCGACAAGCCTTCGCAGAAACCAGCCTCAACAGCCTTGCGTTCAGCCGTGTCTTTGAGCTGCGCGTCACTGGTATCGGACGGCAGCCTGCCTGTCAAAGCTCTCTCAAATGATGACTGGATTGCGGCATAAAGGTCGCGGACATAGGCCAAAGCGTCATCCCCGTCATGGCAAGACTGGAAAAAACGTTCCGCGTGAACCAGCCGGTCTTGCAAGTTTGCGCCCAGGCGGTTGAACAACTGGTGGCCGAACTCCTCCTGAATGCTAGTGCGGGCATCCAGCAGTGCATCACCCTGCTCGTCTTTGTCTGGCGCGGTAGGAGGCGTGTCGGTAAACACGATGCCTGGCACAAGCGCATGAACGACTTCGCGCATGAACGAATCGTCAGTTAGTGCCTGCTGCGGTGCGTCTGCGCCGCCCTTGCCGTGGCCCTTCTCGTTGCGTTTGGCGTTGATAGCGAACAGGCGAGTGATGAGGTCTGAATACGCGGCCGCAACACGGCGCAAGGGATGCAAAGCGTCGTCTTGCGCTTGAAGCAAAGCTATGGCAAGAACCGTCTCTTGGAACGCGCCGCCGTCCTCAAATTCCCGCAGCTTACCTTCCCGAATCGGCCTGAAGCCAATCGGCGGCTGCTCAAGACCGAGGGCTTTCGCGGCCTGCTCAAGCAGGGCTGCGTGTTGGTCTTGCGTAGTGAATTTCAGCCTTGCAATAACGGAATCAACCGGTCTGCGGCAGCAGGTATAGAACAGCGCCCATTCGATTGCGGCATGGATTTGGGCGATGGAGCGGAACGGGCTATTCCGCAAGGGGCGCAAATTGGCGACGAGCTTCGGGTAGCGTTGCCGGTTGGCATCGTTGTCGAACGGCTCTTTGACCGTGGCATCCTGCTTTTCTGGACGAGGAGTGCTCAATGACTGCTTCCAACCATGCAGCCACGTGGTCAGGCTTTCCTCCTGCTCAAGCAACTGTTCGAACGATTTTTCGAGAATCAAGGAAAAACCGTTGCCGAATGGGTCGGCGATGCGGAATTCGCCATCGCTTTTCTGGATGGCGATAGGGCAGTCAAGGTGAAGCAGGTCGGGCTCGGCGACTATCGTGATCTGCTGGACTACGGGCATCTTGGTGTCCTTGCCGAACGCAGACGAGCGCTTTTTCATTGCGCGCAAAGTTCTGATTACATCACGCGGCGCGGGTATCGCTTTTCTTTGGACACCATCCCAGCGGATTATCCGGAAGTCTTTGTCCTCGTTTTCCTTTTTCCGCATGGGGTTTCTGTCGTCCAGCCAATGCAGGAAGGGCAGAATTTTTCCAGTGGCGAGTTCGCGGAACAAAAGCGCGGTAACGAATGCCGGGGCACATTCTTCTTCGCGCTCCCGCTCAATGATGGCATGGTGGTCGTCAATCAAGTCCTTGTCTTGCAAACGGAGCAGAACGCTCTTGACCAAATCGACTGGAATGCGGGTTTCATCCGCCAGCGCATCGGCGTTCATCAAGCCGACAGTTTCAAGCAGTTTCAGGATGACGCGTTCAAATGCGTTCAAGCCATCGCCATCGTCAAGAACTCTGGGCAAGGTCACGCGGTATACGTTCACCGGCCACGCGAGGTGGCGAGGCCTGCCGATGATCCCTCCGAAGGGGGCAGGTTTACCGTAATCAAGGAGCTTCAGCATGGCAGCACCACTCCTTGCTCGCGGCATAGTCGAAGGAAATCCACCAGTCCCGGCACAAAGTCCGCCGCGAGTTCACTTTGCAGCAAACCCGTATCGCCAACGACCACCAGTAGCTTCTTCTGACGACTCATCGAGACATTCAGGCGGTTGTAAAGGCAAAGGTGTCCGAACAACCCTGTGGCCTGCTTTTCACGGTCATCGCTCTTGGATTTCCAGTTATGCGGCAAGGTTCGCACCATTGAGAGGAAGACGACATCGAACTCCATGCCCTGGAATGAGTCCACCGTGCCGACGCGGAGTTTTCTCTCGTCGTCCGCGATGCTGCCGAGTTGTCTCTTGATGAGTTCGGCCTGCGCCTTGTAGAACGAAATCACGCCGAACGAGAGGTCTTTGCCTGCATCTGAACTCATCCACGCCTGCAATTGGCGGGCAATAACGGTGGCCTCTGCCGGGCGCGTCCAACTGGTTCCGCTGCGCTGGTGTCTGCCTTTCGCCGCTGGCACGTCCAGCCACACAGCAGGTTTACCGTTTATGCCGGGCAGGTTGTGGGCGAAATCGCTTTCAGGCCGTCCAGAGCCGAATTGTTCCGTCGGATCGAAGCGTTCATAAAAATTGCGGCTGATAAAGCTGCCGAGCAGTGGGTGCATCCGATACTGCTTGTCGAGCGTGACACGGCGGGAGATACCGTCGCCGTCTTCCAGCGTTTTCAAGCGGGTGGCGAACAGATACTGGAACATGGATTTCTTGAGCCAGTCAGTTTCATTCTGTGCCGGTTCGTCGGCCGATGCTGCCTCGCCAGCCTCCATTTGGCGTGCTACCTCCTCATCAATGATATGCGGCAACTGCCGATGGTCGCCCACCAGAATGATGCGCTTGCCTTGCGCCATCGGAACCATCAGGTCGCGGGGTGAAACGCGAGCGGCTTCATCCACGATGACATATTCGTATTCCATGCCTTTCTGGTTTTCATTGACGTCGCGCCCGACAAGCCCTTTGCGCTTTTGCATATCACGATTGACGCTCTGTTGGCTGGTGGCGGCAAAGGCAAAACTGTATTCGGACAGGGCATCTACCATGCCATAGGGGTTGCCTTCCAGTTCGGCCAGAAACTCGGCCAGCGCAGCAGATTTTTTATCCTTAGCCGAATACTCGGCGTTTTTGATGCGTTGTATGGCGAATTCTGCCAATGCAAGCACTGCGTCGTTCTGCTTTTCCACGCGAAAAATCGGTGGAGCGGTGAACCGGGCGAAGAGCCTCTTTTTCAACGCGACCAGGTTGTCCAAAAATGGCGCTGGGCCATCTTCATTGCGCCACAGACTGGCTTTGTCCAGCAGTTTGCGTTCGTCTTCTTCAAGCACATCACGCAGGTCATCCAGTGCGTCCATCGCCCTTTCTGGCCCGTCGTCAGAAAAGCTTTCATGGCGAACACGCAGACGGCGCGCTGCATCAAGCCATTGGGTGGAGCCATCGTTGAGGTTTTCCTCGTGCGCGAGCTTTTTCGCCAAATTCGCCGACCGCCGAGCGCCGTCTTCGCCAAGAATTACACTGCCGAGCGCTGTGATTTTCCCAGCAAGGTTGGCGGCGAGCGCGCGTGACGGGGCTTGGACATATTGCAGGCACAGGTTTTTTATTTCCCGCTCCTGCTCGGCTTCCGCAATCTGGGGATTGCGCTCGCGCAGTTCGGTGGCAAGCGAGCTGCACCAGGCTTCAAGATTGCGCTCGAAGGTGCTGAGATCGTCTTCCGTCGCGCCAGACCGTTTGCCGAATTTCGGCACGGGCAGGCTGTTGAGCGAGAGCCGCTCGATCATGTTTTCCACCGCATCGTGCTGAAAGCCGGTCAGCAGCACTTGGCCTTTGATGTTCGCGCCGCGCTTGTCGGCCATCTCGTTCAGCCGCTCCAGAATGGCGGCGATGACGGTGGTTTTTCCCGTTCCCGGCGGCCCCTGAATAAGCGCGAGATCTGGCGTATTCAGCGCAACCTCAATAGCCCTTTCCTGCATGACGGTTGGCGGATTGCGAAAGACCTTGTTGCGAACGAATGCGGTGAGTGACTGGACTTTTTGCGGCGGGCGGACTTGTGTGATTTGCCCCTGTTCCTCAATCAATAGCCCAAGCTGTGGATTGGCGGAACGGCCTTCCAGAATGGCTTGACGGGCCGCCATACGCCGTTTGATCTGGGTGGTTTCACCGGCCAGCGACAGGATGAGCGTGCCGGATTCCTTGGGCAGAGCCTCGATTTTGAGCGTAAGTACACGGGTTTCCTGGTCAAACCCGACGACATCAAGGTAGGTCTTTCCTTCACGTTGCTCGCGATTTCCGTCGCCCTGCTTGATCTTCTCCGCTTGCTCAATTCCACTTGCAAAATCCTTGAAGCTCAAGCGTTCATCTTTCAAATAGTCCGGCAGTTCATCCACCAACTCGACTTCAGGTACGGCACCGTTCCCCAGCGCTTTCAATGCAGAGTCAAGTGCCTGTGAAATGCGAACCGTGACGGTTCCATCCCGCTCCTGAGCCATCTCTGTGAATTGTAAAGCCCCCACTTCGCGCGCTTGCTTGAGCAGCAATTCGCCCTCCATGTCACCAAATTCATCCCACTTTTTCAGGTAGCTGTTGTCGTCTTGGGTAAGAGCGCGCATTTGCGCTTTGGCAAGAGTTTGCACTTGCCCTGCTTGTGTCCAATCGGCAAAACGCAGCCGGCCTTTGGCGAGGCGCAGGGCGCGGTCGGGTTCTTTTTTGGTCCTGGTTATGCGTGTGGCGATGTAGATGGTTTGGCCGCCTGGCATTGCTTTTTCGGTGGCAATGAAGCGGATACCTTCGCCAGTAACACAGAAAGCGTTTATTCGGGTCGGCTCCGCAGCTGCATCGCGTGGCGTGTCCTCGCCGACAGGTTTCAGTTCTTCATCAATCGCCGGGCCAGCAGTCAGGAAGAAAAATGCGTCGTTTCCCAGTTGGAAGCAGCAAAGTTCGCCCAGCCTCTTGTAAAGTGCCTCGCCCTTCGTCCGCATCTTTTCTTGCACATACTCATCCACACCGATTTCAACATCGCCCATTTCCAGGCAGACGCCAGTGAAAAAACCGATCTTCAGCTCGATGCTGCCATCGGCGGCAGGGTTTTCAAGTTGTGCAAGCAGGGAACGCCCACTGGCAAGTTCAGCGTTGAGGCGGCGGATGTCAACAGCCGCGACGGGGCGAACGAAAACAACCGCGTCTCTCAGGCGGATTTCAAATTCATCTGCGCGGGATAGGCTGGCCTCTACCGAGAATACTGGCTGCTCTTGCAGGGCTTCGACATTGTCAGACCGCTTGATGCGGACAGTTATGATGTTGACAGGAATGTCCTGAAACTTCATTTGCAGGCCTCCACGAACTCAAAGGTGAGGTTGTCCGGGAAAGGCAGCGTGCCCCGCACGGGGACTGCGGTTTTGGCCGCGAAGTTCAGCATGGCTTCGTATGCTGTGTTATCGAAATACTCGAATGAAAACGGGTGAAAAAGCCGCTGCGGCAATCTGAACTCCGTGGCACCACCAGGAATCAGGATTTCCCAACGTGGCGTTTTGACGCGAATGAAAGCCGGGCGCGCCGCGCCACAATACGGGCATTGCGCGTATTCATCGGCGAAATGGCTCATGCCACATTCGAGGCAATCCAGCGACTGATCCGCCGCCCTCGCAAGCTCCAATATCCAGAACGCCATTGTCGGGCGGCGGTGCGGCAGTTCACGTCCTGCACCGAAAGTTTCCTGAAACAGGCGGCGTAATCCTTCTGTTGCGACTAATACACGGGGCAGGCCTCCAACTCCTTCGTTGGAATCGTCATCTTCGTCATCCACGAAAGGCAAGAAACCAGCGAATGCCTGTTCGTTCAGATCGGTGGCAGTGCCATTGGGCGCAGGGTCGGCATCCCAGCCGTCTTCTTCATCTTCGGGCTCCAGTACTTTCTTGCCAATGAAAGGGTGGCAAAGCGCCAGTAGCTTGAATGTCATCACAGCGAAAGCCCAGCAGTCGGTTCGCGGGCGGGATTGGTCACGGCCCAGCACTACCTCCGGTGCACCGTAGCCCGGCGTATAGACGGACACGCCGCCGCTGGGTAACTCCAGGCGCATATTGTCGGCATCTATGAGCCAGACATCGGTGGTGTCGTCTTCGCCAATGAAAGCGTTGTTGGTGGAAATGTCGCCATAGACCAGTCCCGCGCTGTGCAGGCGGGCGAGGATGGCAGCGCACTTGGCAAGCGCGAGCGAACGGCGGCGGGTGGAGCCAGTTTGTGCGTAATGCAGCAGTCGCAGCGCCAGGTCCTTGTCAGGAATCTTCGTCAGCCATTGGGGCAAGGCTTGGCTTTGATCTTCCAGCTTCTTTTTGCTTCTGCCGTCCAAATCGAAACTGGCGAAGGGCTTCATGCCGCTCAACAGACGCATCACATAGCCCGGCTCGTCGCGCAGGATGGCGAGTGGCAGGGAAACGGGGATGCGCCGTGGTATGGGCAACAGGCGGACGTGCTGGAAGCGCTCGCGCAGATTGGCGTTTTTGTCCGGCTGGCCGGCTGCGTCCAGCGGCTGCTTGACGGCCAAATCCGCATCCTTGGTGCGATAGACCACGCCTTGTCCACCGCGCGCAAGCTCATCGGCCATCTGATGAACATTGTCGTATTCATCCACAAGTGGCTTCAGAGCCTGGTGTTCGGCGTTACTCATCTGCAACCTCCTCACTGCACAGGCAGGCGAGGGTTTTATCGTCGCTGTGCTTGGGCGTGGGCCAGTTTTCGAGCATCTCGTGGATGCGCCGGTTGGCACTTACCGGCGCGAGGGTTCGATGCGTTTCGGCGAAACTGCTCACAAACCCGTCAGCGTTATCCAAATCGTCAGCCACCCCATCAGTGCAGAGCAATACTGCGATGCACTGCTCCCCCGGCAGCGACAAATACTGCCAGTCTTTGGCGGAGACCTTGGAGGACAGCGCAATGGTGATATTGGAGAAGCCTTGTGTCTTGTTTTCCGACAGCGAAACGACTGATCCATCGGACTTGGCAATAGCGGCAAGTCCGTCGCCAAGCATCCCTAGGTGGATTACGCCATCCAGGCGTAGTGCGAAAAGACAGGTGGCCGCGCAATCGCGAGGTTCCAGCGGAGCGACAAGCCTCAGCCAGTTAGCTTGGATGTTGCTAAACAGCGCGTTGTGTTCGATTTCACCACTGGTGCAACAAGCCCGGGCTGCGAACTCGACGGCGAGACAGGCAGCATGGCTGCCGAAGCTGGAGAAGGGCTTGGAGCCAACCCCGTCGGACACGACGATGCCATCACCCCAAACATGGTGAAACTTCGCCCATGCATCCTGATTTGGCAAACCTTCGGCGATATGGCTCGGGCCGCGAACGCTTGCCCCAAAACTTTTCCAAAGCGTCATGCCCATTCCTCATCCGCCTGCAGCCAGTTATCGAGTACGGCGAGCACTTCTTCTGCGGCAAACACCTTTGCGCCTTTGAGCCCCTTGGAAAGATGCGGGTTGGCATCCGCGCCGATTTGGATGACGCGCAGCGTATCCGGCGGTAGGCCTTCCTGCCAGCGGCTCAGAGTCTTCACGCCGTCTCTTGTCCAGAATCCATCCGTGAGAATCAGAACCTTTCCATCCGGCTCGCTACCCAACAGTTGAACCAGCGCCTCGCCATTGGTGCTTCCATGGCAAACCAGCATTTCCACCGGGAGATCGTCCGTGACGCTCCAGTTCGGGATGCTGCGTGCCTCGCTGCTCCAAGCACAAAGGCGGATTTCCGCCTGTCCATACCCATGCCGCACCCATTGCGCCACGGTCGTGGCCAAGGTTCGCAGGATGAAGGGCTTGCCTCCTTCACTCATGCTGCCGGAGATGTCGCAAACCAAATGGAGCATCATGGCGTTGCCTCACTCGCTTCAGCCCGCTCAGTGATGCTGTTCATCATTGCCGTTATCTGCTCAGAAAATGATGCACCACTCCAAAGCATCAGCCTGGCATCTTTTATTTTTTTCTTGACCGACTCAGTATTTGGGAGAACACAGCAGGCAACGATACCGCGACCTTCAATTCCTCCGTAGAAGCGCACAAGGTTCTGCAGCTTCATAATCTGCTCTTGCGTTACATTGCCCGCCTTGCATTCCACGATATAAAGCGAATAACCGTCGGTGAATGTGATGTCCAGCTCGTTGTATTCAACACCGAAGCTCGAATAGCCTTTTGACTCTTCTAAATTCAAGTTCAGCTTGACATTGATGCGCAAGTCTTGAATGACTCCAGCATCCTCGTAGGGTTTGCACTGCAAATAAACAAACTCCTCGAACCAGCCGCCAGATAGGTATTTGGCGAAATCAGGCCATTTCTCAAATCTCAGATCTAATCCGTAGCCCTGGACGGATACTGCCTCCATGTCATCCAGCTTGAAATTGAAGCCGTCACGACAAATCTCGAATGGCCTGAATGCATTGTTATAGTCGGTCAGTTCTCTATAAAATCTACGCACCTTGTCACGATGCAGCCAAAGGGTCTCGGTCAGAAGTTGGCGACTTGGCGATATATCCTTCATGAAGGAACTGCCTGCAATCTCCAAACCATCGCTATTCAGGTGCAAAAATGTCTCGATTGAATCAATCTGCCTGATTTTTTCGCGCCGAACACTGTCAATGAATATGACGCGACGATTCTTGCTGTCAAAATAAAACGGAACAGCGCCCAGTTCACGTGCAGCAGAGAGCGCGCCAGCAAACATCAATTTTGTGCCGCCAGTTAAATTGATTCCAATTCGTGTTTTTTCTGGAAATTGCTTTGCCAGCTCGGTGATTTGTTCGTGAACAGCGCGATCATCCCAGGGGTCAACGGTAAGTTCATGCAGGTCCCGAGAGCCAATAAAGGTTTGCATACATGCAGCAGGGAAGTCTTTTGAGTTGACAAAAATGTGATGCGCCGACTCAAATTGCCGGATGCTCAACAAGGCAGGCATCCGTTGCTCACCAAAAAGATGGAATGTCACATCGAACCCGTTGGAGATGCCTCGGATCGCAGCCTGTTTTGAGCTGTGTCGCTCAAGCCACTCAGCAGGCAACGCTATGACTTCAGGTGCTTTGCCAATGATGGACGATGCTATGAGTCTTTTTTTGAGCTCAGGGTAGCTCAGCGCCGCGAGCGCCCAGACAAAGGCCATCACCGGAGTTCCTGGGCTGAGATAGAGCGTGACGAGCTTTTCACCTGGCTCCTGTTCAACCCCATCCAGCGCCCGCATTGCGCTAGCGTAAATACCTTCGGTGTCGTTGAGCTGGTAAAGTTTCTCGCTATTTAAACGGATCCTTGCGTTGCAGCCCAGGGCGGCGGCTTTCTTTTTCAGCCAGGCTTCAAAATGTTCATGTGCGACAGAGGTATTGGCGAACCTGGAGACAAACTGATTAGTAAGCTTCCAGTCTTTCTCTTGCCCCATGCTTCGTATTGACGCCAATTCAAGCGTGAACGTCTTCTGTGCCTCGATCAATTCGCTGGCATCATTATCCGTCCGGGTGTAACCCAGGATAATGATGTCCGAGTAGGACGCGCCCGCAAGGGCGCTCGCAATAGGGCCGTCGGTATTCTCAAACCCCAGAGACGCGCGAAAATCGGTGATTCCATACCACGTGAGCAGAAATCTCTTCATTGAGTGCTTTCCTGAACATATGGCCGGAACCATGTGATGTCATTCGTCATTTTGTTTACGAATACAGCTCGGCTCGGTTTTTCAATACCTTTGAACTTACCAACACCGCCACTCACAAGCGATCCGGCATCGTCTTCATTCATGCAGTACGCCACGCGCAATTCGAAAAAGGAGAAAAGGTCTTTGCAGGCACTGGCACAGCGCTGCCAACGGTCAACAAAAATAAATACAAACGTCCCCTTTCTTGGGCCGTCCTCGGCGAGACGCTTTAACAAGTCAGCCGGGGTAGGTGGTTCGCCAGGCTTGGGCGATCTAAACGCTGGGGCTGGCTGTAGTACTTTCTCGGAATCCAGGCCATCGATAATCAATGCTACGCGGCGATTCCCAATATCGTCTGATATCGCTTGAAGTGGTAGCTCGGATATATCGTCGAATATCTTGAGGCGTGCACCGAGCATCTGCGCTGCGGCTGAGAATCCTCCTCCTGGGGGGATCCCGCGCGCGTTGAAGTACACGATTTCATCAAAGCCATCGACGAAAGTCAGACTAAAAAGCGTAGCGGACAGGAGTCCATCGTGAATGTGGTCATTGTAGCCGCTGAATAGAACATTGAACGCGGATCGACGAGTAAGTGATACCGTCAACGGTTTTGAATCGAATGCGAGGTTTTCGCCCAAAAGAAGAGCTTCTTCATGCGCACAAGCTGTCTGATATTCAAAGGGAGACGGTATCTGCGGAAGGAATGCACCGCTGAAGATTTTGGTTTTTTCAGCCACCCCAGAAAGAGATGTACGCGCTATCAACTTCGTCAACAAATCACGTCGATGCTCACTTTCTCCGGCGAATGGAATCATGAACTTCACATTGCCGGATTTGGCACCATTAGCATTGTTGATGATGCCTTCAGGTGGGCTGCGCAGCTCTGCGGCTGCCCAATTCCCGCCCCCGAGGATCATTGCGGAGTCTTCCTGCCCACAAGCCAGTGCAATACGGCATCCCAACTGGGTGATGATGCTTCCGATTGACTGTGCGTTGATGCCTTTCAAAGTCTGAGTAGCCAGGAGGATGTGAATACCGAACGAGCGCCCCTGTTTCAAGAGCTTCGACAGCAACTGCTCAGCAGCTTCTGCCACCTGGCGACTTTCTGAGAACAGAATTTGGAACTCATCTATGACTAGCAGGACGCGTGGCAACCGTATCCCGCTTGATTTTCGGTATTCGCTGAAATCGTTGACATTTTTTGACTTGAATATGCGTGCACGCGTTTCCAGTTCATCCACAAGATGCCTTAATACAGTGACGCCATATTCAGGGTCACTTTCCGTAGCGACAAGGCGGGCTTGTGGGACTGGGGGAGTTGCGTAAATATTGAACTCAGTCGATTCCTTGTAATCCAGTAGATAAAGATCAAGCTCCTCGGTCGGGTATTTCTCGCATAACGTGTGAATCAAAACATGGAGCAGATTGGATTTTCCCGAGCCTGTCTTCCCCGCAAGCAGTACATGATGCTCGGAGTCCGTCGCGCCCAGTCTCAGGGGAGCGAAGTCGCCTGTGGTCGTCCAGCCGATGGGAATATCAAAGCCAGCAAGAGTCGTCTCACCCTTGCCGAAGCTCGTCCAGAGATCAGGCATCGTTTTCTTGAAGCGCGTCTTAGCAGCACAATCTTCAACGAGCTTTGCGAGAAAGCCATCCAGCACATCCTGTCGCGGCCATTGCTCCGGCTGGTATGTGAATGACAGCTCGCCAGCCCCAGCGCGTTGCAACAGATCATTCAGTTGCATGGTTGAGTTTTTCAGCGTGGCGTTGAGCTTTTCATATCGCCGGTCTTCCATGCGCTGCTCATCAATTGCAACGATGGGCAGCACGCCGCAGCGTGGACCGTTTTCAAAAATGCGGCCAAGAAACCAGAGAGATTTTTCCGACATCTGCTCTGGCACATCAAAAAGCACCACCACCTTGTGAGGTAATGAATTGCCGGGGTTGATCGCGTTGTATTCCGACCAGTTGGATGCCTTGTCATTGAACCGCTGCTGGATCAACTCCTCAATTTCGTCCGTCAGCTTTCCGAGCGCAGCTTCGATTTCATCCGAACGAGTAAGAACATGACCTTGCGGCACCAATTGCTCTACCTTCAGCAATGGCCGGAACGGCTCGACCGATTGCCCCTGCTGCAGGGGGTCAATCAGTGTCAACTCTACTTGACCTACTGGCAAAGCCTGCAGCAACCGTAACAAGAGACAATGCACGAGGCGTTTCTGCTCTGCATCGCCTTGTGAAAAAACAAGAGCACTGGATAAGGGGAATGAGATGAATTTAGGGGCCTGACAAGATAGCTTCTCAAAAGAGACTTGCTCCGTGCCAAGCACAAGACCTGCTGGAATTTCTGATGCCATCAATGGCTTATCTACACAAAAATCCACGAAGGCAGGTTGTTGTTGTCTGAGCTGCGAGCTTGCGTTCGCTATAGCAGTTGCATTTCTTTCCCACTCTTTGGAAAAACCTGCCTGCCAATTCGACCTCCTTATGTTTCGATTGCGTTCCTGGTCTTCGCTTAATGCTTTTTTGGTGGTATCGAATTCGCGGTCGATGCGCGCACAACCTTCTTGATAGTCCGCAACTGCCTTGTGTAGCTTGGAAATGATGCTCTGAAAATCCTTTGCGCTTCCACTCATTGATTCCACCCGCTGTCTTTGAATTGAAGCTCGCGAACGTCATTCAAAGTTCGATCAATGGCGAGCGATTGTTGCTGAAAAGCAGCATTGAAAATGCAGAGTGAATCGACTTCCTTGAGAATCGGATCAAGTACATCGGCAACAATGGACGCGCCGAACGTATCACGCACTCCCTCGCGAAATTTTCCAGCACACATCGCAGCCATTCCAAAAGCCTCATCAAACATCAGCTTCCTCCTCTTCCATATCACCATCGATTGGAAGTTCGAGAACATAGTGGTCAGCTACCGAGACTTTGGGAAACAGGGGTGCGCAAATAGTCCCAGGCAAAAGGTAGCTCGATTCGAACTCCGGGCTCTTGGCCCTGAGTTCGCTTAGAAATGCGCGCCACTCTTGCTCGGACAACTCAATCGATCTGCAATTAACTGTCAGCTCCAAGAGGCGTGCGGTGGACGCATCCACACCGTCCATATTTCCGACATTTACTGCATGCAGGAGGACATCAACCTCAGCTCGAACTTGCGCGAGAAGGTCATGGCTAATAATTGCGAAACGTATTTTCATGGTTGCTCCTCCTCGTTTTGGCGGATGAAATCAAGACAGGACTGATCTATTTCATTTTTCCTTGGCAGCATTCCCACCATCGGTGAGCCAGCTTCGCGCAGGGCATCGCGCAGTTCTTTCTGTTTTTCTTCTGGCAAATCGTGGATGTCTCGTGAGCAAAGAGTGCATTGCGCGTCTGCTTGCTTGTGCCCTTCGGCCTGAAAAATCATGTGATCTTTCTGCGAATAGAGGTATTCCGCCTTGCCGCATTTCACTTCGAATGCCATCGAGCCTCCCACAGGAGCCCCCATGCCCTCACCACGTCCCAGAATGACCGGAACCCGCAAGTCAGTGACTATCAAATCTGTTTTTGTGTAGCGTCCGTTATCGCCCACAAAGGTTCGCCCTTGCGTCTCGATCCGGCCGCCAAGTGGCGCAAGTGCGTGCCGAACTATCTGCTCCCCGAATTCACCGCTCAGGTGTATCCGTGCCTTACGTGCGACGATGTTTCGCTCTGCATCACCCTTGGCGGCTACCCATTGGTTCCGAAATTTATCGACCTGCTTGCGATACGCTGGATCACGGTCGTAAAGATATTCCTGAAGCAATCGTCTCTGCTCTGACGATAGGTTCATGCGGTCTCGCAACATATCCGGAGTCACAGGGCGGCCATCTTTGGCAGGGTCCCATTTCAACCAAGCATGGAATTGCGCAGCGGACGGGTTTGTCGCGAGATAAGCATCCAGTGCTTGTTGCGCGGATATCAAGCGTGCAGTGCCAGCTTCAATCGCCTGATCGACAGTTGCCAAGTGCGCATTGCATGCTTGTAGGGTCTGCTCCAGGGTATGTTCCGCCATCGCCTCGGCCTGATTCGCAAGATCCACGCGCTGCTCCATGGATATGCGATCTCCTTTCGCCACCTCAAGCTCTGCTCTTGCTTGCTCCAGCATGCTCTGAGCCTGCTCAACAGCGGCTTCTGCTTCAGCCACGGCAGAGTCCTCGCCGGAGCAGTCCGGGCAACGTCCATCGTCATCGTGCGGCTGAGCAAGGCAAGCAGATAGCGCAGACTCGGCGGAAGAAAGCGAGCTCTGACTGCTATCGAGCGCTTGCTCAGCGCCGTCAACATTTTGCGTGGCGGCTTGCTCCTGCTGGATGGCACTTTCCAACATGCTTGCGCTGTTCTGCGCTTCTTCACGAGCCTCTGCGCATTTCTGCTCCGCAACAGCAATTTGTTCGCGGCATGCGGCCTCTAGCGCCTCGCGCACTGACTGCAGATCGCGCACGAGGTCTTCCAAATTCTCCACTTGCCCAATTGAAACTTGTGCCATTGCGACCTCGCTGCCCTTAGCTTTGCAAATAATCCCGCAGCCGCGCCGCGAGCGCTGCCAGATATGGAACCTGCTCAGACGCGTTGTCGTTGAAGTGTTGCAACTGCTGAACGAGCGCGTTGTAATCCTCCTCAAATCGCGCCCGCTTTTCGTCTTGCCAGGTGTCTCCGAGTGAAGCAAAGGCACCGTTAAGATTGCCGACAGCATCGTTGAGCGAATCAATAAATTGTTGTAACGAATATGCGAAGCGCTCAAGTTCTTCTGGATCGCCGATTGCTTGTGCCATTACCAATACCCTCCATCTTCTGTCGAAGAACTTTGTGTCACAGAGTTCTGTTTATCCTGGCGTGCTTCGATTGTGGCCGGCTGGATGTCAATGGTGCTCGCTTCAGGTACATTATTTGGCGTCTGTGACTTCGTGCGAATGGTCACCGACATGGTGACAAACTTGAAGAAGTCACGTAGCTGCTTGGCGTTCTCTGCGTAGAAGAGGCGATTCGAGGTGCCTTCGATAAATTTCCCAAGTACCGCCTCGTCAGCATCAGCGCCTATCGCCATTGCCAAACGGTCACATTTTGCAGAGCGTCCGTCGCTAATAAACGCGTTCAGAGGTTTTTCCCACGCATCATTAGGCCCACCATCAGAGACCAATACGACCGTTGGACGATACGCACGCGAAGGAATGACATCTTTGTCTTCGATCATCGCTTTGGCCATTTGCAATGCCGTGCCAAGCGGAGTCATGCCGCCAGCTGAAAGGTCCTGCCAATGAATATCGCTGGCGCTGGCAAGCGGCTGATGCAGCGCTACCTGAGAACCGAAAGTGATGATCGCAACATGGATTTCAGTTTCACCGTTCTCGGTGTCGCTGAACGTATCCAACATATCGCGAACGGCATCATTCACATTGCGGATTTTCTCTCCGCTCATGCTGCCGCTGACATCGAGAAGAAGCACGACTGGTAGAGGCTTCGCTTTCGGTGCCGTGAATTTCGACGGGTCGAATGGGATATTGCTCATATAAAAACTCCTTTATTCAAAGCTACGGTGTCCGCTCGTGTGCATGACGAAAACTTATCGTGCCGTCGCGACGGCAGAACCTACCCCTTTGCCGCCTCGGTCAAAAGATCACCAACCGAGCGCGCAACCACATACCGGGCTGGGTTCTCGCCGCCCTCCAGCGCAGTGAAATGCGCCTTGCCGCATTCGATCTTGGCGCTTTCCTTGTCGCGCATATCGTCGGTGAACAGGCTGCTCTTGGTTTCCACCACAAAATACAGGTGCTGAGTGCCGTCTTCTTCCACCAACACGGCCCAGTCGGGGTTGTAGGTGCCCAGCGGCGTGGGCACTTTGAACCAGCCTGGCAACTTGGCGTAGAGCTTGATGGCGTCGTTCTTCTCCAGCCCATCGGCGAAATCCCGCTCAGTGGTCGAGTCGTACACCACGTGCTCGTAGATCGACTTCTGGGTATCCAGCAGCATGTTCTTGAGATAGCCGGTGAGCTCTTCCTTCTCGAACAGCTCCTGCGCATAGACATGCTGGTCACCCAGCTTCTGGTACTTGATGCCATCGACCAGGGCCAAGCGCTTGCAGCGGTTGATGGTTTCGGCAGTCAATTCGATGAACTGCTGCGGATTGCGTTTGAAGTCGTTCAGGCGACCGCTTCCCGTCAGGATGCTGACGATGGTGCGCCGGGTGAGCTGGGTGCGATCCTGAAGGTCGGTCAGCAAATCCGGCAGCTCAATATCCGCCTCGTCCAGCACCACGGTCGCCGCGCCCGCTTTCTCCGTCGCGGCGACACCCGCCTTGCCGATAGAGATGTCGGCCTTGCGCCATTGCAGTCGTGCTTTGGCAATCACCGGGGCCTTCTGCAACGCTGCGATGCAATCCGTCACCAACTTGGCGTTATCGAACTGCACGCGGTACGTTGTTTGGTGCTTGATGCGGTCCCACAGTGCCTTGAACTCGTCACTCAGATAAACGGCCTTGCCATCCTTGCCCTTGCGCAGCGGCACTTGCCTGCGTTCATCGGCATTTTTGATATCGAGCCGGCCCGACACCTTGCGCAGCACTTCAGCAATCTGGGCCTTTTGCGCATCAAACTCGTCCGGCAGTTCCAAGGTGCCGTTCTTCAGCGCCGTTTTCAGTGAATCCTGCACCTTGCCTTTGGCATCTATATGGCCGGCGGCTTTCAGGTGCTCCCACAGTGCCTTTGATTGCTCGATGCCCAGCGGTGCGGCGTGCCCATCAGCGCCAGTCACGGCAATGGCGGCAAATTGGTGCTGCTCCACGATGCCAAAGCGGATGCCTGTGTCTTTCTCGATTTCCTTCTGCAGGTTTTCGGCAAACTGTTCGTAGTTTTCCGTGGCCACCACGGTCAGGGTGTTGACCTCAAAGCCGCGTACCCGCTCGCCATCCTGGTTGACGCACAGACGCAGGCCACGGCCAATGGTCTGGCGGCGCTCGCGCTCGGTCTGGATGTCGCGCAAGGTGCAAATCTGGAACACGTTGGGGTTGTCCCAGCCTTCCTTGAGGGCGGAGTGGGAGAAGATGAACTTCAGCGGCGTACCGAAGGACAGCAGCTTCTCCTTCTCCTTCATGATCAGGTTGTAGGCGCGTTCGGCATTCTCCCGGTTACCCGCATTGTTCTCGGCGGTGTCAGTCCAGCCGCCTTTCTTGTCGATGGAGAAATAACCGTTGTGCACTTCTTCGGCGGCGGACTCCAGGTCGATCTCGGCAAACAAACTCTGGTAAGCCGGCAACTTGGCGGCACGGCGATATTCCTCCTCGAACATCTGCGCATACACACCCTTGACCGGCTGGCCGTCCGCATCGTACTGACGATATTTGTCCACCGCGTCGATGAAGAACAGGCTCAACACCTTGATGCCCAGCGGGCGCAGGTGCTTCTCCTTGTCCAGGTGTTCCTTGATCGTGCGGCGGATCATCTCGCGTTGCACGGCAAGCGCATCCACATCACCGTGGGCTTGGCCAGGTTGCAAAAACACCTCGCCACCGGGGTAGCGCAGCTCCATGAACGCTTCGCCCTTGGCCGTGTTGATCTCGCCGACGCGAAAATCGGCATAGATCGCGCGGCCATCGGCGCTCTGCTGGAGGTCGTCGCCGTCGCTGACCGTCACTTCAGCCCGCTGCACACCAGTGGCGGTCTGTTTATCTAGCTCGACCTTGGCGCTGATGCGGCCGCGCTTGTTTTCCACCTTCACCAGGCGCACAAAGGGCCTGTTGTGCGCGTCCTCTACCGTGGCCGACGCCACCTCGATCTGCTTGACCAGTTTGCGCTCGTAGGCATCGACGGCATCGAGGCGAAATACCATGTGGTGCTTGTCCACATGGGTAGCGGAGTAGCGCAGCGTGCAGAGCGGGTTCATGGCGTCCAGTGCTTCCTTGCCACGGCCTTCCATGCCGCCGTCCACGCTTTGCGGCTCATCCACGATGATTATCGGCCGGGTTGCCTTGATCAGGTCGATGGGCTTCTCGCCGCCGGTTTTCTCGCTCTCTTTGTAGAGGTTGTTCACATCCTTCTTGTTGATGGCGCCCACCGTCACCACCATGATCTGGATGTTGGAGCTCGTGGCGAAATTGCGCACCGGCCCCGGCTTACCGGAGTCGTATAGGAAGTAATCGAAGGGTACGCCCGCGTAGAGCCCCTTGAAGTGTTCCTCGGTGATCTGCAGGGTTTTATAAACACCCTCCTTGATCGCCACTGAAGGCACCACGATCACGAACTTGGTGAAGCCGTAGCGTTTGTTCAGCTCGAAAATCGAGCGCAGATACACATAGGTCTTGCCGGTGCCGGTCTCCATTTCCACAGTGAAGTCGCCCGAAGTCAGCGAACTGGAAGGCGGCAAGCCACCGCGCAACTGGATGTCAGCCAGATTCTTGAGCAGCTCGTCATCGAGCAGGGTCAAGCGGTTGCCAACGCCAAGGTCGGACTGCGCCACGCCCAGTGACATCTGCACGTCATCGGGCAATTTCATGGTCACCGTGAATTCGGTGCGGCAGACCTCCTGACCACGGAAAAGATCGCATACAGCCTCGATGGCCTGCATCTGGTAGTCGAGGTTGGGCTCGAAGTGCAGTTTCATGGCAAGCCCCCTTACAAGCTGCGCACGTTCTGGATGCCGTGTTGCTCCAGAATGGCTGCGAGATTGGTTTTGGCCACGTCATCGGCAAAGGCGCTGTCGCGGAACACGCAGGTGGTGTCACCGGCAGGGGCCAACGCCTTGTGCCAGCCGATGATGCCCTGGGCGAGCGGCTCTACCTGTTCGCGGGTGATGGTCTCAGCCAGGCACGCCAGCAGCACGCCGCCGCCAATGGCATGGACGTGAAGGCCTTCGATATTGCGCTGTTCGATGGGCACACACAGATCCAGCCCCAACTTGAGCAGCAGTTCGTAAAGCACATCAGCCTCGCTGCGACCTTCGAGCAGATGATCCTGATGGTCGAATAGTGTGGCTTCCAGATCGTCTGGTTTGGGATTCCAGACGCGGATATTGGAGGTGTCGAGCTTGAAGACGCGGAAGCCGGTGTCGCCCTGCCAGCCAGAGCTTTCAGCCTTAATCTTGGTGCCTGCGCGGCGTAAGCGCTCTTTAGTGAGTTCTGCGATAGAACGAGGCTTGGTGATCTGGTCGCAGAATTCGGCTGCATTTTTCTGCCCCTTATCCTCCGGATCGAGATACTGGGGGAGTTGAACAAGAATAAATCTACGGTTTCCTTCATCTAAGAAATTCTGTGCCATTACTGCATGACCAGTTGTTCCAGTTCCAGCAAAGAAATCAAGAATGATGTCCTGAGGAGACGTACCAATTGTTACAAAGTCACGAATTAATGAGCGAGGTTTTGGAGGGCTATCGAACACATTGCTTCCCAGCAACGATGAAATTTCGGCCGTTCCATTACTACTACTGTACTCAGGCTTGTAGAGAATCGATTTGGGCTTGCTGGTTGGGAGGTCGCCGAGAGTGGCTCGTTGTTTTTTGTAGATATTCTTTCCTGACCTACCTTCAACAACAATCAAGTTAAAGTTTTCATCGTTTATTTTCTTTTTGCTCCACGTCCAAGAGAGCTCTTCGCCTGCCTCTGAAACTGGCCATAGAGTTAAATCTGAACCTGAGCGAGGCTCATCATCAAGCGTCGCGTAGACTTCACCCTTTTCGTCAATAAAGACTGGAAACCACCCGTTAGGACGGCGCTCCCTCGATGCATCCTGCCCTGTCCGCCTTAAAGTGTCAGCGCGCTTGTAGAGGCCACGCTCATCTTCCAGCCAATCATCTAGCGATTCCTCTGACACTGGAAGTTGAAAAACCACACATTTTTCTTTATTCCGAGCATAAACAACTGTAAATTCATGAGTATCCGCGAAAGCGAAGGCATCGTTATTGCCTTTCAGATTCATGATAGTCGGCAGTAAGCCGATGAAGTTCTCTTGACCAAAAACTTCGTCCATAATTAGCCGCAAGTTAGTGGCTTCAGAAGAGTCAATGGAGATAATTATTAATCCACTATCGAGAAGAAGATTTTTTGCCAGCTTAAGTCGTGGATACATCATATTCAGCCAGTCGGTATGAAACCGCCCGCTGGCCTCGGTATTGCTGCTAATTCTCTGCCCACCTTCTACCTGTCCGGTCAGTTCCAGATAGTTCTTGATGTTGTCCTGAAAATTGTCCGGGTACACAAAATCCTTGCCGGTGTTGTACGGCGGGTCGATATAAATCAGCTTAACCTTGCCGGCATAGCTCTTTTGCAGCAGCTTGAGCACTTCAAGGTTGTCGCCCTCGATCATCAGGTTCTGGGTGGTCTCCCAGTCCACGCTGTCTTCCGGGCAGGGGCGCAAGGTGCCGGTGCTGGGCGTCAGCGCCAGTTGCCGCGCGCGGCGTTTGCCGTGCCAGTTGAGGCCGTACTTCTCATCGGCGTCGGTCACGCTGGCATCACCCACCAACGCCTTGAGCACGTCCACATTCACCGCCACGCCGTCCGCGCCTTCGGTAATCAATTCCGGGAACAGGGCCTTGAGCTGTTCGATATTTGCCGCCACCAAGTCGGCGGACTGGGCTTCGGGGCTGGCTGCCGTGAGTTTTTCCATGGTCTTCTCCGTCATTCGTTCAATCTTCAAAGCTGTTGTTGTGCAGCGGCCAGTTCGGACTGGATGCGCTTGAGCGTCAGGTTCAGTTCCACCTGGCGCGCCAGTTGTTTTTCTTTGGCCGCCTCGGCCCGCAGGCGACTGATTTCGCCTTCCAGCCGCTGGCAATCGATCAATGCCTGTCGTCGCGCCGCGGTCTGTTCGGGTGTTGCAGCGGTTTGATAGATTCCCGTCCTTCGCGCTGCGTGCAGGGCCTGCACGCATTCGACCCAGCCTTGATAGAGGGCATGTAGCGAAGCCTGGGGCTGACGCGCAAGCGCAAGCGACTGCATGAAACCCTGCTCAATGTGGGACGTCGCCTTCGCATCAGCTCCAGGTGAGCCATCGGCTGCTTGAAACAGCGAGGCCGACACCACGTCACCGTCGAGCACGATCTTGCCCGCCTCGTTATGCGCCCAGCGCTTATGCGCCAGCGAGAGGGTCATTGTTGGCCCTTCAGCCCGCTTTTCACCCAGCAGTAACAGCACCGGGTAAGGCACGGCCCGATGCACCAATTCGACCAGGCGTGAAAGACTGGTGGGCTTGATGGCACCGCGCAAGGTGACCGCCAGCACCGCGATTTCCAGGTACTCGCGTTGCGTATCGCGGTACTCGGGCACGCCGATGGTGTTGGGCTTGAGGGCGGCCAGCCACTGGATGTCTTCAATGGCATCGGTGATCAAGCGCTTGTCGGACGCCGTGGGCGCACCGTTCTCCAGCAACAGCTTTTTGGGCACGCGCTGGTCCACCCGTGCGCTATCCGGGAGATTCAGGGCACTGACGACATCCGACCTGTTCATGACGAGAGTGTCGCCCCAAATGCCTTGACCGTTTCTTCGCTGTCGCGCCCGGCGATGGTTTTGCCCATGGCCTGTTCGATCAGCGTCAACAGTGCGGCGGCGCGTTGGCGGATAAACGCATCGAAGTCGTCAGAGCGCAGCGCGGTCACCGGGATCACGTGGGAGAGCAGAAACTCGTCCAGGCTATCGGGGGCCACCTGCTTGGCTTTCTGGATGCGGGCGAGGTACATGCTGGGCGCATCACCGCTGATGAAACGGTTGGTGCCAGCGGCCAGAGGGGCCTTGTTGACCACGCTGTTCCATTTCTCCTTGGGCAATTTCTGCTTTTCGCACCAGGCACGGGGGAACACATGGTGGATGTCGATGGCGTTGTTGAAGTAGGTGTTGAGGTCAATCGGCGTACCGCTGACGAAATCCCGGCCGCCATGTTTCATGAGCAAGGCGGCCAGCCCCTTGTAGGCGGCTGCGAGGCGGCTTTGCAGGGACAGCAGGCGCGTCGGCGCGAAGTTGGCGTCGCGCACCGTGCGCGGTTCGCTGCCGCTTTCGACCCAGGCGACCACATCCTGGATGTCCATGCCAAAACGGGTTTCGTTGGCGCCACCGTACAGTTCACCCAGAACGCCGCTCCAGTACCAGCGCAGCAGCTTTTGTTTGACGCCATGTTGCGTGGTGCGGTCTGCCAAATGAGCGCAGATGGCCGACAACGGAATGAGTTGCGTGGCATAAGGCAGGCTTCGGTCGTCGAAGATTTTTTCCTCCGCCAGCAACTCGGCTGCCCGCTTGAAGCCTTTCTCCAAATCAGATTCCAGCGCCTTGAAGTCCGCCAGCGGCAGCTTCAGCACGTCGGCACGCTTGCAACTGACGGATGTGCCATGCGTTTTGTGTCGACGGTAGCTGGCCAACAGGGTCACTGCGGTGAGAAAGCTGGTGCCGTCCACCGCCGTGAGCACGTCGTGCTTGGCCGTCAGTCGCTCCTGCCGAGCTTCCCAGTCATCGCGCAGGTTGAATTCATCGGCCGCGAAGGTTGCCGTCATTAGCTCGAAGACGGTGAGCGTCACGCCACCGGTATTGACCTTCTCGAAGACCTGGCACACGGCTTCGCGCGGCGTGTCCTGGGTCAGTTCGATGGCAGGCACCTTGAACTGTTGGAAGCGCAGCCAGATTTCGTTACGAAACCGCTGCATGAACTGCATGGCTTCCGCTGCGAACTGATGGTGCGCGCTGAAGCCGCTTTCCCAGGCCATAAAACCTTGAATATCGAAGAGTAATGCCACCGGGAAGAGCCGCTGGTCGTACTGCAAATCAGGTGTGCGGACATCCAGATCGACTTTACGGCCGAAATCCGACGTGACTTGCAGTGTCTCCGGCAGCGAGAGAACTGCGTCTTCCCGGTCTGCCGACTCATCCAGGCATTGGGTCATGTCAAGGAAGTACAGGCGGCGAATATTCGCGCCTTTCTCCGTGCGTGTCGGCACGGGCTGGCCGCTGCGCAGCGCCAGGTACATGGAGGTCAAGCGTTGCTGACCATCAAGTACGAGGGTTTTTGGAGCAGGCGCAGGCTGCAGGTTGACGCCGGCAAACAGGCGAGGTTTGAACGGCACACCGCCTGCTTCCAGAAACATCACTGCGCCAATCGGGTAGGACAGCGAGAGGCTCGCAATCAATGACCGAATATGGTTGTCATCCCACACCCAACCGCGTTGGAAGTCAGGAAGCTGGATTTGCCCCGATGCAATTCCATCGAGGACATCTTTCAATGCGGGTTCGGCGGTGCGAAAGCTCATGCGGGTCCTTGTAATCAAATACTTTGTTCATCGGGCAGCACGACGAGAAATGCCACCACCTCAAAGTCGCCACTGCCGGCGAACTCGCCTTTCATGGCGTGTGTGCCGCCGGGCGTGAACAGGCTGGCCACGGCCCGTTCCTCTTGCTTGCCGGCGACGGATGCCACAGCCGCTGCGAGCAGCTTCTGGGCGTGGCGCATGTCTTCGCCGCCTTTGCTTGCCTTGTCGAAGCGCGCACAGGCACTGTCATCCGGCCGTTCGCGCCCCAGCGCCAAGCGCTTGAGGCGATCCAGGATGCGCTTGGCCTGCGGGAACGGCAGCAACACGGTACCGTCATCGCCGACATGCACCAGGTAGTGCGGCGCGAGCGGGTAGTCGGACGATGTGGCGGTCTTTGTCGCCCCACCGCAGGCTTGCAGGCAGAAGATCACGCCGGGCGGAATGTCGACATCCAGCGTGGTGGTGACCGCATAAGCACCCAGCGGCTGGGTGTCCAGCTTGCCGGGGTGGCTTTTAAGGAACTGCGCCAGGTCGATGCGGAAGTCGGTCAGGGTGAGGTCGGTAATCGCCACGCCAGTGGACAGGTCTTCCATGTCGATGACCGTGTCCTGCAATTTGAGCAGCTGCTTGCGCCGGTACTCCAGGTCGTTCATGGCGTTGCCGGACTGCTGCTCGATCAGGTTTTCTTCGCCCGTGGCCGAGACATCGAGCAGTACCATGCGACCGCTGACGCGCTGCTCCAGGTTGATGTATTCCTCCAGCTCCATGTTGGGCCAGAAGTTCACGAGCTGGATGCGCTGGTTGGGCGAGCCGATGCGGTCGATGCGCCCGAAGCGCTGGATGATGCGCACCGGGTTCCAGTGGATGTCGTAGTTGATCAGCCAGTCGCAGTCTTGCAGGTTCTGCCCTTCGGAGATGCAATCGGTGGCGATCAGCAAGTCGATCTCGCCTTCACCCGCCATGTCTTGCGGGCGCTCCTTGGCGCGCGGCGCGAAGGCCGAAAGCACATCGCCCATGCTTTTGCGCAGGCCCGGCAACGTGACCTGGATGCCGGCGCTACCGGTGACGACCGCCGCATGCATGCCCAGCGTATCCCTGGCCCATGGGGCAAGCTGGGCGTAGAGGTAGTGCGCCGTGTCCGAGAAGGCGGTGAACACGATGATCTTGCGGTTGGCTTTGCCATCGTGCGTGTTGATGGGCTCAAGGCATTTGCGGGCAATCATGTCGCGCAAGGCTGCCAGCTTGGCATCACGCGCGGCATCCACTTGGCGGGCTGCCGCCAGCAAGGTCGCCAGGCGGTTGCGGTCTTCCAGCAGATCCTGCTTCCAGCGAATCAGATCCACATCGCCCAGCAGCACCTTGACCTTGCGCCCGACCAACAAGGTCTCGAACGCCGGGTCGTCGATATCGACGTCGGCAATGTCGATTTCCTCCAGCGCCTCGGCATGGGATTCGATGCGCGCCAGCGTGTTCTCTACATCCTTGAGTTGGCGCTGCACGGTCAGGGTGAAGGACGAAACGCAGCTTTCCATGCGTTTGAGCACGTTCACACGCAGCAGGTGGATCAGGCTTTCTTCGCGATCCGCCTGACGGAAGAAACTTTCGCCGCCACGCACCTGGGTGCTGTACTTGGCGTCGTAGGCCGCCTGCTTGTGGGGCAGCACATAGCGCAGCGGCGCGTAGCTGGCGAGCGTGAGCCGACGGATTTCCTGATTGATGTCGCGGATGGCGCGGAATTCGCCCGCAAGGTCTACATCGGCCTTGATGTTGATGGGCGGGAGCCGGTCGGGGAAGCGGCCGGTCTCGCTGGTGCCGTAGTACTTCTCCACATGCCGCCTGGAGCGGGCAATGGTGAGATGATCCAACAAGGTGAAGTAGTCAAAACCCAGCATTTCCACCAACTGGGTGGGTGTCTTTTCAGCGTCGTCCAGTGCCAGCCAGCGGTTGAACTGCGCCTGCGCCTTGCGGGTCGTGGCCTCGATGCTGGCGATGCCGTGCTCCATCAGGGCAGTGTCCTCCCCCTCTGTGACAAAGGCGATCTGGTTGCGCAGGTCGGCCAGGCGATTGTTGACCGGCGTGGCCGAAAGCATGAGCACGCGGGTCTTGACGCCTTCGCGGATGATGCGTCGCATCAGGCGGTCGTAGCGCGATTCCTTGCCCTTGTGCGTGGCCTTGTTGCGGAAGTTGTGTGACTCGTCGATCACCACCAGGTCGTAGTTGCCCCAGTTCACATGCGACAGTTCGATGTCACCAGATACCCCGCCATCGCGCGACAGGTCGGTGTGGTTGAGCACGTCGTAGTTGAACCGGTCAGCCGCCAGGACGTTGCGCTTGTCGTTGGCCTTGTAGAGCGTCCAGTTGTCGCGCAGGCGCTTGGGCGCCAGCACCAGCACGCGGTCGTTGCGCAGTTCGTGGTACTTGATGATGGCCAGGGCTTCGAAGGTTTTGCCCAGACCCACGCTGTCGGCGATGATGCAGCCACCAAAGCGGTTCAGCTTGTCGATGGCGCCCACCACACCGTCGCGCTGGAACTTGAAGAGCTTTTTCCACACCACGGTATTGCGGATGCCGGTGGCGGACTTGACAATACGCTCCTCGTCCATCTCGTCACCGCTGTCACGAAACAAGTGATGCAGCATCACGGTGTAGATGGTGAAGGGGTCACGGTGCTCGCCCAGGGCCTGCAGTGCTTCAAGCACGGCTTCGCGCCCTTTGCTCTGACCCTCGGAGTCGGTTGCAGCAACACCTTGCAGGCCTGCCCACTGGTGATCGAACCATTGGGCGAGCTGCGCGGCTTCGTCGGCCGTTTCTGACGCCTGAATCAGGTTCAATGGGTTGCCTGGCGTCAGGCCAAGGCCTGACGTGCTGAAGGCAAACGAGCCCAGGACTACTTGTGCTGGAGCCCCTTCCGGACCGCGCATGACGGCAGCCCCCTGCGGCACCGATCTTGATGCCCGCCGAAGCTCCACTTTCTCACTGATCCATTTCGCGCACTGATTGGCCAACCAACGTGCCTGCAGACGATTGCGCGCGGCACGGTCGCCTTCCGAGCCCAGGAACTCAAGCGCCTCGTTATCGGGAGGCACAATCAATTGGACTCGCTCCAAAGCGGACAACGCCTCTCGGATTTCTGCGAAGGCATAGAGAGAGAACGAAGGCGTTACACAGTCGAGTCGGTTGCCGTGCTTGAGGTGGGGCTGCATCAAGTCGATGACGCGCTGTGTTCCGGTGTTTTGGATCAGCTTCATGGTCGTTTCCGTTCAGTCAGCAATCGACGTTTCTGCACTCGGCGATGCATACCCCGGCGCCAGCACTGCATTGCGCACGCCGTAGATGGCGAGGTGGTCCTTCAACCAAAGCCGGTACTCAGGGCCGCGCAGGCTATGGTCGGGGGAGCAGTCCACACTCCATTTGCGCAGGATGTAGCCAGCGGTGGCGGCGCGCAGCTTCATGTGCAGCACGCCGCCTCGCATGCCGTAGTCCATTTCAGTGATTTCTGGCCGGGGCTGATCCGGGTGAGGAACCAGCTCCAGCTCGACGATCCGTGTCCATTGAATGTCCTGATCGCTCATCTCGTGGGGCGCCACGGGCTGCCCCTTGCGCACCACAGGACGCTTGATCCGGGTGATGACGAAATCCCGGAATTCCTGCGATTTGCGGTCGAAGGCACGGACGTGCCAGCGCAGGCCGTTGTCAATCAACGCGAACGGGACGATCTCCCGCACGGTGCGGCCACTGGAGATGGAGTGGTACTCGATCCCCATCGGGCATTCATAGTGGATGGCACGGGTCACGCTCGCCAGGATGTCCAGGTCAGGGTGGGTGAGCCGGGACGGGCTCTCGCTGGCCACCCAGGCCTTGATGTGCATCGGCTCACCGTCGCCAAACCCCTGTGTCAGCCACGACAACACTCGCTCGGGCGGGAAATCGAAGATCGGCTGGAAGCTCGGACCGAGGACGTAGAACTTGCCTTTGCCGTCGTAGTCGATGTTGCCGGGGGCGAGTTCCTTGTACAGCGCCAGGTCCCTGGACGCAGCAGCGGACTGGATAGCAAAGCGCGCAACCAGGTCCTGGCGGCGCATCTCCCCAATGAAGCGCAGGCGCAACTCCACGAACGCGAGCCGGTCACGCTGTGGCTGGGTTAGATCGGTAAGCTGTTGCTGGGACATCCTGGGTAGCTCGTTCGGGTTGACGAATGCTTATGCAGACTTCTGCCGGAAGTATATGGCCCGTGTAAAAAGACGTCTATAAATCAAATTCAGCTTGTTAGTATGCCGCATTATGATAACCATTTTTTGAGGCGCAAATGAGCGATTTGACGTGGACGAGTAGGCGATCAGCCCAGCGGAGCGCACCAGAAGCGGCGTGCAATAGCATGCATCCAGTAGGCCATCGCGGACGAAAACTGGCGCGAATAGATCCTTGAAAGGAAACAGGAGTACGGCCTATGGAACTGCGACACCTTCGCTGCTTTGTGGCTCTCGCAGAGGAGCTGCACTTCACACGGGCCGCCGAGCGCCTGCATATCGAACAGCCACCCTTGTCCCGTGCCATCAAAGAGCTTGAGGACGATCTGAGCGTGCTGCTCTTCGAACGCAACCGTCGAGGTACGGTACTGACCGAAGCGGGAGCAACGTTCCTGCAAGACGTGCGCAGGGTGTTCACCGTCCTCAAGCAGGCTCAGGAGAACGTCCAGGCGGTTGCCGCAGGCCTGAGTGGAAACCTTCGCATTGCCGTGTCCGACGGCGCCATCGATCCACGGCTGTCGGCTCTCCTGGCCCGTTGCCGCGAGGAAGAGCCGGAGATCGAGATTCGCCTGTCCGAAGTGCCGCTGGCCGAGCAGTTGCGTGGGTTGCGCTCGGGCGACTTCTCGATCGGGTTTGCGCACACGGCGGAGGTCGGCGATGACATCCTGACCGAGCCACTCTGGCACGACTCGCTGGTGGTTGCGGTGCCCGCCCGGCACCCCTTGCTTTCACATAAGACTGTTCCGCTGCACAAGCTCGCGAGCTACCCACTGGTCTTATGCGATCCACAGGTATACGAAGGCTACTACCGTGAACTGGCGCGGCTCCTGCGGCCGCTGGAGCGTCAGCCTGACGTCGCCGAGCATGTGTCTTCGCTGGACATGATGCTCACCCTGGTCGGTGCGGGCTACGGAGTCGGCTTCATCAGGGCAACCAGGGTCGCGGCGAGCCAGCGCCCCGATGTGGTGATCCGCCCCCTGGCCATGGATTCCGCAGTCATCACGACCTACTTGCTTCGGCCCGTCAGCGTGGATATGCCGGTGTCGGCGGAGCGGTTCATTGCGCGCCTGCGCGCGCACTCGGGCGATTGATCGGGCGGCAAGGGCTGCTACTGAAGTTCGCGGCTGTTTATGGCGAGCCTTGCGGTTCACTGCCAGAGTTGAGGTTCTTTTCAGTCGCCGCCATCAACTCACTGGCGCTGATCCCGAGCGCGGCAGCAATTTTCAGTATCAGGGGAAGCGTCGGCACATGCTCCCCGCGCTCGATCTTGCCCATGTGTGAACGCGATATTCCAGCCTGAAATGCAAAGTCGTCTTGAGCGACGCTTTGCGCGACGCGAGCGGCACGCACGGCCCGCCCGAAAGCTAATGCTGGTTCGGATTCATAGGTGGGTGTGCCAGGTGGACGACCTGGCTGAATAGTAAGCTTCTGCATCGACAGAAGCGTCAAACAATCATCTTAAATTAACCACGTTAAACATATAGACGTTAAAGTTCTCTCTTTACTATGATGCTGGTTTGCCCTTGACCTGCTTCGTCGCTTCTGTAGGTTCTCCGTGGACAACATCACCAGCCAACCCGCCCACCTCAGGCTTGCGATTGCGCCAGGCGTATCGTCATCTCAGCTCTCGGCGCTGCTCGCGCTGCAACGAGCGGAAGAACCCGAGGTCAGCATCACGTTCTTTGAAGTGGCAGGTGACGAGCTGCTTGATGGGCTTCGTGAAGGCCGCTACGACGTGGGAATGTCGCTTCAAGGAGCGAGCGATCCGGCCCTGGAAACCCAGCCCTTGTGGATTGAGCACATGGCCGTTGCGATACCGCTGAGGCTTCCCTTGCTTGAGCAGGCATCGCTCACCATCGCCGACCTCCAGAACTATCCGATCTTTCGCTGGGAGGCTGAGACCTGTTCTTCGCTGGATCGTCGGCTGCTCGCGCGTCTGCCTGCTGACCCGCAGAACCTTCAGTACGTGACTTCCTTCGAGATGATGGCGCTATGGGTTTCTGCCGGCTACGGTGTCGGGGTATCCGCACAATCGCGTATCAAGCACGCCCCTGGATGGGGAGTCAGCATGCGACCACTGGACGACGGCCCCTACGAAATCGTGGCGCACCTGCATAGGCCCCAGGGGCAAGCGAACCCTGTTTCCGAACGGTTCGAGCGCAGGGCACTGCAGATCGCAAAAGCGCTCCCTTCCTGATCGCAGTGGCTGTCGGTAGCTGCCAGCAGAAGGCGGTGGATTTATGCCTTTCGCCAAGAGGGGTGATGTGGTACATTCAGAGGCCACTTCTGGTTTTAATAACCAGAAAAAATCTTTATTAATCAATGGGTTGGCTGCCTTGGGTGATTCCCATCGCCCGCTCCAGATCACCCTGCCAAGCCCCTGAAATGCCTAGCGTTTCGGGGGCTTTGCTTTTTGGGGGAAGGAAAGGTGTCGAAGAAGTGTCGAGGCGCATTCAGCGCTACATGCTCAGGAGTAGAAAGCCATCACTCGATTGGCCCCACCAAGCAGTAGCGGATCAATTGCTGCTCAACGCTCTGCTTCTGTCGCAAAACCAAGATCACTGCCACCTCGCCTTGCTCTTCGTGGAATTCGTAAAAAACACGATAGGGGCCGGTATTAAGCTCGCGATAGCTCAGCACCCCCAGAAGACTCGCCTGCTGGCTGACTGGGTAACCTTTAGGTGCAAGTGAAATCTTCTCTTCAATCTCATCCAAAAGGCTCAGTACTGACTGGAGTGCAGCCTGTTCACCTTGGAATGGAGCCAAGTGGTGGACTTGGTCTTCGATGCTTTGCTCTGCGGTATCAGTAAAACGAATGACGACCGGGGACATTAAACCTCCTTATTCTGGCTGAGCGAACCTCCTGGAAAGGCGAGCTTTCAAATCATCAACAGAGCGATGCTTGCCTTCTGCGTACTGGCGGGAGCCAATCGCAAGCAACTTCACCAGCGCAATTGCTTCATCGCGCTGCTTCCGCTCAGCATATGACTCAACCACATAGGCAGGAACACCGTTCTGCGTGACGACCATTGGCTCGGATAAATCCAGGTCAGCCGCATGACGTTTCAAATAACTAATTGTCTCGACTCGCATGAGCCGGTACCTCCATTGCTGTGGGAACACTTAAGGCCTGGAACTCAGGTTCTACGGTGTTCGAACTCCACCACGCTCCATATCCAGGCGACGAGTGGGATTCGCGCGTCGGCAGTCTGTCTACCGTCGGCTCCAACATCATAATCCGAATTCAGACCGAATTTGAACCACCTCAAGTCTATTTTTCTTTCCCTCTGTCGACCCCCGCAGCCTTCAACCTATGAGCGGGTTGAATCGAACAGCCTCAGATAGGTGGTCTTGGGAGAGGTGCGCATATCGCATCGTCATCGACAACGAGGCGTGCCCCAGGATGTGCTGTAGGGTCACGATGTGCCCGCCGTTCATGATGAAGTGACTGGCGAACGTGTGGCGCAGTACGTGGCTGGCCTGCCCCTTCGGCAGCTTGATCGAGGTCGACAGCAGCACCAGGCGGAACACGCCAAGGCAGTTCGTGAACGGCCCGTGGGTCTGCCAATGCCGGCGAAGGTCGGCGCCCAATTCTTCCGAGATCGGCACCGAGCGCACACGCTTGGACTTAGTGTTGGCAAAGATCACCGTATTACCTTTCAGACGTTCCGGCGTCAGCGCCTGAGCCTCACCCCATCGAGCCCCTGTCGCGAGGCAGATACGAGCGACCATCTTCGGATGTGGCGACGTGGTGCGCGCATCCAGGGCCGTAAGCAGTTCGGACACCTGATGCTTGGTCAGGTACGACAACGGTCTTTCCTGAAGCTTGAGCGGCCGCATGCGCCCTACCGGATTCTCATAGTCAATGACGCCGAGTTGGCGCAATTCGTTGTACTGGACTTGAGGTAGCCAAGACGGTTGTTCGCGGTCTTGCCCGACATGCCATTGGCTATCTGTCGGCTACGCAACCGAGCCACTTTCGCAGGCTCCAGGGAGACAGCGACCGGGTCGCCCAGGTCCTTTGCCACCAACCGCAGAATCGCCACGCAACGATGCCCGTTGCTCAAGGTCTGGCCGTGCAGTTCATACCAGAGTTCGACCAACTCCGAGAGACGCCGACGGTCCTTCGGCCTGAGCGTCCAGCAGGGGTTTTCCGCACACTTCTGACGCGCGGTGGCCTCGAATTGCTGCGCCTCCATCTTGGTCTTGAACCGCTTGCGAAAGCGCTTGCCCTTGATCGGTTCTACATCGACGAACCAACGGCCATCGGGGAGCTTGGTGATCGACATTAGACGGCATACCCCCGCCGCAGATACCGATCACACATCAGCTTGTGTATGTGCCTTTCCAGATCGCGACGAGTCCAACCCTTGGCGAGATAGTGGTCTTCGATAACGTGCCAGAACTCCAGTTTACGGGCGGACTCAATAGCCTTTTTTGCCGGGACACGCTCCCGCGCGATCAGGCTCACGAACTGGCCGAGAAACATCTCGCAGTTACGCCCGCTAAAGCCCTTGGCGGTCTTGTAATAGCGCCGATACTCGGTGCGCTCGATCAGCGGATCGCACTCGACCTGGACGCGGGCGTCCTGGCTGATCAGGCTCCAGAACGGATCGTAGACCGCCGTCCGGCTCAGCAGCTTGAAGCTTTCGCAGGCGTAGTTCCACAGTCCTTGCAGGTGCGGGCAAAGCCCCTCATAGGTGCGGCAGCCAATGACCTCTCCCGAAGCCATGCGCGAGCCTTCGGAGAACTGCTGGACGATGGAGTGATGGAAGCGGAATTCGAGCCGCCAGACCGTTTCCAGGGGGTTATAGGCCGGGTCGCC
>NZ_KV813544.1:0-3170 GCF_001813645.1 Pseudomonas sp. HMSC063H08
TCCCACTACACCGACTGGACCATCGGCCACGTACACGCCGGCGCCCTCGGCTGGGTCGCGATGGTTTCCATCGGCTCGCTCTACCACCTGATCCCGAAGGTCTTCGGCCGCGAGAAGATGTACAGCCTGGGCCTGATCAACGCGCACTTCTGGCTGGCCACCATCGGCACCGTGCTGTACATCGCCTCGATGTGGGTCAACGGCATCACCCAGGGCCTGATGTGGCGCGCGGTCAACGAGGACGGCACCCTGACCTACTCCTTCGTCGAAGCGCTGGCCGCCGGCCACCCCGGCTTCATCGTGCGCATGCTCGGCGGTTTCATCTTCCTGCTCGGCATGTTCCTGATGGCCTACAACACCTGGCGCACCGTCAGTGCCGCCAAGCCGGCCGAATACGAAGCCGCCGCACAGATCGCCTGAGGAGCCGAGCATGAAACACGAAATACTCGAGAAGAACGTCGGCCTGCTGGCGCTATGCATGGCCGTGGCCGTGAGCATCGGCGGCCTGACCCAGATCGTGCCGCTGTTCTTCCAGGACGTGACCAACACCCCGGTCGAAGGCATGAAGCCCTATACCGCGCTGCAACTGGAAGGCCGCGACATCTATATCCGCGAAGGCTGCGTCGGCTGCCACTCGCAGATGATCCGTCCGTTCCGCGCCGAGACCGAACGCTACGGCCACTACTCGGTGGCCGGCGAGAGCGTCTGGGACCACCCCTTCCTGTGGGGTTCCAAGCGTACCGGCCCGGACCTGGCCCGCGTCGGTAGCCGCTACTCCGACGACTGGCACCGCGCGCACCTGTTCAACCCGCGCAACGTGGTGCCCGAGTCGAAGATGCCGGCCTACCCGTGGCTGGTGGAGAACAAGCTCGACGGCAAGGACATCGAGAAGAAGCTCGAAGTGATGCGCACCCTCGGCGTGCCCTATACCGACGAAGACATCAAGGGCGCCAAGGACTCGCTGAAAGGCAAGACCGAAATGGACGCCGTGGTCGCCTACCTGCAGGTGCTCGGCACCTCGATCAAGAACAAACGGTGACGGCAATGGATATCGGGACGCTGCGAGGACTCGGCACGCTGCTGATCATGGTCGCCTTCATCGGTCTGGTGATCTGGGCCTACAGCGGCAAACGCAAGAAGAGCTTTGACGAAGCGACGATGCTGCCCTTCGCAGACGATCCCGAAGCCAAAAAGCACGTCGAGCAAGCTTCTAGGAGTAACAAAGAATGACCACCTTCTGGAGTCTGTACATCACAGCTCTTACCGTCGGTACCTTGATCGCCCTGCTCTGGCTGGTCTTCGCCACCCGCAAGGGCGAGGCCAAGGGTACTACCGAAAAGACCATGGGCCACTCCTACGACGGCATCGAGGAGTATGACAACCCGCTGCCGAAGTGGTGGTTCATGCTGTACATCGGCACCATCGTCTTCTCCGTCGGCTACCTGGTCCTGTACCCGGGCCTGGGTAACTGGAAAGGCGTGCTGCCGGGCTACGAGGGCGGCTGGACCCAGGACAAGCAGTGGGAACGCGAGATGAACATCGCCCAGGAGAAGTACGGGCCGATCTTCGCCAAGTACGCCGCCATGCCCATCGAGGAAGTGGCCAAGGACGAGCACGCCATGAAGATGGGCAGCCGCATGTTCGCCACCTACTGCTCGATCTGCCACGGTTCCGACGCCAAGGGCGCCCTCGGCTTCCCCAACCTGGCCGACAACGAGTGGCGCTGGGGCGGTGACCCGCAGAGCATCGAGACCACCATCCTCGGCGGTCGCCACGCGATCATGGCGGCCTGGGGCGACATCCTCGGCGAAGACGGGGTGAAGAACGTCGCCGCCTACGTCCGCACCGAACTCGCCGGGCTGAAGCTGCCGGAAGGCACCAAGGCCGACGTCGAGGCCGGCAAGCAGATCTTCTCGGTCAACTGCGTCGCCTGCCACGGCCCGGAAGGCAAGGGTACCGCCCTGGTCGGCGCGCCGAACCTGACCAACCCCGGCGCGTTCATCTACGGCTCCAGCTACGCCCAGCTCCAACAAACCATCCGCCATGGCCGCCAGGGCCAGATGCCGGCCCAGGAGCCCTACCTGGGCAAGGAAAAGGTGCACATCCTGGCCGCCTACATCTACAACCTGTCGCACAACCAGGGCAGCAACTGACCCCTCCCCCCACCCGCGCCCTCCCGGGCGCGGGTCCTTCCCCCGGTCTCAGACCTTAGTCCCAGGCGGCGCGACGAAGTGTCGCACCAGCGGACGCCTTTCCTACCCTTCCTTTTCAATCGCGTCTAAGCTGCTTTGCATTCGTCCCTCTCCGGCAGAGCGACGGGACACCTAACTTCACCGGCCGAACCCACTCGCCCGGATAGCGCCAGAAAGCCATACGGCCGCCTTGGAAAGCGCTCTGAAGCAGGCATCAAACTGGCGTCGCCCCTGGCCTGGCGCGTTGCAATGCCCACCCGCTTTCTCCATACTTGCCGCCGATTTTTTGTCCCTAAAAAAGTCCATTAACCGTGGAACCCCTAGCATGAGCACAGCAATCAGTCAGACTGCTTATAACTATAAGGTGGTCCGCCAGTTCGCCGTTATGACGGTGGTCTGGGGGGTCATTGGAATGGGTCTCGGTGTCCTGATCGCCGCCCAACTGGTATGGCCCGAATTGAACTTCGACCTGCCGTGGACGAGCTTCGGCCGCCTTCGCCCCCTGCACACCAACGCGGTGATCTTCGCCTTCGGTGGGTGCGCCCTCTTCGCCACCTCGTACTACGTGGTGCAACGTACCTCGCAAGCCCGACTGATTTCAGACACGCTGGCGGCCTTCACCTTCTGGGGTTGGCAGGCCGTGATCGTGGGCGCCGTGCTGACCCTGCCGCAGGGTTTCACCACCTCCAAGGAATACGCCGAACTGGAATGGCCGCTGGCCATCCTCCTGGCGATCGTCTGGATCACCTACGCGATCGTGTTCTTCGGCACCATCGTCAAGCGCAAGGTCAAGCACATCTATGTGGGCAACTGGTTCTACGGTGCCTTCATCCTGGTGACGGCGATGCTGCATATCGTCAACCACATGTCGCTGCCGGTGAGCTGGTTCAAGTCCTACTCCGCCTACTCCGGCGCCACCGATGCGATGGTCCAGTGGTGGTACGGCCACAACGCCGTGGGCTTCTTCCTGACCACCGG
>NZ_KV813545.1:0-6877 GCF_001813645.1 Pseudomonas sp. HMSC063H08
ACACGGCTGGGGAAACCTTTGACAGGGTTTCTGCCAGCCGCTCTCCTCCATCTCCATCGTTGGTTCAGCATAGAGTTGGGTAATCAAAAAAGCAGAGACTGCTGTGAGGGCCGGAAGATTCAATAAGATCTGCTGGCGAAACCTGCCCCCCGAAACCAGAAAAACACGAGCACCTTGCTGCGTCTGCGGCTGCCGAGCACCTGAAGTAATTCAGGGGCGATTCAGAGAGCATTTCTAGAAGGCTTACTCTTCCCTGAGCAAAACAATCTGCTGATTATCTGCCGCCTCCTGCCCGGGCATGCCTAAATTGAGCCGCTTCTTTAGATAGAAAAGTAACGCCCGCCGCGTTTTTATAACGGCCTGACCATTGACCATTTTATAGTCGCGTTCAATAGCTTGTCTTCGAGGCTTTGAGTAGCCTGGGTTCGGACCGATGACTAAAGTGACGAATGTATTCCAATCATTATCTTCAGGGATATCAGATATCGGAGCAAGAACTTCGCCTGCCGAATAAATTCTCCCTAAGACAAAATCCTTATGTTTCTCAGATTTTAAACAGAAGGCCCTGAGATGCCAGCGAAATCCATCAAAGGCAAATGCTCTTGGGAATATCTGTCGATCCTCTGGGAGTGGATGCTCCATTGACTGGTACCCAATCACTATCACTGCTTGCTGTTGGATTGCCCGCAGTAGGGCAAGCATCACGTTGATGTCAGCATTTCGGGTGGGGAACGGCAATGTATCCACCTGCGGGAACCAACCGACGAAGCTATCGCTATGTGCTACCGTTCCTGAGTTTCTCCACAGCAACTCATTTAGATATTGGGTGCTATCAGGTCTATTCAGAACTGGCTCGAAATTTTCCGTGGCGACATAGGTCTTTTGGGTTCGATCGTAGACCATGTTCTGAGGAGCAATCTCCTGGTATCTCGACAGATCCAAGGAGGCCTGAGGAATGGAGATTTTAAAAAATTTCGTAAGGTCAGATCGGTTGAGGCGCCCCTCCCAAAGCAACCTGAAGTCGATGAACTCAAGGCGGCGCTCCTGCCCCCAGCGGCCTGCACGCGGCGAGATATCACTCATGCCTTTGATTTTCCTGTAATTTAAAATAGATATAAAAAATATTCGCACAAAAACTAGACGAGCATAATTTCTAGTCGTATCTTAGCTCCTCAAGTGTGGCCTATCAACCAACACCCGGGAGGATCCATGACTGCGAAAGTAACCTTCTTTCCTGTAGACAACGGGGACATGACTTTAGTGCGCTTGGCTGATACCCGGGTCACTACATTGCTGATCGACATCCACATACGCCAGACTGCCGACGACCCAGCAGATCCTACTCCCGATGTGGCAAGCGAGCTGCGAAAGCGTCTCCAGTACGACAGCAATGGCCGCCCGTTTGTAGACGCATTTCTTCTGAGCCATCCCGACAAGGATCACTGCTCGGGACTGCGCAATCATTTCTGGCTGGGCGCGCCAGAGGACTACCCGGACGATGAACTGGAGATGACAAAGAAGCGAATCTTGATTCGTGAGCTCTGGTCGTCACCAATGGTTTTCCGTCGGGCTTCGAAGAGTCATACGCTCTGCGATGACGCGAAGGCATTCAATACTGAGGCTAGGCGCCGCGTGGCCTACTGGCGGACTTATCGGTCTGCCGGGGATGGCAATCGAATTCGCATTATGGGAGAGGATGAGAATGGTAAAACCGATGACCTGACTCCAATCCTGGTGAAAGCTGGAGAAATTTTCGAGCAGATCAATGGCCAGTCGACTGCAGGACTCTTCACCGCACGACTGTTGGCCCCCTACCCCAAACAGGATGACGCAGAGCTGGAGGAGACACTGTCGAAAAACCATTCCAGTGTGATCCTCAATATTCACCTCTCACCGTATCAATGGGCAGCCAATCCCACTCGCTTTCTCACTGGAGGGGATGCGGAGGTAGCTATCTGGAAACGGCTTTGGGAGAAGTATGAACTCACTCCTGAAGTATTGGCATACGACCTACTTCAGACGCCCCACCACTGTTCATGGCACTCGCTCTCTTACGACAGTTGGTCAACCTATGGCGAGGAAGCGGAGGTCTGCCAGGAGGCTCGGAATGCTTTAGGACAGGCACGTGAGGGGGCAACCATCGTCTCTAGCAGCAAGAAAATTCTTGACGATGATATCGATCCGCCCTGCATCCGCGCTAAGCGAGAGTACAAGTTTATTCTTCAGTCGGTTGATGGCAGTTTTCTGTGCACGGGGGATCTCAAAGGGCCGGAGCCCCTTGAGCTTGAATCGCAATCAGATGGCACGTTGGCTCGGGTTATTGTTGGATTGGGAAGCGCAGCAGGTAGCGCTGTTGCCGCAGCTGCACCTCGAGCAGGCCGAGCATGATCGAGTACTTCGATTGGGGAAGTCCTCTCAACAGGACAGATGCTGAGCGATCATTGAGTCCGCTAGCCCAGTCATTGCTGAAGGCTTGCGAGAATAACCCCTACATCGAAGTAATTGAGCTGCGTGCAGGGGAGGATTTGGGCCCTGTAGAGGCGATCATCATTGATGCCTGCGATGGAACTGTTCCGCGAGCGAATCCCGGCGGCATCCATCGCAATGAGCGACTTGCCATCACAGTAGGACACAGTGATGGCCTCCGCATGCCCGTGATCGTGCGCCCACTGCGTAAGGACTTTCCCGCCCTATCTCACCAGCATCCGACACCTCCTGATGCTCCTCGTGCATTGTGCCTCTACAACATTGCGTGGAGTGCAGTGGAGCGCACATGGACAGCTGAGCGGTTCCTTTCCAGGCTTTTCTGGTGGCTGCGTGAATCTGCTGCGCTGAAGCTTCATCGTGAAGATCAGCCTTTGGAGCAGCTCTTCTATATGAGCCCTTATCAGGTACTGCTCCCTGCCAACTTTTCAGAGCTTGCCGGTCGCAATGGTAGCTGCGTCATTAAGTTGGTGGCGGGAGATTTCAGCGGTTCGACAACACTCCGTGTTACGCCTACCTCTTCAGCGAAGATTGCCAAACAGGAGTTGCGTGGCTACAGATTGCTATCGCTTGCTGTTGATGGGGTTGGTTCATCCGCGGTGCTGGAGTTCCCTCAGACACTTGGCCAGTTGCATGAGCGTTTAGGTACTTGGGGGAGCAATCTAGCTATCAATTTATACGAAACCTTAGTTAACGGGATCCCTACCAATGGCCTCTCCGCGTTATCGGAGACGAAGCATGAGGGACTGTTAATCGTCGTCTGGATTCCGCGACTCCGAGATGGCCAGGTGGAGCGATATGATGCTCTGGGGTACCTGGTTATGAGCTCTTTCTTTGAGCTTGCCAAAGCATGCGGAGTGATCTCGCATCCTGACGCAGACGGGCGATATTTTCATTCGCCATTGATAGGTCTACCGGCGGGTGAAATGCCGGCATCCGATTGGCTCTCCACTGCATTAATTCCGGTCGAAGTGCGCATTGCACTAGATGCAGAAAGAGCCCGAAAAATTTCCGCACTGGATCCAGCAACAGCAGACTTCAAAGGCGTGCTGGCTGGGGCTGGGGCACTGGGTAGTATGCTAGCCGATATTTGGACTCGGCAAGCATGGGGAGAGTGGGTATATGTCGATCCAGATCAATTTTTACCCCATAACCTAGCCCGCCATGTTGGCTTCGATGATCAGCTTGGATACAGCAAGGTTGACTCCGTGCAGGCATTGGCACGAAGCGTCTATCCAAACGAGCATGTACCTGTAGCTATCTCGAAAAGCATCGTTGATCAGGATGAGGTGGTTCTGGCGGCGATTGCAAATGCGAGCCTTCTTGTTGATGTAACTACTACATTTAGTGCACCTAGAGAGCTAGCCCAACGAGACAATGTGCCGAGAACAGCCAGCCTGTTCCTTACTCCATCGGGTGGGGCGTGCGTCTTACTGCTTGAGGATGCCGATAGAGCGATACGAACCCCTGCATTAGAGGGGCAGTATTACAGGGCCATTCTTGGGGAGGACTGGGGGGCGCACCATCTTGACAATCATTATGGCGATATGTGGGTTGGCGGAGGGTGTCGTGATATTTCCGTTTGCTTGCCTGTCGAGCGTGTTCACCTGCACGCAGGGATCCTTTCTCGTCAGCTTAGGCAAAGCCTCCTAGCGCCCTGTGCTAGGGCCTGCGTGTGGAGCATCGACGAGCGGTCTGATTCGGTAACAGCCTCAGAAATTGAGCTTCAACCTGTACATGTGGCACAGGTCAATGGGTGGTCGATTATCTATGACGATGGTCTGATTGCTTTGCTCTGCCAGCTCCGTGAGCGGGCTCTTCCTTGCGAAACTGGGGGCATTTTATTAGGAGTGACAGACCTTAAAAGCAAAACCATTGTTTTGGTCGACGCTCCTCCTGCGCCTATTGATAGCCAATCTAGTCCGAGCCACTTTGTACGTGGACGAGAAGGTCAAGAAGAAGTTCTAAAAGAGGTCCATCGACGTACTGCAAATGTGGTGGATTACGTGGGGGAGTGGCATTCCCACCCTCAGGGATGTTCTGCAAACGCCAGCACCGATGACCAAAAGCTTTTGGCTTCGCTTTCCAACTTGATGTCCGGAGAGGGGCTACCCGCACTTATGCTGATTATGGCCGATAAAGAGGTCAGTCTGCACCTAGCTTGAAGTTGTTGTTTCAAAGTAGGCAGCACCATGCGCGTATCGCGCAGTGAGCTGCCTTGGATTAACTCATAACTTTGGCAGAGTTTTTATGGGCAAAGGAATGGCAGAAGGTATAGAGATTGATTTTTTACCTGTAGGCAACGGAGAGCACAGCGGAGACGCAATCGCTATTCGTTGGCGTGAGGGAGATGTGTTTCGCGTGCTGGTTTATGACGGTGGTACTCAAGAGTATGGTGCCGCATTGGTTGAGCACATCCAGAAGCACTTTGACACCAACCACGTCGACTACCTAGTTAACTCTCACCCGGACAACGACCATGCTGGAGGGTTAACGCATATAGTGGAGACCCTTTCTGTAGGAGAGGTGTGGATGCATCGCCCTTGGGAGTACAGTAGCGAGATTCGCCACTACTTCCATGATGGGCGCATTACTGACGACAGCCTAGCTGAACGCTTGAAAAGCAAAATGACGGCTGCTTTTCGCTTGGAAGAAGCTGCTCTGCAGAGAAAGATCCCTATCTTTGAGCCTTTCGCGGGTAGTCGAATTGGAATTTTTCAAGTGCTGTCACCCACTCGGGAGCGATATGTTCACGACCTTATTCCCGCATTCGAGAAGTCCCCTGAGCTAAAGGTGGAGAGTGCAATGGAGGCAGTCTTGGACTTCGGCCGTAAAGCCATTCAACTCATCGCAGGTGCTTGGGACATTGAATATTTGCCCGATAGCGTCACTACGAGTGCCGAGAACGAGAGTAGCGCCATTTTGTTTGGGATCAATGGGGGGCGCGGCTATTTGCTGACCGGTGATGCCGGAGTTGAGTCACTCAAGGCTGCAGCTGAGTTCGCCACTGGCCAGGGCATCAATCTTCCGTCTGCCGTTAATTTCGTACAGATCCCACATCACGGAGGCCGTCACAATGTGTCCACTGACGCATTAAATTTGATTGTTGGAGAACCTGTGCCAGAGAGTCACTCGCCACAGCGGAGAGCTTATGTCTCAGCTTCGAAAAAAGCACCAACTCATCCCAAGCGTGTGGTCACAAACGCGTTCATTCGCCGCGGCTTCAAGATTGGCCAAACGAAGGGTGTTGCCATCCGCCACCACCGTAACATGCCTGCAAGAAATGGCTACGGAGTGATGACCTATGTTCCTTTCCATTATGAGGTTGAAGAATGAGCAATCTGCAGGGGTTAGGCACAGGGCTATCCAAAGCTGCGCTTTTGTTCGAACCTTATGAGCGCCAAGCACGCCTATATCCAGCTTTTCTCTGTATCTTGCCGCTCGTGGTCATGGCCATCACGCTATACGGCAATCAATTGCTCGATATGAAAGGGATCTTCGCGCTTGCGGGAGGAGCGGGCTTGATGTACCTCCTAGCCGACATCGTGCGTAGTAAGGGTAAGGAAAAGGAGAAAGCTCTCTGGCAGGAATGGGGCGGCGCCCCTAGCATCCAGATCCTACGTCACCGAGATGGTGTCTTAGATTCAGTATCTAAGGGACGGTACCACGAAATCCTAGCGTCAAAGATCAAAGTGAAATTCCCGACTAAGGAGGCAGAGGCTGCGGATCCGGCAGCAGCAGATGCCGTCTATGCGGCAGCAGGCAACTGGCTTCGGGAGGCCACGCGCGATAAGAAAAGGTTCGACTTACTGTTCCGAGCCAACGTGACCTACGGCTATCGCAGAAATGGTTTTGGTGTGCGTTGGCTCGGCCTTCTGATCAGCTTGGGGGTCGTGGGCTGGGTTGTAGTTCGGCTAGGCTTCAGTTCCTGGGAGCAGAGACTGAGTGCTGCTGCTACCCCAGAAGCGCTCTTGGGGGCCGGCGAAGTTGCCTCGCTTGGAGCGGCTCTACTCATGGCTCTCATCTGGGTCTTCTACTTTTCAAAGTCCCGCGTACATGAAGCTGCATACTCATACGCTTGCCGTCTCATTTTGGCATGCGAGGCTCTTCCTCTCCGCGTAACTACAAAAGCTGCCAAAAGAGAGACGGCATCTAAATAGTGACGCTGTCGCCACGTAGACTTTTGTAAGAGCGATTTAACTCTTCTCACCCATTTGGGCATTAGGTTCGTCTCATCAGCTATTGGAGTATTTCGTTAATCATATCTCCACCTCCAATGTTGAGCGCTGTCCTATCGCTTGACACCTCCCTCCCCCGCTTCGATGATAAGCGCGTGATCCGCTGACGTTGTCAGCGACATGCCCCATGCAGCTCGGATCCGAAATGCTGCAGC
>NZ_KV813546.1:0-15228 GCF_001813645.1 Pseudomonas sp. HMSC063H08
GCCGCAGTGGCGTTCCAGCCTTCCAGCAACTGGTAGCGCTCGGCGGCAGCCAGACTGTCCAGCTCGCCCAACGACGCCCCCGGGTTTTCGCACATCCCCAGCAACAAGCGTTCGAGGCGTTCCGCCAGGCACTCGATCGCCGCCTCGTCGAAAGCCTGGCGGGAATAGCTGTAGTGCAGTTCGAGGGTCTCTCCGGCGCTCACCAGCAGCGTCAGCGGATAGTGCGTCTGCTCCTGGTTGCTAAGCGCGTCGATCCGCATGTCCGTCGGTGTCTCTTCCGCCAGCGCTGCGGAAACCGGGTAGTTCTCGAATACCAGGATGTTGTCGAACAGGGCCTCGCCGACCTGCCCGGCCCAACGCTGGATGTCATACAACGGCGTGTGCTCGAACTCGCGCAGCGCCAGGTTTTCGCCCTGCACCGCCTGCAGCCAGTCGCCGAGCGGCTGCTCCGGACACGGGCTGGCGACCACCGGCAGCGTGTTGATGAACAGGCCGATCTGCTCCTCGATCCCGCGCAACTCCGCCGGACGACCGGATACGGTGGCACCGAAGGCCACGGTGTCCTGCCCGGTGTAGCGTTGCAGCAGTATCAGCCAGGCCGCCTGGACCAGGGTATTGAGCGTCACCTTCTGCTCACGGGCGAACTCTGCCAGGCGCTGGCTCGTGGTGACGTCCAGCTGACGATAGCGATCGGCATGGCCCTCGGCACCCCGCACCCCGTGGGCGAACGCCGGAACCAGCAGGGTCGGCTCGCCCAGCCGCTGAAGGCGCTGCTTCCAGAACGCCTCGGTGCGACCCGCATCCTGGCGTTGCAGCCAGGCGATGTAGTCGCGATAGCGCCCATCCGAGCGCGACGGCGTCTCGCCGCGGTAGCGCTGCAAGACTTCGCCGAGCAACTGCGAGTTGCTCCAGCCGTCCATCAGGATGTGGTGATTGGTGTAGATCAGGTGGTGCCGGCGTTCGCCGGTACGCACCAGCACCAGCCGCAGCAGCGGCGCCTCGGCGAGTTCGAAGCCGAGCCCGGCCTCGCCGGCCGCGAGGGCATCGAGCGCCTCGGCGAGGTCCGCGCGGTCGCGCCAGTCGTGCACGCTGAACGGCACCTCGACGCGCTTGCGCACCAGTTGCAGCGGCTTTTCCAGCGCGCCCTGCCAGAGGAACCCGCTGCGCAGGACTTCGTGGGCATCCAGCGCCGCCTGCCAGGCCTCGCGGAAGCGTTGGGGATCCAGGCCTTCCACGTCCAGACGCATCTGGTTGATGTAGTCGCCGCTGTTCTGCTGGTACAGGCTGTGGAACAGCATCCCCTGCTGCATCGGCGACAGCGGATAGAGATCCTCCACCTCGCCCGCCGCCAGGGGCAAAGCGTCCAGTTGCCGCTGGTCGAGCCCTGCCAGGGGGAAGTCCGAAGGGGTCACGCCTTCGACATCGGCGGCGCAACAATGCTCGATCAGCGCCAGCAGCTCGTCGCGATAGGCATCGGCGAGGCGAAGGATGCTCGCCTCGCTGAAACGCGCGGCGCTGAAGCTCCAGTCGATACCGAGCCGGCCGGCATAGACCTGGCCGTTGAGACTCAGCCAGTTGTCCAGCGGCGCATCGCTATCGCGCTCGCTGCCGGCCGCATCGGCGCTGGGACGGAACAGCGCGGAGGAATCGGCGGAGAAGCTGCCGTCGAACTGTCCCAGGTAGTTGAAGGTGATGCGCGGACTCGGCAGGGCCGCCAGCGCCGCCCGATCCTCGGCGCTGCCGAGGTAACGCAGGGCGCCGAAACCCAGACCCTTGTGCGGAATCGCGCGCAGTTGCTCCTTGATCCGTTTGATCGAAGCGCCCAGCTCCGCCACCGGCGACAGGCGCAGCGGGAACAGACTGGTGAACCAGCCTACCGTGCGGGTCAGGTCGATGTCCTCGAACAGCTCCTCGCGCCCGTGTCCTTCGAGCTGGATAAGGGTATCCGCCTGGCCGGTCCAGCGACCGATGACCCGCGCCAGGGCGGTGAGCAGCAGATCGTTGACCTGGGTCCGGTAGGCCGCCGGCGCTTCCTGCAACAACCGGCGCGTGGCCTCTTCGGTCAGCTCGGTACGTGCCGAACGGACATGCCGGACCGATTGCGCACCCTCGCGATCGTCGCAGGGCAGTTCGGTGGATACGCCTTCGAGCTGCGCCAGCCAGTAGCCGCGCTCGCCCTCCAGGCCGCCGTCGCGGGCATGCGCCTGCAAGCGTTCGGCCCACGCCTTGAAGGCGCTGGTCTTGGCGGGTAGCGCAACGGCCTGGCCGGCCTGCAACTGGCGGTAGGCGGTCTGCAGGTCTTCGAGCAGGATCCGCCAGGAAACCCCGTCCACCGCCAGATGGTGGATCACCAGCAACAACCGCTGGCTGCCGTCTCCGAGCGTCGCCAGCAGCGCGCGCAACAGTGGCCCGCGGCCCAGGTCGAGACTGCGCTGGGCCTGCTCCGCCAAGGCTTCCAGCGCTTGGCCGTCGGCGACCGACTGCTGCCACAACAACGCCTCGCCGGCCTCGACCGCGCGGTGTTCGGCGCACCAGGTCCCGTCTTCGAGGCGGAAGCCCAGGCGCAACGCATCGTGGTGCGCCAGCAAGGCCTGCAGCGCCGTTTCCAGAAGCGTACCGTCGAGCGCCTGCCCCGGCTCTAGCAGGACCGACTGGTTCCAGTGCTGGCGCCGCGGGATATCCAGTTCGAAAAACATCTGCTGGATCGGCAGCAGCGGCGTGCTCCCGCTGATCGGCCCCTGTTCGGCGCTGGCCAAGCCGCGACCCTCGACGGCCACGCCGGCCAGGCCCCGGATCGTCTGGTGCAGGAACAGGTCCCTGGGCGCCAGCCGGATCCCGGCCTGGCGCGCGCGGCTGACCACCTGGATGGAAATGATCGAGTCGCCGCCAAGTTCGAAGAAGTTGTCGTCCAGGCCGACGCGGCCAAGCTTCAGCACATCCGCCCAGATTGCCGCCAGGCGCTGCTCCAGCTCGCTGCGCGGCGCGGCATAGTCCTGCTGCAGGCGGCTGGCGTCCGGGGCGGGCAAGGCGCGCCGGTCCAGCTTGCCGTTGGCCGTCAGCGGCAGGCGCTCGAGGAACAGCAAGTGGGCGGGCACCATGTGCTCCGGCAGGCTCGCCTTCAAGGCCTGGCGCAGCGTGTCGCGCAACGCGGCGGGGTCGCTTGGCGCCGCCTGCGTCACGACATAGCCGACCAGTTGCGTAGCGCCCGGCCCCTCGTGAGGCAGCACGACCGCCTCGGCCACGCCCGGCTGTGCGAGCAGGCGGGCCTCGATTTCGCCCAGTTCGATGCGGAAGCCGCGAATCTTGACCTGGTGGTCGATCCGACCGACGTACTCGACCACCCCGTCGCAACGATAGCGGGCCAGGTCGCCGGTCCGGTACAGACGTCCCCCAGTCGTGGAGAACGGATCGGCCACGAAGCGCGTGCAACTCAGCTCGGGGCGATTCAGATAGCCCCGCGCCAATCCCGCGCCCCCCACATACAGCTCGCCGATGCAGCCCCTGGGCACAGGGTTCAGCCCGGCGTCGAGCAGATACCAGGACAGGTCCGGGATCGGTTCGCCGATCGGACTGGCCGCCCCGCCGTCGAGATCCGCCAGCGACAGCGGACGATAGGTCACGTGGACCGTGGTCTCGGTGATCCCATACATGTTGACCAGGCGCGGCGCTCGATCGCCGAAACGCTCGAACCATGGGCGCAGGGCCTGCACTTCCAGCGCCTCGCCACCGAACACCACATGCCGCAGGGCCAGCGGCGGAACCTCCTGGCCGGCGCAGGCGACCTGCATCAGTTGCTTGAAGGCCGACGGCGTCTGGTTCAGCACCGTCACCCGTTCCCGGCACAGCAGGCGCAGGAAGTCCTCTGGCGAACGACTGGTCTCGTGCGGGACGATGACCAGCCTGCCGCCATGCAACAACGCGCCGAAGATCTCCCAGACGGAGAAATCGAACGCGTAGGAGTGGAACAGGCTCCAGGCGTCGTCCGCGGAGAAACCGAACCAGTGCCGGGTGGCATCGAACAGGCGTAGCACGTTGCCATGCGGCAGCAGGGTACCCTTCGGTTTTCCGGTAGAGCCGGAGGTATAGATCACATACGCCAGGTTATCGACGCCGACAGCGCTCTGCGGATCGCTCTCCGGGTAGCCGGCCCACTCATGCTCCGCGTCCAGCAGCAGGCAGGGTAGGCCCTCGCCGAGCGGCAAGCGCTCGCGCGCCGCGCGCTGGGTCAGTAGCAGGCGGATGCCGCTGTCCTCGATCATGTAGCCCAGCCGGTCGCTGGGGTAGCGCGGATCGAGCGGGACATAGGCGCCGCCGGCCTTGAGGATCGCCAGCAGACCGACGATCATCTCCAGGCTGCGCTCGGCCGCCAGGCCGACCAGCACGTCGGGGCCGACACCGAGCTCGATCAGCCGGTGCGCCAGGCGATTGGCCCGCAGGTTCAATTCGCCGTAGTCGAGCGCGCGTTCGCCGTAGACCACTGCCGTCGCCCGCGGTCGCTCGGCGGCCTGGCGCTCGATCAGGCGGTGCAGACAGGAAGCCGGGGTGAAGTCCTGCGGACCGGGGTTCCATTGCAGCAGGTCGGCACGCGCTTCGGCCTCGTCCAGAAGTTTCAGCTCGGCGATGCGCGCCTCCGGCCGGGCTACGATCGACTGGAGCAGGTTCAGCCAGTGGCCGGCGATGCGCTCGGCGCTCGACGCGTCGAAGAGATCGGTGGCATAGGTCAGTTCGGCAAGCAGGCCATTGGAGGATTCGTAGGTATCCAGGGTCAGGTCGAACTGCGCGGTCTGCACGTCCCAGGCCAGGTCCTCGACCTCGAGTTCGCCCAGGGTAGCGAAACGCGAACCGCGATGATCGTCGCGCTGGTGGTTGTACATCACCTGGAACAACGGCGCATGGCTGAGACTGCGTTCCGGCTGCAACGCATCCACCAGTTGCTCGAACGGCAGGTCCTGATGACCCTGCGCTTCCACCACCGCCCGCCGGACCTGCCGTAGCAATTCGCGGAACGGCAGTTGTCCGTCGAGTTCGGCGCGCAACACCTGGGTGTTGACGAAGAAGCCGATGAGCCCCTCGGTCTCCTCGCGATTGCGGTTGGCGATGGGTACTCCGACACGAATGTCATTCTGCCCGCTGTAGCGATGCAGGAGTGCCTGGAACGAGGCCAGCAGCAGCATGAACAGCGTGCCCTGCTCGGCCTGGGCCAGCCGCCGCAGGGCTTCGGCGAGTTCCGCCGGCAACGGGATGCCGATGCGCCGGCCGCGATGGCTCTGCTGCTGCGGGCGCGGCCGGTCGCTGGGCAACTCCAGCAACGGCTGCTCGCCGCCCAGGCGGGAAACCCAGTAGCCCAGTTGACGCTCACGCTCGCCGCCATCCATCCATTGGCGTTGCCAGGCCGCAAAGTCGGCGTACTGGATCGGCAACTCCGCCAACGCGGGGGGCTGGTCATGCCGAAGCGCGGCGTAGACGCGGATCAGTTCGTCCACCAGGACCTGCATCGACCAGCCATCGGCGATGATGTGGTGAAGAGTCAGCACCAGCACGCATTCGTCCGTCGCCAGCGGCAACAGCAGGACCCGCAGCAGCGGTCCGCGTTGCAGGTCGAACGGCCGATGGGCCTCGGTTTCCACCAGCCCCTTCAGGTCTTCGCCGGCCACCGGCGGTCGTCGCTCCTCGATGGCTATCGGCAGCGTCGGGTGGATGACCTGCCGCGGTGCGCCATCGTGTTCGACGAAGGTGGTGCGTAGCGTTTCATGGCGCTGCACCAGCAGGTCCAGGGCACCCTGCAGGGCATCGCGCCGCAGCGGTCCCTTCAGACGCAACGCCACCGGGATGTTGTAGGCCGCGCTGTGCGGATCCAGGCGCCAGATGAACCACTGGCGTTCCTGGGCGAACGACAGCTGCGGCGATGCGTCCCTGGCGCATCGGACGATCCCGCCCTGGGCGGCCGGCGCCAACTGCGCCACGGCCTGCGCATAGGCGCGCAGGGTGCTGTGCTCGAACAGGGTACGCAGCGGCACCTGCAGGTCGAGGCGGCGGCGTACCCTGGAAACCACTTGGGTCACCAGCAGCGAGTGGCCGCCCAGCTCGAAGAAGTTGTCGTCCCGACCGATGTGGCCGAGCTTCAGGACCTCGCTCCAGATCGCCGCCATGGCCCGTTCCAGCTCGCCCTCGGGCGCGACATGGGCGTCCCGGACCGCGCTCGCGTCCGGCAGCGGCAGCGCCTTGCGGTTGATCTTGCCGTTCGGCGTCAGCGGCAGGTTCTCCAGCAACAGCATGTGCGCCGGCACCATGTAGTCCGGGAGAACCGCCAGCAGGCTGTTCTTCAATGCGCTGCGCAGTTCCTGCTGGCGCGCCGACTCGGCGCCGACCAGCGCGGCCTCGGTGGGCACCAGGTAGGCCACCAGGGTCGGCCCGGCCACCCCCGGCTGGGCGACGACCACCGCCTCGCGCACGCTGTCCTGCTCCAGCAGGCGCGTCTCGATTTCGCCGAGTTCGATGCGGAATCCCCGGATCTTCACCTGATGGTCGATCCGTCCAAGGTATTCGATGATCCCATCGGCGCGGTAGCGAGCCAGGTCGCCGGTGCGGTACAGGCGCGAACCGTCGGCGGCGAACGGGTCGGGCAGGAAGCGTTCGGCGGTCAGGCCGGGGCGGCGATGGTAGCCACGCGCCAGGCCGTCGCCGCCGATCAGCAGTTCGCCGGCGACGCCGGGCGGACATGGGTTCATTTCGCTGTCGAGGATGTACAGAGCGGTGTTTTCCAGCGGCCCGCCGAGGAACGGCCGGGCCTCTTCGCCGAGGCGGAACCGTGCCGACCAGATCGTCGTCTCGGTCGGCCCGTAGAGATTCCAGGTCGATGCCGACAATCCGCGCATACGCGCCGCCAGGTCCTCCGCCAGCGCCTCGCCACCGCACAGCAGGGTGCAGCCACGCAGCAGGTCGACACGCTCGCTGTCGCACAGCATCCGCCAGGTCGCCGGGGTCGCCTGCAATACCGTGACGCCCTGCCGCTCGACCAGATCGAGCAGGGCCTCGGGATCCTGGGCCTGCTCGCGGCTGGCGAGCAGCACGCTGGCGCCACGCGCCAGCGGTACGTATAGCTCGAGGCCGAAGATATCGAAGGAGAAGGTGGTCACCGACAGCAGACGGTCCCGCGCCAGCATGCCCGGTTGCCGGGCGATGCTGCAGACGAAGTTGGTCAAGGCTCGATGGCGGACCATCACGCCTTTCGGCTGGCCGGTGGAACCGGAGGTGTAGATCGCGTAGCAGAGACTGTCGGGCGCCTCCGGCAGGTCCGGGTTTTCCGCCGGGTAGCCGTGCACCAGTCGCTCCAGGTCGTCGAGCAGCAGGCTTTGCAGCCCATCCGACTGCGGCAGGCGCGCCAGCACGCTTTGCTGGCTGAGCAACAGGCGCAGTCCGCTGTCGTCGATCATGTACTGCAAGCGGTCCGCGGGATACTGCGGATCCAGCGGCACATAGGCGCCACCGGCCTTGAGCACCGCCAGCAGGGCCACCACCATGGGTACGCCGCGCTCCAGCGCGATACCGACCAGTACATCGCTGCCGACACCCTCCTCGCGCAGACGCCAGGCGAGGCGGTTGGCCAACGCATTGAGTTCGGCGTAGCTCAGGCGTTCCTCGCCGAACAGCAAGGCCGGCGCGTCCGGGGTCAGCCCGGCCTGGGCCTCGAACAGGCGATGCACACCCTGCCCGGCGGGATATTCGCTCGCCGGCAGACGGCTGCGTTGCAGCAGCGTGGCGCGCTCCTCGGCGTCGAGCAGCGGTAGGTCGCCGAGGCGTCTTCGCGGCTCGGCGACGACGGCCTCTAGCAGGTTGCGCCAGTGACGTGCCAGGCGCTCCACGGTCGCAGCCTCGAACAGGTCGGTGGCATAGGTGAATTCGGCGTGCACGCCCTGTTCCGATTCGTAGGTGTCCAGGGTCAGGTCGAATTGCGCGCTGTGCGCGCCCCACGAGAGGTCCTCGACGCTCAGCCCCGGCAACTGCGCCGCCAGCGACTGGCGACCTGCGGAACCCAGGTTCTGGTGGTTGTACATGGCCTGGAACAGCGGGCTGTGGCTAAGACTGCGCTCCGGTTGCAAAGCCTCGACCAGTTGCTCGAACGGCAGGTCCTGATGTGACTGGGCGCCGAGCGCGGCGACACGGGTCTGCTGTAGAAGGTCAAGGAACGGCATCTGCGCATCAAGATCGGCGCGCAGCACCTGGGTATTGACGAAGAAGCCGATGAGCCGCTCGGTCTCGACCCGGTTGCGGTTGGCCACCGGCACGCCGACGCGGATCTCGTCCTGGCCGCTGTAGCGATGCAGGAGCGCCTGGAACGAGGCCAGCAGGAGCATGAACAACGTCGTCCCTTCGCGCTGCGCCAGCGCCTGCAACTGTCGGCCCAACGCCTGCGGCAACTGCAGTTCATGGCGCGCGCCACGGTAGCTCGGCAGCGCCGGGCGCTGGCGGTCCGTCGGCAGTTCGAGCACGCTCTGCCCTCCGCCCAGCCGCGCCATCCAGTACTCCAGCTGGCGCTCGCGTTCGCCGGCTTCCAGCCAGTGTCGTTGCCAGATCGCATAGTCCGCATACTGGATCGGCAAATCGGGCAGCGTCGCCTCGACGCCTTGCCGGCGCGCGCCGTACAGGGCAATGAGTTCCTCCACCAGTACCCGCATGGACCAGCCGTCGGCTGCCACATGGTGGATGGTCAGGGTCAGCACGTGATCGTCGGCCGCCAAGCGCAGCAGGCGCGCGCGAAGCAGCGGACCGTTACGCAGATCGAAGGGCTGTTGCGTCTCGCTTTCAACGAAAGCGCGAATCTGCGCCTGCGCGTCGTCGTCGCCCGCCAGCGTAACCGGGACGGGTACGTCGACCGACGCCAGCACCTGCTGGCGGAAGCCATCCAGTTGTTCGTCCTCGACGAACACGGTGCGCAGGCTCTGGTGGCGTTCGACGATGGCGCCCAGGCTGGCGGACAGCGCCTCGACGTCCAGTTCGCCACGCAGGCGCAGCGCCGAGGGAATGTTGTAGGCGGCGCTCTGCGGGTCCATCTGCCAGAGGAACCACTGGCGCTCCTGGGCATAGGACAACGGGATACGCTCGAAGGCCGAGGCCACCTCGGGAATCGGCAGGTTGGCCGGCGTCACGCCCTCCTCCTGCATCTTCGCCAGGTACAGCTTGCGCTTGTCGAGAGGAAGCGTGATGAAGCGCCGGGCAACCCGCAAAGCTACGCTCATGTCCATTCAAACTTCCTCCATTTCATCAAGCAGGGCTTCCAGCTTGTTCAGTTTCGATGTGTCGACCTGCCCACCGGCCTTTTCCAGATTGCTGACGAAAAGCCCCAGGGTCGGGAATTGGAACAACAGTTGGGGGGTGAGCTTCATGCCCAGCTCCAGTTGAATGCGCGAAATCACGTTGATGGCCAGCAGCGAGTGCCCGCCGAGTTCGAAGAAATGGTCGTCGAGGCCAACCCGCTGGAGTTTCAGCACCTCTTGCCAGATCGCCGCGACCTGGCATTCCAGCTCGCTGCGCGGCGCCACGTAGGCCTCCTGGAGGAGACTGGCGTCGGGCGCCGGCAGAGCCTTGCGGTCGACCTTGCCGTTGGGGCTCAGCGGCAGGCGTTCGAGGAACAGCAGGTGCGCCGGCACCATGTATTCGGGGAGGCTGTCGCGCAGCAGGGCCTTCAGCTCGTTGCGCAGCGCGGCCTGTACCTCCAGCGTGGCGCTAGCCAGCGCTTCCGCTTGCGGCACCAGATAGGCCACCAGCTGCGCCCCGGCAGCACCCTCGACGGCGATGACCAGGGCCTCGCGCACCGCCGGGTGCTCGCCGAGGCAGGCCTCGATCTCGCCCAGTTCGATGCGGAAGCCACGGACCTTGACTTGATGGTCGACCCGGCCGACGTACTCGATCACCCCGTCGGCGCCGTAGCGTGCCAGATCGCCGGTGCGGTACAGGCGGCCGCCGCCCTGCTCGTCGAATGGATCGGGAATGAAGCGTGCGGCCGTCAGGTCGGGACGCTTGAAATAGCCACGCGCCAGCAGTTCGGCGCCGATCACCAGCTCGCCGACCGCCCCGACCGGCGCCGGTTGCCCGGCATCGTCCAGCAGATAGATGGCGCGGCCCGGCAGCACCTTGCCGATCGGCATGGTCGCCGGGATCGCCTTGCTGCCGTCGACGTAGGGCGCGCAATCCAGGGTGGTGACCGTGACGGTCGCCTCGGTGGGGCCGTAGGTGTTGAGCAGGCGCACATGCTCCAGCCCGGCGGCCTTCCATGCCACCAGGCTTTCCGGCGGCATCGCCTCGCCCCCGGCGTGGACCTGACGGAGCGCGCCGTAGTCGCGCACGCCCTGGTTGGCGAAGTCCTTGGCCAGCATGTTCCAGTAGGCGGTAGTCAGGTCCACCGTGGTGATGCGTCGCTCGACGATCTCCCGGTACAGCGTCTCGCTGTCCCAGATCTCGGTGCCGCGCAGCACCACCGAGGCGCCACAGGCGAGCGGCGGGTAGAGCTGCTCGACGAAGCCGTCGAAATTGAAGGTGGAGAATTGCAGCACCCGGTCGTCCGGCCCGATGCCGAAGAACTCCAGCGAAACGTGGGTATGCCGCGACAGGCTCTCTCGGCTGATGCCGACGCCCTTGGGACGGCCGGTGGAACCGGAGGTGAACATCACGTAGGCGAGGTTCTGCGGATGCGCCCGCAACTGCGGGTCGCTCGCCGGACGGTCCTGCCAGTCCCGCGCCTGGTCGAGCGCCAGGCAGGCGATCCCGGAGGCCGCTGGCAGGCGTTGCAGCAGGTGGCTCTGGCTGAGCAACAGGGCGATGCCGCTGTCCTCGATCATGTAGCCGAGGCGCTCCTGCGGATATTCCGGGTCCAGCGGTACGTAGGCGCCGCCGGCCTTGAGCACCGCCAGCAGACTGACGATCATTTCCAGCCCGCGCTCGACGGCGATCCCAACCAGCACGTCAGGCCCCACGCCCAGCTCGATCAGGCGGTGGGCCAGGCGGTTGGCCTGGGCGTTGAGCTCGCCGTAGCTCAGCTGGCGCTCCTCGAAGAGCAATGCGACCCGCTCGGGCTCCATCGCCGCGCGGCTGGCGAACAGCTGCTCGACGCTGCGCTCGTCCGGATAGCGTCCCGGGTTGCGCCCCCAGTCGAAGATCGCCTGGCGCCGCTCCGCCGCTTCCAGCAGCTGGAACTCGGCCAGGCAGGTGCTGGCCGGACGCTCGACCATCTGCGCCAGCAGGTGCGTCAGGTGACGATCCAGGCGCGCCACGCTGGCGTCGTCGAAATGCTCGCGGTCATAGGCGAACTGCAGTTCCAGGCGCTGCCCCAGGCTTACGCTGAGGGTCAACGGGTAGTTGGTCTGCTCGTGGTTGCCCACGGCACCGAAAGCCAGGCCTTGCGAGGCCTGCTGCTGGAGCATCTGCGAAACGGGGTAGTTCTCGAACACCAGGATATTGTCGAACAGCGCCTCGCCGCCCTGCCCAGCCCAGCGCTGGATGTCGTACAGCGGCGTGTGTTCGAATTCGCGCAGGGCCAGGTTCTCGCCCTGCACCGCCTGCAGCCAGGACGCCAGGCTCTGCTGCGGAAGCGGGGTAGCGATGACCGGCAGGGTATTGATGAACAAGCCGATCTGCTCCTCGATACCGTTCAGTTCCGCCGGGCGGCCGGCGACAGTAGCGCCGAAGGCCACGCTGTCCTGTCCGGTATAGCGTTGCAGCAACATCAGCCAGGCGGCCTGGACCAGGGTATTGACGGTGATCTTCTGCTCGCGGGCCAGCTCGGCCAGGCGCCGGGTCTGCTCGCCATCGAGCTCGCGCAACCGTTCCGCGTAGCCCTTGCCGCGCTGCTTGGCCTGGGCGATCGACTGCCCCAGGCGGGTCGGCTCGTCCAGTTGGCGCAGGCGCGGCAGCCAGAAGGCCTCGGCGAGCGCGGCGTCCTGGCGCTGCAACCAGGCGATGTAGTCGCGATAGCGGCCGCCGGAGCGCGGCGGCGTTTCGCCACGGTAGCGCTGCAGTACCTCGCCGAGCAGCTGCGAGTTGCTCCAGCCGTCCATCAGGATATGGTGATTGGTGTAGATCAGGTGGTAGCGCTCTTCGTCCGTGCGCACCAGCACCAGGCGCAGCAGCGGCGCCTCGCTCAGGTCGAAGCCCAGTCGGCCTTCGCCGGCGGCCAGCTCGTCGAGGGCCGCCGCCAGGTCCTCGCGACCGCGCCAGTCAAGTACGCTGAACGGCACTTCGACACGCTTGCGCACCACCTGTAGCGGCGTCTCGAAGGCGCCCTGCCAGAGGAACCCGCTGCGCAACACATCGTGCTCGTCCAACGCCGCCTGCCAGGCCGCGCGGAAGCTCTCCGGATGCAGACCGTCGATGTCGACCCGCAGTTGATTGATGTAATCGCCGGCCTCCTGCTGGTACAGACTGTGGAACAGCATGCCCTGCTGCATCGGCGATAGCGGGTAGAGGTCCTCGACTTCGCAGGGCGCCAGCGGCAACTGGTCGAGACGCGCCTGGTCAAGGCGCGCCAGCGGGAAGTCCGAGGGCGTCAGACCCTGGCCCTCGGCCACGCGGCAGTGGGCGATCAGCGCCAGCAGTTCGTCGCGATAGGCGTCGGCCAGGCGCTGGATGCTGGCGATTTCGAAGCACTCGCCGCTGAAGCTCCAGTCGATGCGTAGTTCGCCGCCATAGATGCGTCCGTTCAGCGCCAGCCAATTGGCCAGCGGCGCGTCCGGGCTCTGGTCGTCGCCGGCACGCTCGCCGGCCGGAGCGAACAATGCGCCCTCCTCCATGGCGAAGCTGCCGTCGAACTGGCCGAGGTAGTTGAAGGTGATGCGCGGCACCGGCAACCCGGCCAGGGCTGCCTGGCTCGCCGCGCTGCCCAGGTAGCGCAGGGCGCCGAAGCCGATGCCCTTGTTCGGCACCGCGCGCAGTTGCTCCTTGATGCCCTTGATCGATGCGGCGATGCCCTCGGCCGGCGTCAGGCGTAGCGGGAACAGGCTGGTGAACCAGCCCACCGTGCGCGTCAGGTCGATCTCGGCGAAGAGTTCTTCGCGGCCATGCCCTTCCAACTGGATCAACGCATCGACCTGCCCGGTCCAGCGGCAGATCACCCGCGCCAGCGCGGTCAACAGCAGGTCGTTGACCTGGGTGCGGTAGGCGGCCGGCGCTTCCTGCAGCAATTGCCGGGTCGCCTCGGCGTCCAGTCCGCAACTGACCGAACGGGCATGGCGGTTGCTCTGGTCGCCCTGCGGGTCGAGGCACGGCAGGTCGCTGGAGGCGCCTTGCAATTGCCCTTGCCAGTACGCCAGTTCGCCATCCAGGCCGCCGTCACCGGCAAACGCCTGCAGGCGCTCGGCCCAATCCCTGAAGGCGCTGGTCTTGGCCGGTAGCTCGACGGCCTGACCCGCCAGCAACTGCCGGTAGGCGGTCTGCAGGTCTTCGAAGAGAATACGCCAGGACACGCCATCCACCACCAGGTGGTGGATAACCAGCAGCAGGCGCTGGCTGCCGTCGTCGAAGGTCGCCAGCAGGGCGCGCAACAACGGCCCATCGGCCAGGTCGAGACTGCGCTGGACTTCGTCGGCCAGCGCCCGCAGCGCCGCCAGGTCGGCGACCCGAGCGACACGGAGCAGCGCCGCAGCGCCCTCTTCCACACCCCGGTGGCGCGCCGTCCAGCCGGCCGCCTCGCGGGCGAAGGACAGGCGCAGCGCATCATGGTGCGCCAGCACGCCCCGCAGGGCCTGCTCAAGGAGTCGGGCATCGAGCGGCTCGCGGGCTTCCAGGAGCACCGACTGGTTCCACCAGTGGCGCTCGGCGACCTCTTCGGCGAAGAAACCCTGCTGGATCGGCAGCAACGGCGTGACGCCGGTCACCGGTCCCTGGTCGATAGCCAGCACCTGCGTACCGCTCTCGGCCAGCGGAGCCAGGGCACCGATGGTCTGCGCCTCGAAGAGCATCTTCGGAGTGAAATGGATGCCGAGCTGGCGCGCACGGCTGACCACTTGCAGGGAAATGATGGAATCGCCGCCGATCTCGAAGAAGTTGTCGGCCAGGCCGACCTGCTCCAGCTTCAGCACCTCCGCCCAGATCGTCGCCAGTTGTCTTTCCACTTCGCTGCGCGGTGCCTGGTAGTCGCGTTGCTGCTGATCGGCGCTTGGCTTGGGCAGGCCCTTGCGATCCAGCTTGCCGTTGGGGGTCAGCGGCATGCACGCCAGGAACAGCAGGTGCGCCGGCAACATATACTCGGGCAAGCGTTCCTTCAGCGCCTTGCGCAAGGCGTCGCGGCAGGCCGCCTGGGCGCCGACGTCCTCGGCCAGCGCCGGATCGTGCGGGACCACGTAGCCGACCAGTTGCTGGCCGCTGGCACCCGCCTGGGCGACCACCACCGCCTCGCGCACCGCCGCCTGCTCACGCAGGCGTGCCTCGATCTCGCCCAGTTCGATACGGAAACCGCGGATCTTCACCTGGTGGTCTACCCGTCCCAGGTAGTCCACCACGCCATCCGCACGCCCACGGGTCAGGTCACCGCTGCGATACAGGCGGCTGCCGGGCGCGCCAAAGGGATCCGGCACGAAACGTTCGGCGGTCAGTGCCGGACGCTCCAGGTAACCGCGCGCCACGCCTTCCCCGCCAAGGTACAGCTCACCGGCCACGCCGACCGGCAGCAGGTTCAACTGGGCATCGAGGATGTAGCCGCTGCGATTGCCCAGCAGCGTACCTATCGGCATGTAGGCGGCGCCACAGGGGTCGTCCGGGCGGGCTTTCCAGAGCAGCGGGGTGACCACCGTTTCGGTCGGTCCGTAGCCGTTGAACAGGTATTGCGGGCGTAGCGCGCGCCAGGCCAGGTCGTAGCTGGCCTGCGCCACCGCGTCGCCGCCGAAGCAGTAGACCCGGGCCGCCGGCGGGTTGCCGTCGCGCTCGGCGTGCTCGGCCAGTTGCTGCAGATAGACCGGCGGGAACACCGCGACGGTGACGCCGTGGCGATGCATCTGCGCGTAGGTCTGCTCCGGCAGCCACAGGCTGTCGTCGCGGATCAGCACCCGCGCACCGTTGATCAACGGGTGCATCCAGCCTTCATGGGAGCCGTCGAAGGCGAACGACATGAAGTGCAGCTCGCAGTCCGCCGGGGTCATCTCGTAGCGCTCGCCGGTAGCCACGATGTGCGCGGCCAGCGGGCCGTGGGACACTGCCACGCCCTTGGGCATGCCGGTGGAGCCGGAGGTGTAGATCACGTAG
>NZ_KV813546.1:15328-18216 GCF_001813645.1 Pseudomonas sp. HMSC063H08
CCGGTGGAGCCGGAGGTGTAGATCACGTAGGCCAGGTTGTCGCCATGCAGCGCCACCTCTGGATCATGGGCGGGGAAACCGGCCCACTCCTGTTCGCGGTCCAGGCACAGGCAGGACAGTCCGTCGGGAATCGGCAGTCGGTCGAGCAGGTGGTTCTGGGTCAGCAGCAGGTGCGCGCGGCTGTCCTGCATCATGTACAGCAGGCGTTCGCGCGGGTACTCGATGTCCAGGGGCACGTAGGCGCCGCCGGACTTCAGCACGGCGAGGAAGGCAATCATGATTTCCGCACTGCGCTGCATGGCGATCGCCACCCGCACCTCGGGACCGACGCCGCGGGCGATCAGCGCGTGAGCCAGGCGATTGGCCCGGCTGTCCAGCTCGGCGAAGCTCAGCACCTGGTCGTCGAACAGCACCGCCGGCGCGTCCGGGGCCAGGCGCGCGCGCTCCGCCACCCGCTGGTGAATCAGCAGCGAAGCGGGGAAGCCCGACTCGCTGCGGTTCCACAGCGAATCGATCAGCGCGCGCTCCTCGGCATCCAGCAGGCTCAGCTCGACCAGCGTCCGTTCGGCGTTGTCGACGAAGCCTTCCAGCAGGTTCACTAGGTGCCGGTCCAACTGCTCGACCGCGGCATCGGAAAACGCCTGGCGGTCATAGCTGTATTGCAGCGACAGACTGTCGCCGACGCCCAGGGCGACGGTCAGCGGGTAGTTGGTCTGTTCATGATTGCTCACCGGGCCGAAGCGCACGCCGCCTGGCGAGCCCTTTTCCAGGGCTTCGGCCACAGGGTAGTTCTCGAATACCAGCAGGCTGTCGAACAGCGCCTCGCCGAGCCCGGCCCAACGCTGGATCTCGAACAGCGGCGTGTGCTCCTGCTCGCGCAGCGCCAGGCTGCGCGCCTGCACCTCCTGCAACCAGTCGGTGAGGCGCATGCCCGGTTGCGGCGTGGCGACCACCGGCAGGGTATTGATGAACAGGCCGATCTGCCTTTCGATCCCGGCCAGTTCGGCGGGACGGCCGGCGACGGTGGCGCCGAAGACCACCGTATCCTGCCCGGTGTAGCGTTGCAGCAGTAGCGACCAGGCGGCCTGCACCAGGGTATTGAGGGTCACCGCGTGCCGCTGGGCGAACGTCTTCAGGCGCGCGGTGCGTGCCGGCGGCAGGCTGCGCTGGAACTGGCCGCTGCCGACCTGCTCGCGCTCGGCGGCGACCGCCTGGGCCAGGCGTGTCGGCTCCAGCAGTTCCGCCAGTTGTTCTTTCCAGAATGCTTCGCTGACGCGCTTGTCCTGTGCCTGCAGCCAGGCGATGTAGTCGCGGTAGCGCCCACCCGTGCGCTCGGCCTGTTCACCGGTGTAGCGAGCGAGCACCTCGCCGAGCAGCTGCGCGCTGCTCCAGCCATCCAGCAGGATGTGGTGGTGGGTGTAGACCAGGTGGTAGCGCTCTTCGTCCATACGCACCAGGACCAGCCGCAGCAAGGGCGCGTGCTCCAGCTCGAAACCCCGCCGTCGTTCGCTCGCGGCCAGCTCGTCGAGAGCCTCGGCGAGCGCTTCGCGACCACGCCAGTCATGCTCGGCGAACGGCAGTTCGAGGTGTTTGTGGATCACCTGGAGCGGCTGCTCCAGGTCGCCCTGCCAGAGGAAACCGGCGCGCAGGATGTCATGACTGTCCAGCGCCGCCTGCCAGGCGGCGCGGAAGCGCGCGGGATCGAGTCCATGGACGTCGACCCGGAGCTGGTTCAGGTAATCGCCGGAAGCCTGCTCGTAGAGCGAGTGGAACAGCATGCCGTGCTGCATCGGCGACAGCGGGTAGATGTCCTCGATCAGCGCCAGAGGCAGGCGATCCAACTGCTCCTGGCGCAACGTCGCGAGGGGGAAGTCCGACGGCGTGGCACCGACGTTGCCCTCCTGGCAGCAATGCTCGATCAGCGCGTGCAGCTCCCGCGCGTAGTCATCGACCAGGCGCTGGACGGTCGCCTCGGCGAACATTTCCCGGCTGAAGCTCCAGTGCAGGCTCAGCTCGCCGCCGTAGACCTGGCCTTCGATGCTCAACCAGTTGGCCAGCGGGGCGCACGGATCCTGGGCGGCACCGGCGCTTTCCGTGGCCGGTACCAGCAGCGCCGCTCCATCGAACTGACGGTCGAACCGGCCCAGGTAATTGAAGGTGATCCGCGGCTGCGGCAGCGCGGCCAGGCGGGTCGCAGCCTCCTCTCCAGCCAGGTAGCGCAGCAGGCCGTAGCCGACGCCCTTGTCCGGCACGCCGCGCAGTTGCTCCTTGATCGCCTTCAGCGACTCGCCGAGGTCTGCGGCCGGGGTCAGGCGCAGCGGGAACAGGCTGGTGAACCAGCCCACCGTGCGGCTCAGGTCGATGGCCTCGCCGAGGTCCTCGCGGCCGTGCCCTTCGAGCTGCACCAGCACGCTGGCGTCGCCGCTCCAGCGGCAGGTCGCGCGGGCCAGGGCGGTCAGCAGCAGGTCGTTGACCTGGGTCCGGTAGGCCGCCGGGGCTTCCTGCAGCAACTGCCGGGTACGCTCGGCGTCCAGGGTCAGGACGAGCTTGCGCTCATGGCGGTTTTCCAGGGCTCCGTGCGGGTTTTCGCATGGCAGCGCATGCGGAGCGTCGTGCAGTTGCACCTGCCAGTAGTCGAGTTCGTCCAGGCGCGCGCCGGCCTGTTCGTGCAGGTGCCGGCTCCAGGCCTGGTAGGAACTGCTACGCGGCCCGAGATCGGCGTCGAGGTCGGCATAGAGACGCTGCAGGTCTTCCAGCAGGATACGCCAGGACACCCCGTCCACCGCCAGGTGGTGGATGACCAGCAGCAGGCGCTGGCTGCCGTCGGCCATGTCCACCAGCAGCGCACGCAGCAGCGGCCCCTGTTCGAGGTCGAGGCTGCGCTGGGC
>NZ_KV813547.1:0-205 GCF_001813645.1 Pseudomonas sp. HMSC063H08
CGAACCCGGCTGCTCCGCTGGTGAAGACCGTGATCCACATTTCGTCTGCGGTCAGGCCGCCGATGACCACCGGTTGCCGGTTCAAACGGGTCGGCAGGAAGCTGAGGGTTCCATCCTGAAACAGATGTTCTTCGGGCATGGGAAGGCCCTTACATGATGGTGGAGGCTTTGGTGACGAGATAAATGATCAAGATCAGCAGGCCGA
>NZ_KV813548.1:0-318 GCF_001813645.1 Pseudomonas sp. HMSC063H08
GGTGTGAGGGTCGAAGCTGAGCCCATCGGCTTCAGGACGGTGCAGCGGCCCTTGGCCGACCAGGAAGACCTGGCAGAGGTACTGATCGCGTAGCGCGACAGCCGCTTCCGCCTGCTCCAAGGTCAGCGACAGCTCCTCGATGAACAGGTCGATGAGCTCGTCGTCGCCGGCGACGTCGTTGTTGGACAGTTGGTCCTCGAGGTAAGCGAGGGTTTCCTGGGTGAGGTTGGTGAACAGCGGGTTCATGGTGCGCTCCTGGTGGTAGACGAGGAGCGCCCTCGAGGGCGCCCCTCAAGGGAAGTGGTTGGTGCGGTCAGG
>NZ_KV813549.1:0-245 GCF_001813645.1 Pseudomonas sp. HMSC063H08
CCGCATGGCTGCAAAGTGAAGACGTCGGTCAAGGTCCGCCACTACGTGCCTGACGCAGTCGTCTCCAGCTACGCGAATACCGGGAGCAACCCCTGGACCGAGGTGTCGGCGCTGGGTACACCGAATCCACTCGCCCAGGCCGGCAATGACGCGACCACCAACTACAAGGCCGAGAACAGCATCGGCCGCTTCAAGGAAGCGGATGTGATCGGCCATCCTGGCGGGGCCACGTTCAGCCGGTTCGC
>NZ_KV813550.1:0-251 GCF_001813645.1 Pseudomonas sp. HMSC063H08
TCCCTGGCCTCGGCGCTTTCAGGCCAGTTCGAAGGCGACTTCCTGGCCTGCTGGAAGGTCGACGAGGACCGCTACGCACTGGTCGCCACGCTCGATGGCGCGATCGTCCCCGGCCAGGACCTGGTCACCACCTTCGACGAAGCCAGGGACCGGATCAGGAAGCTCTCTACGCGCGGCGTGCTTCGAAACGCACAGGTCTTCGTTCCCGAAGGATTCGAATTCCCCGTCAAGGACTTCGACATCGAGGAACT
>NZ_KV813551.1:0-348 GCF_001813645.1 Pseudomonas sp. HMSC063H08
GTCGGCCTGCCGCAGCGGCCCCGGCAACAGCGGCGCCGCGCCGCTGCCGTTGCCCGGGCTGCCGCCGGAGTTGACCCGGACGTTGGCCCCGGAGAGGGTCACGCCGCTGGCGTCGAGCTTGAGGAAGCTGCCACCGCCCTTCAGGGTCAGTTCGGCGCCGGCCTCCAGCACCACCTTCAGGCCGCTGCTCAGGTGGATCTCCTGGCCGGCCTCGACGAACTGGCCGCTGGCGATCTTCAGGTGCTGGTCGTTGGCTACGGTGAGGTGGTCGCTGGCGCGGACCTCCACCTTGCGCTCGGCGTGGGTGGTGCGGTGTTCCTCGGCCTTGAACTCGCTGTAGCTGTTCGC
>NZ_KV813552.1:0-884 GCF_001813645.1 Pseudomonas sp. HMSC063H08
CCGCCCTACGCGCTGCCCGACCACAAGATCCTCAGCACCATCAAGAGCAAGGAGTACAAGGGCAGCCGGGCCAACGAGCTGCGCATCGACGACACCACGGCGCAGATCAGTGCGGCGCTGATGAGCGACCACGGTGCCAGCGCGCTGCACCTGGGCTACCTGACCCATCCTCGGCCCGAAGGCGGCAAGCCACGCGGCGAGGGCTTCGAACTGCGCACCGACGAACATGGCGCGGTGCGTGCGGCCAAGGGGCTGCTGCTGAGCACCGAGGAGCAGCTCAGGGCCGGCGCCGGCCATCTCGACCGAGGCGTCGTGGTGCAGGTGCTGGAGGCGGCGCTGGAGCTGGCCCGCGAGCTGGGCGACTACGCCGGGGAGCACCAGGGCGTGGGGCACGACGCGGCGCCGCAGCAAACCCTCCAGGAAGCCGTGCGCGACCTCGGCCACGGTGCCAACGACGAGTCCGGCAAGAGCAACGGAGGCAAGCCGGCGATCGCCTTGAGCGGTCCGGCAGGGATCGCCGCGGCGACGCCGGCGAGCCTGACCCTGGCCGCCGGCGAGCACGTCGACAGCGTGGCCCGGCAGAACCAGCAGGTGACCGCCGGGCAGAAGGTGGTGATCAACGCCGGCAGCGACATCGGCCTGTTCGCCCAGGGCGGCGAGCTGCGCCAGATCACCCACCAGGGGCCGATGCTGCTGCAGGCGCAGAAGAACGACATCCGCCTGGAAGCCGAGCAGAGCGTGGAGGTCAGCGCCAGCCAGCAGCACGTGCTGGTCACCGCGAAGGAGCACATCACCCTGATGTGCGGCGGCGCCTACCTGACCCTCAAGGGCGGCAACATCGAGCTGGGCATGCCCGGCAACTTCGTGGTCAAGGCGGCGAAGCA
>NZ_KV813553.1:0-695 GCF_001813645.1 Pseudomonas sp. HMSC063H08
GCCCAGGCGCTGTTGGCGGTATCCAGGATGCTCACGGAGCCGGAGATCGCACTTTGGTCGATGCCCGGCATGGTGTTCTTCAGGCCGATGCCCCACTTGTTGTTGAGCGACTTGTAGACCAGGTTCCAGTCGATCCCCAGTTGATCCTTGTCGGTCAGGGCGACCGAGAGCACGTTGACGTTCAGCAGCACCTGCTTGGTGATGCTCTCGTTCTCCCGGTTGACCAGCTGCTGGACGCGGTTGAGGACCTCTGGTCGGTCGGTGACGGTCAGGGTGCCCGTGGCACGCGACAGCGACATGCGTCCCATGCTCGGCGTCAGCATCGAGTTGATGCTGTTCTCGATGTCGCTGAGGATCGATGTCTTCAGCTCCGAGCTGGTGGTCTGCTTGCTGCCGGAGTCGCCGCTGATGCCGGAGCTGCCATTCTGTCCGGTGGATCCGGAGCCGTCCCCGCTGATGCCGGCGGCCGTCGTCATACCGGAACGCACGGTGGAGTCCACCGTGTTGACGTCGTCGAAGGCGTAGATGCGGAAGGTCCGAGTGTCCAGGTAGTAGAACTCGACCCGTTTCTCGGTTGGGTTGTAGCGCCAGGACACGCCGGCGCGGGCGGCGATGAGATCGAGGAACCCGCTGACCTTGCCGTTCCATTTGATGTTGTACAGAGACCGCGGGCCGTAGGACCCGAAGCTCGACCC
>NZ_KV813554.1:0-294 GCF_001813645.1 Pseudomonas sp. HMSC063H08
GGCTGGCAGCTATGCGGCACACCAGCCGGTTGACGTCATTCACTCGGCGTACTCGGCAGTTCACCAGTCCGACCTGGTCGAGAACTTCTACAACCGCATCTGGCTGATCCCTGGCCGATTGGATCTGGGGAACGTCGTGAGCGTGCAGGAACGTCCCGTCTCAGTTTGGAACGCCCACTTCACGCCCCGCACCCTGTCGCAGATCGATCGCGAGGACGCCGATGGCATCAGCCTGGCCGGCCAGCCGTCGCCGCCGTTGCCGTTCGCGGCGCTGCAGGAGCGCATCTGGACTGT
>NZ_KV813555.1:0-10310 GCF_001813645.1 Pseudomonas sp. HMSC063H08
ACCCGCCAGGCCGGCGGTTTTCCATCCGAGCCGGCGGGAACCCTGGCTTCGCCAGCCATGCTGGCCAGCACGTCTCCCATCTCCAGATTGTATGCTTCCATCAGTTTGTGGGCATGACGCAGCGCGATCTCGGCCTCGTTCGGGTTGGAACCCCGTCCCTTCGCCATTTCCAGGCACTTCTTGATCTTGTCGAGGATACGGTCCTGGTCCATGTCACACCCCTGCGATATTCAGGCTGATCGGCAGATAACGGTCAGTCATGCCATCGCGTTGGAAGACGCGGATGTACACAGCCTGGCCGTTGACCTGGATGGAATCGCGCAGGGCCTGCATGGCCCGCTTCCAGTCCGGGTCGTCGATCTCCACACGTAGCAAGCTGAGGACGTCGTTGGTCTTGATCTGCCCCTGGCGGTTGGCGCGAAAAGCGCGATCCACCAGTATCCGCAGGTGGTTGTTGGCTCCCTCGCTCCAGGCGCGGATGCATTGATCGATCAATTCCTTGGCTGCCAGAATCTCCTCGCTGAAGACGATGCGATCCGCGTGGGCTCGCTCGATCTTGTAGCGTCCGTCGTAGGTGATGATGGAGACGTTGCCCTTCTTCCCGCCAAGCGTGACGCCGTACTTGTCACCGCAGATCCGGATCAGATCGTCGATATCTGCCAAGGCACGCGCCTTGAACCGAGCCAGAGATTCGTGGAGGAGTAGAGCCTCTTCAACCAGGTCGCAGGCAACCTGGTCGCGCAGTTTGTCGTGCTCTCGCACCTGGTGCTCAGGCACCAGGTGGCCCGCTGCATTCTTCACGTAGCCAGCCGGGATGTGAGTATCAGCCATGGGAGTTTTCCTCTTCGGGATTCGGTACAACGCTCATCTCAGCCAGGGAGACGAACGCATTCAGGATGTGTCCGCAGTTGCTGCAGGTGATCACCAGCTCGATCAGGCTCGGGTCATGAGCTGCAGAGCCCGCGGTGATTTCGGGGTACGGCGTGCTGCACTCGGAGCAGTCGATCTCCAGAACATCAGCCATGGGGACGTCCCTCCAGTTCGGTATCAATCTGCAGGTCGATCGCGTCACCCTGTGCGAGGAGCAGCGCCGTGGCCTTCACCAGGTTCTTTCGAGCGTCCAGGCTGGGTTTCCACCACGATGACTCGAACGGCCACCAGCCCGGCACCAGTTGCGTCAGGCACGGCTCTCGCTCTGGCTGGCAGATCTGCGTAACGGCTTCGTCGGCGTAGCAGGTAGCAGCAAGCGCCAGTTCACCGCCTCGGTGCTCGGCGTCATGGTCGGGGCTGAAGCCTTCCTGTCGGATCTGCCGCTGCCGTTCTGTCAGTACGTCCCGAGCGAAGGGGCTCAAGCTGAGGTCGCATAGGCTTTGCGTGGCGCCATTGTTCATCAGTGCACCCTCCCTGCTGATTGCTGAGCGCGCCGCTCCTGCAGGTAGACCGCCATGCACTGCAGCTCCGCATGCAGCTTGGAGAAGTGGCCGGCGATGAAGAGGTCGATGAGCTTGACCAACATGCTGTCCAGCTTGTGGCTGATGGTCTTCAGCTCCACCAGCTCCTGGTCCTTCGCGAAACCATCGCGCAAAACGTCCTTCAGGGCTTCCCGGCAGTCCTGCTCGCTCATGGCGTCAACATCCATCAGCGGGGTGTACGCGTGGGTGATGACGGTCATTGGTCTTGCTCCTTCACCGGGGTCGTCCAGCCCACATCGACGCCGAGCAGGCTGACGAGATGTAAGGTGACACTCCCGCGGGTGGTCTGCCGAATGCCGCGGAGGACACCCTCGAACCGCTGATACAGGCGAGGTGCGTCTTCCGCACGAATGAACAGCCGGCGATCGAGCACCGACGTCTGATCAATCGGAATGCCGGCCTTGCGCAGGGCGCGGGTGGCGTTGTTGACGGCATCCAGGCATCGGGCCAGCTCCGGCGTCAGCACGGTGCAGAGCGGCAGATGGGTAGCTATTGGATGCTCTTCAGGGAGGCGGCCAGTGATCGGTACGACGTTCATCTCACACCCCCTTGATCACATCGGCAGTGACGAGCGGTTCGCCGACATGCACCGCCAGATTCATCGCCGCGATCATCAAGTTGCCGATGGCCAGCGGGTAAAGCTGGCTCGTTTTGTCTCGGCCGCTTGTGCTCAGGCGCTCGATCAGCGCCTGGATGCCGCTTGCGTCGACCACTTCGGTCAGCGGCTTGCCGACCCGGCCGAAGCGGAACTCCAGGTGCTTCTCCACTGCTGCAACCGGGAGCGGCTCCAGCTCCACGATCTCGATGCGCTGCACTACCTCGCGCACGTCGCCATTACGTGGGGAAAGCTTGGTGCCCAGTTCGGGTTGTCCAATCAGGATGATGCTGACCAGCTTGGTGAAGCCGGCCTCAAGCTCCCGCAGGCGCTTGAGCTGCTTGAGCGTTGGGATCGGAAGGCTGTGTGCCTCCTCAATGATGAGGACGTGGCGGAAGCCTGCGGCATGGCTGGTCTTCAGCGCCTTGTGTAGCTGGGCGAAACGCGCTTCGGGCGAGGATTTGGCTTTTTCAAGCGGCGCTACGGCCGCCATGATCGATTCAGCGATATGGGTCGATTTCAGTGTCTTGCCCTTGGTGTCGTTGTCCTCCATCGCCAGCACATAGGGCTCGATGACGATCACCGGTGCACTCTCGCTGTCCAGGCGTTGCACCAGATCTCGACGCAGCGTGGACTTGCCAGCGCCAGACTCGCCGATGACTGCTAGGAAGCCGTCGTGCTTGGCGACCTGATACATGCATTCGCGGACGTAGCGAATATCGGGGCTGACGTACATGTCATCAGCGCTCTGCAGCTCGTCGAAGGGGTCGCGACGGATATCGAAAGCCTTCTTCGTCGCTGGTAGCAGCACCTGTTTGCGCATTAGCATGGGCTCGCACTCCTCGTTTTCTTGACCGTTTTCGGGGGTTGCAGGAGCCTCGGCGTTGGCGCGCCGGGGCTCCATCTCTTCTTCCAGCAGCGCGATGTCGTCATCGTTCGCGCCGTGCTCGTATAGAAAGTCCGCGACCGCGCCAAACAGGCGAGATTTGTCGAGGGACTTCGGCCAAAGGCCGTGATTGATCAGTTGAGCGATCGCCGCCGGGCTCAAATCGACCGCTCGGGCCAGGTCGGCCTGGGTCTTGCTGACCCCGGCAAGCACTTCCTTGAGTTTCAGCATCAGTTGCCTCCTACGACGCGCAGGCCAGGCCGGGCCGGCTTGCGCAACTGGTTGGCGATGGCGTCGAGCTGGTCTTCCGGCACGCCTTCGGGGTGGGTCTTCTTGAGCCAGGCCATCGAGTCCGTGGTCCAGGCTTCACCCAACTGCGCGCGTAGACGTTTGGCCGCCTCGACATGCGGAAGGAGCGGAACCTCCACGATGGGGGCTACCAAGCTGTGTTCCGTGCCGCGTCGAGGCATGAAGGTGGGCAGTTGGGTGTCGTCGATATGTTGGAAGGGCTTCAAGGCACCGCCGAACGGAACGGCCTTGGCCTTGCGCGCAGCCTGCACTTCCGTTTCGCTTTCGACGCCATAGGCCAGTTGGTCAACAGCTTTGCGGGCCTTCTGCGCCGGAGTCTCAGCCTGACGGCTGAACGTCTGCCCGATCACCGGTGAAGTGGTCGCGTAGCCGCCCTCATCCTTCTCGACCTTGGGAAGGACATAGAAGACCTGACGGCCCTGCTCGTTGACCGTGACCAGTTGCACTGCATCTTCGCGCCAGGGGTTGCGGGTGATCAGCACGCGGTCGTTGACGTTCACGTCCGGGACAACCGAAATGTCGTACTCGCATCCTCCGAACGAGACGCGAAGTTTGGCCGTGACCTTCCGAGACTCTGGTGCCCTCACCGCAAGCTCCCGGCACAGCTCGACCGTGGGCGCCTTGATCAGTTGGTCCGCCCGGATGGTCATCCAGAGCTCTGACCTGGTGCGCCTATGCCGGCTGTGTACGGCCGTAGCATTGAAGTGGGCGCGCCACTTCTTCGCTTGGGCGTTGAGTTCGTCCAGGTCGTTGACCGGTTCGAACTTCAGCTTCGACTCGAACTTGCGCTCGATGATGTTCCGGGCGTTCTCGACCGAGCCCGTAACCCGCGCCGCGCCTGGCGCGTGCACGATGACCTCGATGCCCAGGGAGCAGCAGAGGTTCTTCGACATCGCCGAGATGTTGGCCGAACCAGGGTCCATCATCAGGATGCGTGGCACGCCGTGGAGCATGTCGGCTCCACCACGCTCTTGCATGGCCTCGATCAGCACCGTGCAGAAGTTCTCGCCACTCTCGGCGCCCATCACATAGCGAACGTAGATCCAGCCGGTGTAGTGATCGGTGATCTCGTAGGACCACACACGGTCAGCGGCCACGCGATCCAGGTTCGCTGGCTTGTTCTTGTAGAACTCCTTGCGATCCATCACCTGTAGGCCGCTAGCCTTCTTGTTCGCCCCAGGCTTCAGGTAGTAGAGGACGCAGAGGGACGCATCGATCTGCCAGACGTGGTTCGGATGCAGGCTGCGCAGTTCGGTGACCGGCTCCGGCGCCAATAGCTGGGATGGATGCAGGCGGTAGCTGTGCAGCGCGCGGCTGATCGCGCTGATCGACATCGGGCGGATCTCTCCGGTGCGTCGGTCGACAGACTCCGCACGGATCAAGCCGCTGGCGCGAAGATCCTCGACCGCATCAGCAACGGAATACAGGCGCTTCGCGTTATGTCGGGCCGAGTGGATCAACGCCGTGCTGATCACCAGGGCCTCGTCACGCCCCAGGCGGCTCTGCCCCGAGTCCTTGCGCCGCTTACGCGGTGCGCGCTCACGCACCTGTACATCCTTCAGCTTGCGGTACAGCGATGCCAGCGACAGACCCAGCTCTGCCGCGGCTGCTTTGCATAGCGCCGTGCGCTGCCCCTGACCGGCGCTCTGTAGCTGCCGGTCGAGGTCAACCAGGCGCTGGGTGATGACGGCAGACACGGCCATGATCAGGCTCCCACTCCGTCCGCGAACTGGGCATCCAGGGCGGCCATATCGGCCCCCACCCAGTCGGGTGCCTGGTCGCGACCAAGCTCTGCAGGCAGGTCGAACTCGTTGCGTACCTCCTCCAGGAGTGATTCCAGGTGAACGATCAGTGCAGCCTGGAAGGCGCGATGGTCGGCACCTTGCTCCTCGGCCTGCTCGGCCAACTTGGCGAAGCCTTCACGCAGTTGCCCCATGATCCCGACCTCGACCTCATAGGCCATGGAGGTGACTTCCTGACGCAGCTCTGCCGCGCGCTGGTCGGCCGTCATGGTTTCCACCTGGCGGCGCGTCTTCTCCAGTTCGAGCTTGGTGTTCTGCAGGTTCTCGGTGGTGTTGGCCAGCAGGCGCCCCTGCGCTTCCTTGTCCTCGCGGAGGTCGCGCAGAGCCTTGCGCAGCTCGCGGCAGCTCATGCGCTCGATGTCGTCTAGGTCGAGGCCTGCAACTGTGCCTCCATCGGCAAGTGCAACGAGATCGTCATCATCTTCGCTGATCAGTTCGAGTAGCTTCGCCTTCCCCAAAACGGACAACGTTGTCCGTTTTGACTCCAGTGCAGGAGACAGGTATTTGAGCGCCGCCTGCATCATCCGGCGCGCTGCGCGCTCATGTATCCCCAACTGTTCAGTGACGATCTGAGTGAAGTCGCCGTGGGGCTCATGCTCTTTCAGCACGATCAGGCGCTTTCCGGCTTCCAGCATGGCTTCTGCCGACTGGGCCATGTAGAAGCGCGCCTCATTGACCACGCGGATGCGGTCGTAAGGGAGGCCGTCGCCGAACTGCGCCATGACCTCGGCACTGTGCTCCGTCATGGTGGCGATGTTCTGGTTGATAGCGGCGCTATCCAGCTCCGGCAGCTCTACTGCGGGTTTCGGTTTGGTGGCAGTACGTCCCATGGGTATCCCCTCAGATCATGGAGCCGGCAGCGACCCGGCGGTTGAGTTCGTGGATGCGGTTCTGCATGCGGCTAACGTGGTCCGCATGGGCCTGGGCGATCTGCAGCATGCTGACGCTGTGAGCGAATCGGCCATCTTCTCTACGCTCGGCTAGGCCGGCCTCGATGAGGGTCTGCATGTAGCGGGTGATGTTGGCCGGGCTCTCGCCAAGGGCCTTGGCGACTTCGCCATTCGAAAGGCCCGTCAAGGTGTGTCCTTTCAGCGCGATCAGAACGCGCAGGACGCGCAGCGCGGTTTCGTTGACGCGTTTCTCAGTCATCGGAATCTCCAAGTTCGAGCTGGGGGTGTTCGTGTTGGGTGACGTTTCCGTGGTGCCAGGCCAGGGACTCCAGGCCCGCCCGCAGCGCGTCCAAGGTCTTGTCTCGGTCTTGGCTGCCGGCATGGAAAGCCAGGAGCGCCCCAACGGCGTCATGCAGGACGGTCTGCAACTGCTGCACATCCTTGGGCGACGTCGTGCGGCCAGTCGGAATGTCGATGAGGAGCTTTCCGTGGGCGGCAGCCAGGTAGCGTGTGATCAGTGGAATGCCGGTGGCTTTCTCCAGGGGCACCACCAGGCACAGCGGCAATCGGCCGTTGGCCATCCACTTGTAGAGACTGGATTGGTTGGTCTGCCCCAGGTGATCGATGGCGAGGCGCTCGACCCCGCGGTTGTACCTCTGCGTACCGTGCTCCACGCAGCCTTCAATGGATGCGCAGGGCGAGCGCGGCACCCAGGTCTTCCAGTTCCGGCGCTTCATTGGACGGCGCTCCAGAAGCCCTTCTGGCCGTCATCCAAACAAATAGCTGTTTTCACCATTGGCAAAGCTGTTGCCACAGCGTCAGCCTGATGAGGTACATTCACATTCGTCGGAGAGACTGACATGACTACCCCCGATCACTTGGTTCTTGATGCGTCGATGCGTTCGGCGTTTGTGGCTCTCGCGCGTCGCCTGTCGATTGATCACGGGCTGGATCTGGACGGCCTTGCCGACGATCTGGAGACGCTGGCGGATGCTCAGCCGGGCGATATGTGGCAAATGCCCCACCGCGATCTGGCAGGGGTGCTGCGGCATGTTGCCGAGCGGACGCAAGTAGCCGCGAGCTGACCTCGAAGGCTTCGTCGCGACTCAGGCTGTGTTTGAACAGCCGTCCAGCGCTGATGAGCATCAGCCGGTCGATGAGGCGTTCGGCGCCTGGTGATGCAACGGTTCGGTCCACCAGCAGGAGGCTGCTCTGGTGCGCGTCGGCCAGGTGCCAGGAGATGTCCGATGTATCGCCAGGGGCGCACGCGATCAGTGCATCGAGCGCGGCGCGCCAGGTGTCCATCGGGGTCGGGATCAGGTCGATGTGCTCGACAGGTGGCTGGGTGCGGGGCATGGCGGTGTTCCTCACGCAGCAGCTACAGAAGGCTTCAGGCCGAGCTTCACAGCTATTTCGTGGGCTTGGCCGTAGTTGGCTTTGAGTTGGCCATTGAGAACGCGGTAGACGTCGTTACGGGCGTAACCGTTTTCCTTTGCCCACTCGGTGAAGGTTTTGCCGGCCTGGCGGAAGCGTTGCTTCACCTGGTCGGCCGTGAGGGCTTTGGTTGCAGCGGCCATGGCAGTGGCTCCTGTAATGCAAAGATGTTGCGGGTTTGTATGAATGATGATGGTCCCAATTATGGGACTCGTCAAGGTATTTGTGGGGACACAATTGTCCATAGGTCGGCGAATCAAAGAGGAGCGCGAGCGTCTGGGTTACACCCAGGGGGACTTCGCGGAACTTGTAAATGCCTCCAGAAAATCCCAGATGCGTTGGGAGCAAGAAGGCGGACCCTCGCCAGACGCCGAAGCTCTAGCTATCTGGTCGTCTGAAGGGGTCGATGTGCCGTATGTACTAACAGGGGTGCGTTCAAGTAGAGGCACGAACCAGCATCTGCCAGCAGATGAGCAGGTTTTGCTGGAGGCTTATCGGGGCCTTACTGCGAGCAAAAGAAAGGAGCTGCTGGCGGCGCTGCTTACTGGCCAATCTGGGAAGAAGCTCGCCAAATCTGGCAGCGTAACCGTACAGGGCAGCGGTAATAGGACGGCGGGGCGGGACTACCAAGAGAAGGAGTGACCCGTGAGCGACATTGACGTTGATGGCGATCGCAACCGGGTCGCAGGACGTGACTTCATTGAGGTCCATCTTGCGCCCGAACATGAGCCGCTGTCTCAAGAGCAGAGGAAACGACTGAACTTGCTGGTGAACAACATCAGCAGTGAGTACAAAGTTGATCCTTGGACTCTATGGAGAGAGGTCGTTCATACCCGCATTGGCGTGAGCAAAGTCCGGCAGATTCCGAAGAGCAAGTTCTCAGAGGCCGAACGAGCGCTGCTGGAACACGCAGAACACCTACATTCGTTGTCACATGCCAAACGATTGGTTGCAGAGGTGCTGCAGATAGCCAACGAGCGAGGGCTTTATCAGGACCTCACCCGCTACTGTTCGAGGGAGTTCGGCTTGACAGTGCTCAACAAGCTGAACCCTGAGCAACTGAAGCAAGCACTGCGCTTTGTCGAGGATGCTGCCGGCCTTTCCTCGCAGCAAAATAACCAGCTACCTGCAGACCGGTCCTTGGAGGGTCAAGCCCACGAGCGGCACGGTTCGGGTTGGAAGGCGTTTGTCATCGAAGCCAGAGCCATGGTTGTCGCCTACCCCATTCAATGTGGACTACTTGCTGCTTTGCTCGTGGTGTTGGGGAAAGCAATTTAGTAAGTGAAGGCGCTCGCGCGTCGCTCAGCAAGCGAGCAGTGTGACCAGAACTGAATTTCGAAAGGACACGGGACAGTGGAAAGGCTGATATTTAAGGGGCGGGTTTGGCTGCTAATAGCTGCATTTGTCGTAGTCGCTGGTTGTGCGACGGCCACCATAGGAAAACCATTTCCGGCTAGCAGCGTAGGTCAGTTGCAATTGGGTGTTTCTACAATGGAGGATGCGCGCCGGTTACTCGGCGACCCACATCAGGTAGAAACAAATCAAGCGGGTGAACAGCTACTCATATGGCAGTACGTTCGCTCAGATGCCACCAGCGGTTTCGCCTCTGTTGATGTTAAGACCAGTCAGCAATTGGCCGCTCTCGTATTCAGCCCTTCTGGTCGCCTATTGCGCGTTGGCAGGTTGATCAACACACCCGCTCCATTAGCAGCCCCACCCGCCCTCCATAGAACTACTGGCTCAGATCATGTCTTACAGACTCGCGAATCGGTCCAAGAGCAACTGGACCAACTGAACCAGATGCAGCTCCCTTACCAGGAATACCAGCGGCGGTATCGGGAGATTACAGGGCAGTGAGTAGGGATACTCCATGCTGCCCCGTCCGGCCAATCGATTGATTTTCGAACTGCCGAAAAGCGACCTCGCGCGCGCGTGACGATGATGTCCGGGCGTCCTGCAGGAGCAGGATGCCCATCAGTTGGCCAGGGATGGCCACCCTATCGGGAGCATCGTCATGTCATCGCCGCAACCCCGGCGCCGCCGCGCGCCGCGCATGACCAGCTGGACGCTGGTCACCCTCGTCCTTCTGATCATTCTCGCCGCCATTCGCCCGGAGCAACTCCAGGTCGTTGCCTACAAGCTGGTCCTGGTGACCTTGGGCGCGGTGGCCGGCTATTGGATCGATCGCAGTCTGTTCACGTTCGCGGCTCGCCCGCATGAATGCTCGGCCAACCTGGAGGTCGTGGGTGCCTGGCTGCGCCGCTCGCTGATCGTCCTGGGCTGCATCCTCGGCTTGACCCTGGGGCTGTAACGATGGGGATTCCGCAGACGATCCTGATCGTTGCCGCCATGACTTATCTCCTGTCGTCGTATCGATCGGATGGTCTCACCACCAGCGTGAACGTCCGGCGCCGAGCATGCTGGGTCGGTGCGCTGATGCTCCTGCTGCTGGCCGGCGGTTTCTTCTCGTCGGCCAAGGCCGATGAGATCCCGCGGGCCGCCGAGCAGTATCGCCGCGTGCTGGTTCGAGCGGCGCATGCTGAGTGGGGACTGTCGGCGCCGATCGCTACGTTCGGTGCTCAAGTGCATCAGGAGAGCCGCTGGCGTGCTGATGCCCGCTCTCCCGTCGGCGCACAGGGCTTGGCGCAGTTTATGCCCGGTACCGCTGAGTGGATCGCCGGCCTGTATCCGGCCGCCCTCGGCACCAACCAGCCGTTCAATCCAGGCTGGGCACTGCGCGCGCTGGTCACCTACGACCGTTGGCTCTACGACCGAAACCAGGCCTCCAGCGAGTGTGATCGCTGGGCATTCGTACTGTCCGCTTACAACGGCGGCCAAGGGTGGGTAAATCGCGACCGTAAGCTGGCCTCGGCATCCGGCGCCGACCAGTTGGCCTGGTTCGATTCCGTCGAGCGCTTCAAC
>NZ_KV813556.1:0-6190 GCF_001813645.1 Pseudomonas sp. HMSC063H08
GCCGTGTTAGCGACGGGGGCTTCCTTGAGCGATAAGTGGGTTTCGACGCTGGGTGGTGGTTCGGATGCTGTCAGCCGTGCCACGACATTGAGGATGTGTTCGGCGCTCAGGCTGCCGCTCTCCAGTACCAGCTCAACGGCTACCAGCACGGCATCGAGTCCGGCGACCGGTACGGCAGCCAGGACTTGCGCCATGATCCGGTCACCGCCGGCATGACGCCCCAGACCGTGCTTAAGCTGACGCAGCGGCGCCGGCAGATCAGCAAAGGGCGCGCCGTTGCGCAGCGCACCGGGCTTGCGTTCGATCAGCGGGAGGTAGTGCTGCCAGTCAGGGGTGCCCGCAGAATTCGGAAAAAATCGTACGCTAAGGTTTTCCGGGCAATCGTAGCGGCCTGAACTTCCCGACCTCCAGCCTGCGGCTCTGCCGCCAGACGTAATCGCCAGTCAGGTTGATGTGCTCCCAGCCCAGCGGCAACAGGTATTGCAGCAGCTCGCCGCCCACCGACTTGCCTCGACCAGCCCCAAGTGATGCGCTCCAGATACATCGTGTTCCATAGCACGATGGCCGTCACCAAGTTTGGGCTTCTGGCTCTGTAGCGCTGCGGCTCGAAGTTCCGATCCTGATTTTGCCTAAAACTGGACACTAGCTATTGTCTTTGAACAACGTCGATACGGTACGGGCAACATGGTCTGCACCGTCACTGATTTCACGCATAATAGTTGTTACAGTTGCGATCTGATCGTTGTTTTCTTCGGCGCTTCTAGCGATGCTGTTCATATCTATATTCAGTTGCTGAGTAAGCTTTCCGTTAGCAGTTACCACATTCTGGATTTCCACGGTGGCACTGCTAGTTCGAGCTGCCAACTGACGAACCTCGTCGGCTACTACAGCAAAGCCTCGGCCCGTTTCACCCGCTCGGGCAGCTTCAATTGCGGCGTTAAGTGCTAGTAAGTTAGTTTGTTCTGCCACGCCTTGGATGGTGGTAACAATTTTCTCGATATCTTTAGCCTGAGCATTTAGCTGTGTAATCAAAATAACCGCACCGTTTATTAAATTAAGTGTGCTCTGAGATAATTCAATTGAACTAGCAAGGGACTCCATGCCCCGCACGGAAATTTGAGATGTCTCCTCGGCGGTGGTGAAGGAAAGCTCTGCGGCTTGACGGATTTCATCAGCCTTATGCTTCTGCGAGCTGACGTCGGTGGCAAATTTTAACACTTTCACAACCTGGCCGGCTTCATCAATGACGGGGTTGTAGGTGGCCTCAAGATAGATGGTCTCTCCCGATGCGGTCTTGCGCTCAAATTGCCCGCTTAAAAAAGTTCCTCCCTTTAAACTCTGCCAAAAATTTGGATTTTCTTGATAAAAATTATCGAAACAGAACATTCGGTGGTGTCGACCCTTGATATCGCTGAGGCGATAACCCATAGCACGGAGGAAATTCTCATTTGCATGCAGGATGTCACCGTTAGGTGTGAACTCGATCTCCGCCATCGAGCGGGAGATGGCTGCATGGACGGCTCTTAGTGAGAGTAACTCGTTTTCTCTCTGAGTGACATCTGAGCCAATCTTAATGATTTCAATAACTTTTCCATCTTGATTTTGAACTGGAATATAAGTAGCCTCAATCAATACTAAGTTACCGTCTTTGCGCAGCCGCCTAAATAAACCTGATTGAGGATGGCCGTCAGCCAATTTCTGCCAGAAGCGCGAATAATCAGCTGTGCTAGCATAATTCTTTTCGCAGAAAATTCTGTGGTGCTGCCCTGCTATTTCTTCGAGTTTGTAACCAAGCATCTCTAGAAAGATATTGCTCGCATAGATTACGCTCCCGTCTGGCCTGAATCTGATTTCCGCGACATTTCGATTTATTGAATCAAGCTGCCACTGTAGTTCTGAGAGCTTATTTTCTGTGTCCAGCAGTTGTTTGTTTTTATTGAAAAACATAATCATTACCTTTGTGCAAATAAAATAATACTTGGGGCCTAATTTATACTGTATCGGTTAGCGCAACCGCTTCTTGAGAGCATAGCTCTTTATAGTTGGTAAATTAGCGATTTGCAGCCATGTGTCATATTGAGCTATACCCTAACCGGACGTCAGGCAAGGCCGCTCCGAGTCGTCAGAATAGAGTGGTCTTTCGCATTCGTTGACACATGTGTCGTTTTCAGAAGACGACCGCACCATCTGACTGGATGTAACGCCTGGTGTGCATACGGCTCCTGACAGCCCAATATCAGGAGTCGTCTGCACCAATCTCGACTATGCTCAATACTCGTGTGCACCAAAGCGAGGTTTGGGCATGACATCAGACACTCCACCGATTGCCGCGCAAGGCGTGGCCACCCTGCCCGACGAGGCATGGGCGCAAGCCCGGCACCGGACGGAAATCATCGGGCCACTGGCAGCGCTTGAGGTGGTCGGGCATGAAGCCGCCGATGAGGCAGCCCAAGCGCTGGGCCTGTCCCGGCGACAGGTATATGTCCTGATCCGTCGCGCCCGGCAGGGTACTGGCCTGGTAACAGACCTGACGCCCGGCCGATCCGGCGGCGGCAAAGGCAAGGGGCGCTTGCCGGAACCGGTCGAGCGCATCATCCGCGAGCTGCTGCAAAAGCGCTTCCTGACCAAGCAGAAACGCAGCCTGGCGGCGTTCCACCGCGAAGTCGCGCAGGCGTGCAAAACCCAGAAGCTGCCGGTGCCGGCGCGCAACACCGTGGCCCAGCGGATTGCCGGACTACACCCGGCGAAAATAGCCCGCAGCCGGGGCGGGCAGGACGCTGCCCGTCCCTTGCAAGGCGCGGGTGGCATTCCGCCCGAAGTCACCATGCCGCTGGAACAGGTGCAGATCGACCACACCGTCATCGACCTGATCGTGGTCGACGAGCGCGACCGGCAACCGATTGGCCGCCCATATTTGACCCTCGCCATCGACGTGTTCACGCGCTGCGTACTCGGCATGGTGGTCACGCTGGAAGCGCCGTCCGCCGTCTCGGTCGGCCTATGCCTCGCGCATGCCGCCTGCGACAAGCGGCCCTGGCTGGAAGGGCTGAATGTGGAAATGGACTGGCCGATGAGCGGCAAGCCCAGGCTGCTCTATCTGGACAACGCGGCCGAGTTCAAAAGCGAAGCGCTGCGCCGTGGCTGCGAACAGCATGGCATCCGGCTGGACTATCGCCCACCAGGCCAGCCGCACTACGGCGGCATCGTGGAACGGATCATCGGCACGGCGATGCAGATGATCCACGACGAATTACCGGGGACGACCTTCTCCAATCCCGGCCAGCGCGGCGAGTACGATTCCGAGAAGATGGCCACCCTGACGCTGCGCGAGCTGGAGCGCTGGCTCGCGTTGGCGGTAGGCACCTATCACGGCTCCGTGCACAACGGCCTGCTCCAGCCGCCGGCCGCGCGCTGGGCCGAGGCCGTGGAGCGCGTTGGCGTCCCGGCCGTCGTTACCCGCCCCACCGCGTTTTTGGTCGATTTCCTGCCGGTGATCCGCCGCACCCTGACCCGCACCGGCTTTGTCATCGACCACATCCACTACTACGCCGACGCCCTCAAGCCGTGGATTGCCCGGCGCGAGCGCTTGCCCGCCTTCCTGATCCGGCGCGATCCGCGCGACATCAGCCGCATCTGGGTACTGGAACCGGAAGGTCAGCACTATCTGGAGATCCACTACCGCACCTTGTCCCATCCGGCCGTCACCCTCTGGGAACAACGCCAGGCGCTGGCCAAATTGCGTCAGCTCGGGCGCGAGCAGGTGGACGAGTCGGCGCTGTTCCGCATGATCGGGCAGATGCGCGAGATCGTGACCACCGCCCAGAAGGCCACGCGCAAGGCGCGGCGCGACGCTGATCGCCGCCAGCACCTCAAGACGTCGGAGCCACCGGCCAAGCCCATACCGCCGGATGTGGACATGGCTGACCCGCAGGCAGACAACCTGCCGCCGGCCAAACCGTTCGATCAGATCGAGGAGTGGTAGCCGTGGACGAATATCCCGTCATTGACCTGTCCCACCTGCTGCCAGCGGCACAGGGTTTGGCCAGGCTGCCGGCAGACGAGCGCATCCAGCGCATTCGCGCCGACCGCTGGATCGGCTACCCGCGCGCGGTCGAGGCGCTGAACCGGCTGGAAACTCTGTATGCGTGGCCGAACAAGCAACGCATGCCAAACCTGCTGCTGGTCGGCCCCACCAACAACGGCAAGTCGATGATCGTCGAGAAATTCCGGCGGGCGCACCCGGTCGGCACCGACGCTGACCAAGAACATATCCCGGTGCTGGTCGTGCAGATGCCGTCAGAGCCATCGGTGATCCGCTTCTATGTCGCGCTGCTGGCTGCGATGGGCGCGCCGCTGCGCCCGCGCCCACGGCTGCCGGAAATGGAGCAACTGGCGCTGGCCCTGCTGCGCAAGGTCGGCGTGCGCATGCTGGTGATCGACGAACTGCACAATGTACTGGCTGGCAACAGCGTTAACCGGCGCGAGTTCCTCAACCTGCTGCGCTTCCTCGGCAACGAGCTGCGTATCCCCCTGGTCGGGGTCGGCACGCGCGAGGCGTACCTGGCCATCCGTTCGGACGATCAGTTGGAAAACCGCTTCGAGCCGATGCTGCTGCCGCCGTGGGAGGCCAATGAGGACTGCTGCTCGCTGCTGGCCAGCTTCGCGGCGTCACTCCCGCTACGGCGGCCATCCCCGATTGCCACGCTGGACATGGCCCGCTACCTGCTCACCCGGAGCGAAGGCACCATCGGCGAGCTTGCACATCTGCTGGTGGCGGCGGCCGTCGCCGCCGTGGAGAGTGGCGAGGAAGCGATCAACCACCGCACGCTCAGCATGGCCGACTACATCGGCCCCAGTGAGCGGCGGCGACAGTTCGAGCGGGAACTGATGTGAAGTCCGCGCCGCGCTGGCCGCTGCATCCGGCACCCAAGGAAGGCGAAGCCCTGTCCTCATGGCTCAACCGGGTCGCCGCCTGCTACCAGATGGACGTGCACGAGCTGCTGGCCCACGATCTTGGTCACAGCCAACTTGATGACCTGGATACCGCACCATCCTTGTCGTTGCTGACGGCGCTCTGCCAGCGCAGTGGCGTCGAGCTGGAGCGGTTGCGCAGCATGAGTCTTGCAGGCTGGGTGCCGTGGCTGCTCGACAGTCTCGACGATTCGGTACCAGCAGCCTTGGAAACCTATACATTCCAATGCGCGGTGCTCCTGCCCAAGCGCACCCGCAAGGTGCGGTCCATCACTCGCTGGCGTGCCTGGCTACCGAGCCAGACGATTCGCCGGGCGTGTCCGCAGTGTCTGAACGATCCAACGAATCAAGCTGTGCTACTCGTCTGGCAGCTCCCCTTGATGCTGAGCTGCCCGCAGCATGGCTGCTGGCTGGAGTCCTACTGGGGCATGCACGGCCGGTATCTTCAGTGGGAAATCGCCGATGCTGCGCCGCGCCCTGCCGATGACGCAATCGCCTGCATGGACCGGCGCACCTGGCAGGCGCTGACGACGGGTTTTGTGGAGCTGCCGCGTCGGCGTGTCCACGCCGGCTTGTGGTTCCGGCTGCTGCGCACCCTGCTTGATGAGCTGAACACGCCGCTCTCGCACTGCGGCAGTTGCTCGGCGAGCATCCGCCATGTCTGGGAGCGCTGCGGCCATCCGCTGCGCGCCGGGCAGAGTCTGTGGCGTCCCTACGAGATTCTGGCCCCGGCGGTGCAGTGGCAGATGCTGGAGGCGGCGGCCACCGCCATCACGCTGATCGAGTCAAAGGCGCTGATCCCGCGCGGGGAACAGGCCGCGCTGTTTCAGGGGAGCCCGCAGAATTCGGAAAAAATCGTACGCTAAGGTTTTCCGGGCATCCGTAGGGGCCGAAACTTCCCGTCTTCCAGTCTGCGGCTCTGCCGCCAGACGTAATCGCCGGTTAGGTTGATGTGCTCCCAGCCCAGCGGCGACAGGAATTGCAGCAGCTCGCCGTCCACCGGCTTGCCGGCCTCGACCAACCCCTGGATGGCGCGCTCCAGGTACACCGTGTTCCACAGCACGATAGCCGCCGTCACCAGGTTGAGGCCGCTGGCCCGGTAGCGCTGCTGCTCGAAGCTCCGATCCCTGATTTCCCCAAGGCGGTTGAAGAACACCGCCCTGGCCAGCGAGTTGCGCGCCTCACCTTTGTTCAGGCCGGCATGCACGCGGCGGCGCAG
>NZ_KV813556.1:6290-7954 GCF_001813645.1 Pseudomonas sp. HMSC063H08
TTCAGGCCGGCATGCACGCGGCGGCGCAGTTCAACACTTTGCAGCCAGTCCAGGATGAACAGCGTGCGTTCGATCCGGCCCAGTTCGCGCAGGGCGACAGCCAGGCCGTTCTGACGCGGATAGCTGCCGAGCTTGCGCAGCATCAGCGAGGCGGTAACGGTGCCCTGCTTGATCGAGCTGGCCAGGCGCAGGATGTCGTCCCAATGAGCGCGCACGTGCTTGATGTTCAGGGTGCCACCGATCAGCGGGCGCAGCGTCGGGTAGGCCTGCACGCCCTGCGGCACGTACAGTTTGGTTTCGCCGAGGTCGCGGATGCGTGGCGCGAAGCGGAAGCCCAGCAGGTGCATCAGGGCGAAGACGTGATCGGTGAAACCGGCCGTGTCGGTGTAGTGCTCCTCGATCCGCAGGTCGGACTCGTGATACAGCAGGCCGTCGAGCACATAGGTGGAATCTCGGACGCCGACATTCACCACGCGTGTGCTGAACGGCGCGTATTGGTCGGAGATGTGGGTGTAGAACAGCCGTCCTGGCTCGCTGCCGTACTTCGGGTTGACGTGCCCGGTGCTCTCACCCCGGCCGCCAGCGCGGAAGCGCTGGCCATCGGAGGATGAGGTGGTGCCGTCGCCCCAATGGGCAGCGAAGGCATGGCGGTACTGGTGATTGACCAGCTCGGCCAAGGCCGCCGAATAGGTTTCATCGCGGATATGCCAGGCTTGTAGCCAGGACAGCTTGGCGTAGGTCAGGCCGGGGCTCGACTCGGCCATCTTGGTCAGTCCGAGGTTGATTGCGTCACCGAGGATCGCGGACAGCAGCAACGTCCTGTCTTTGGCCTCAGCCCCGTCCTTCAGGTGGGTGAAGTGGCGGCTGAAGCCCGTCCAGTCGTCCACGTCCATCAGCAGTTCAGTGATCTTGATGCGCGGCAGCAACTGGCTGGTCTGGTCGATCAGCGCCTGCGCCCGATCCGGCACCGCCGCATCCAGCGGTGTGATCCTCAACCCGGACTCGGTGAGGATGGCATCGGGCAGCTCGTTGTCCTTGGCCAAGCGGGTGACGGTGGCCAACTGCTCGTCCAGCAGCTGCAAACGCTCTTCCAGGTACTGGTCGCTGCTCGGGTTGATCGCCAGGGGCAAGGCCTGATCCCGCTTGAGCGCGGTGAACTTCTCTGCCGGCAGCAGGTAGTCGTCGAAGTCGCGGAACTGCCGCGAGCCCTTGACCCAGATGTCGCCGGAGCGCAGGGCGTTCTTTAGCTCGGACAGCGCGCAGATTTCGTAGAAGCGCCGGTCGAGGCCTTCCGGGGTGATCACCAGCGGCTTCCAGCGAGGCTTGATGAAAGCAGTGGGGGCATCGGCCGGCACCTTGCGCAGGTTGTCGGCGTTCATCTGGCGCAGGGTCTGCACGGCTGCCAGTACACCTTGCGCGGCCGGAGCGGCGCGCAGTTCCAACACATCCAGCAAGGCCGGCGTGTAACGGCGCAGGGAAGCGAAGTTCTCGCCGACCAAGTGCAGGTGGTCGAAACCCTCCGGCCGGGCCAGCAGCTCGGCTTCGCTGACGCTCTCGGTGAACTCGTCCCAGGGAATCACCGCCTCGATGGCGGCATAGGGGTCGCTGCCGGCTTCCTTGGCCTCCAGCAGCGCCTGGCCGATCTTGGAGTACAGGCGCACCTT
>NZ_KV813556.1:8054-12177 GCF_001813645.1 Pseudomonas sp. HMSC063H08
GAACTGCTGCTGATGCTTGTGCTTCGCGCCGCTGAACAGCTTGACTAGGATGCGGTCGTGCAGATCCACCAGCTCATCAATCACGGTTGCAGTGCTCTCCAGCACCACGGCGGCCAGGGTCGCATAGCGCCGCTGCGGCTCGAACTTGCCGAGGTCTTTGGGCGTCATCTGCCCACCCTCGCGGGCCAGCTTGAGCAGGCGGTTCTGGTGGATGTGCCGGCCTAGGCCTTCGGGCAAGTCCACCAGCTGAAATGTCTTCAGCCGCTCGATGTGCTCAAGCATGCGCCGAGAGTTGGGTTTCAGCGGTGCCTGGCGCAGCCAGGTCAACCAGGTGATGCTGCTACCGGCCTTGAGCTTCAACAGCTCGTCCAGCTTGGCCCGATGCGAGTCCGTGAGCGGTTCAACCAAGGCGCGGTAGACCCGCCGATTGGCCCGTGCAATGGCCTCCGAGCAAGCCCGGTCGATCACGCTCAACGCCGGCAGGATGCGTCGTTTCTGCCGCAGGCTCTCCAGCGCCTGACCGGCCAGCAGCAAGCCCTTGTCGGTCTGTTGGGCCAGTTCGGTTAGCTCGCGCACCAGGGCGCGGAAGTCGGACAGGCCGGAAGCTGAAATGATGCCTAAATGACACCATATTGCCGGAAAAGGAGACGATCATGCTTGCTGAGGCCCTTCTGGATCACGGTTATTCTGCTTACCGTGCTCGGCTGAAAGTGCTGCTAGATATCCCTGAATCTGCCGGCAGCTTTGAGATTCACCTCAGGATCAGCTGTGGTTTTTCCGCAGCTAGACTCATGAAACTCGCTGACGAGGGAGTGGTTTCGCCGCAGGCTAGAGAGCAAATAATCCCGCTGCGAACCTTGAAAAACCGGATCACACGTAATCAGCCGTTGACCATTGAGGAAAGCGACCGGCTCTTCCGAACAGTCCACATTACGGCGATGGCTGAGGCGATTTTTGGTGACGCCGACAAGGCAAGGAGGTGGCTGTTCAAGCCCAAGAAACGACTTTCCGGCATGATGCCAATAAATTTGCTCACAACCCTGCAAGGCACGAGTCAGGCTGAAGAGATGTTGCTGCAAATCTCGGAAGGCTTCGTTCTGTGATTTTGCGACGCGGGCCTGCCCCCTCATCACTGGTCCAACTCAGTTGGCCGAGGTTAATCACCCCCTGACTAGTCTGCAGATTTCTTTACATATTTTTCCTTGTCGACACTGAGTTCAGCAGATGCGCGATGACCGCTTTGTCGCCCTGCATCTGGTATCTGGGCATCGAGGTGCTAAACAAAGTCAGCGGCGGCCCGGCGCTGATCCTGCCTCCGGCACCCCGCCGTCCACAGCATTGGCCTGACTGGGCGCTGCAGGCTTGAGCTGCGACACCCCCACCAGGACCAGCGCCAGCCCTGCCAGTTGATAGAGGGAGATCGCCTCGTTCAACAACGCCCAGGAGGCCAGGATCGTCAGCACGGGCCCCAGGTTGCCGACGGCGGCGGTGTGGGTTGGGCCCATTCGCTGAATGGCCAGCGCCATCCAGTAGATTGGCAGAACGGTGGAGAACAGCGCCATGAGCGCCGCATAGAGCCATACCGGCCGCGGCACCACCAGCAGCTGGGCCATGTCGGTCGAGGCGCCGTAGTGAACCAGCACCATCAGCGCCGACGCACTGCCCGCCAGACCGGCCAGCCGCATCGAACCGAGGCGCTTCAGCATGACGCCGGTGCCCAGATAGTACAGCGCATAGGTAACGGCACTCGCGAAGACCCAGGCCGCCCCCAGGATGACCTGCCCACCCATGCCCGCGGTGCTGATGTCGTGCAGGAGCGCCACCCCAAGCCCCATGTAGCAGACGCCCATGGCCAGCAGCGTGCGTCGGCTCGGCCGCTCGCGAAAAATCACGACCTGGAAGAGCAGGATCAGCGTCGGATAGGTGAACAGGATCAGGCGCTCCAGTCCGGCGCTGATGTATTCCAGCCCGTAGAAATCGAAGAGGCTGGACAGGTAATAGCCGAACATCCCCAGCAGCAGGATGCGCGCCCCATCCGCCAGCGAGAGCCGCCCTTCCCCCGCCCCGCGGCTCAGCCACAGCAACCAGAGGAACAGCGGCAACGCGAAGCCAAGCGTTCTCAACTAAGCATTCAGGCACCCCCGGGCCCTCGTACGAGGAAGCAGAGGAAGCAGCACAGTCGTTCATTGGGTTCAAAAGCCATAGGTTTCCTGGTTGCTTTGTGTGCGGGCCAGAGCGCACGCAAAACGACGGCCTATGTATCTTTCCTGGCCCGCTGAACAACACCTCCACGATTGCTGCGCCGTGGACGCCCGACGCGTCGCTCGCCGACAAATCGGGAAACCTGCGGCCAGAATTCTTGTGGGCGGCGCTCGACTGCACGGGAGCTTTCACTTCTTTCCCGCTACCCGATGGCGTCGCGATTGTTCTCGGCGAACTGGCCGCCTCCATCTTGGGCGTCGTCAAGCCTGGGGATCGTTGTATTGTCCTCGGCTGGCCTTTGGGGGTGGAGGGCCGCAAGCGTCTAGCTGGTACGGCCATCTACGCACCGAACGACCGCCTCGTTGCCTTGGCCCGGGCTGTTTGGATCGAAGTTCCCTCAAGCACCTGGAGCTGAGGACAAGAGGCATCTGCGTGGAGACGCCCACCCCTTCCATCGAGCGGACATCTTCCGGCAAGCCTCCTTTCGCGGAAGGGTCAATCGCGAAGCCAGGCTTCAACGGTGATTCTGCAGAAGGTTGATCCGCGCCTTCACGCAGCCTGGCAATGGTAAAGGGGACAGATTAATTTTAGCTTCTCTAATTTCACCCCACATGCATGCAAGCCAAACGCGCGCATTGTGATGGGGCCTTTAGTCAGTGAGGTTCCCGGGATCGACCACGGCGTGCGTATAGCCGCATCATCAGGCCCTCGAACCTTCGCAAGCGCGGACTATTGGTCTGCCTTGCTCCCGGATCCGCCATCTCCGTTGGCCTGACGAACGCTCCGGCGCAGTTCTTGTGGCGTCCGCCCAATGACTCGCACGAAGCAGCGCAGCATGTGATCGGCATCGCCGAATCCGGCGCTCCTGGCGATCTCCTCGAAAGTCTGATGCCCGTCCTCAACCAGCGGCCTTGCCGCCTCGATGCGAAGGCGCTCGATCGCTTTGGCCGGCGTCACCCCGATGGATGCCGCGAATACACGGCCAAACTGACGCACGCTCATATGCGCGACGTCAGCCAAGCGCTCGACTGACAGATCATCACGCAGATGATCGCGCGCATAGCTCAGCACCGTGCGGATGCGATCTGAGCCAGGGTCGAAATCCAGCAGCGAAGAGAACTGGTACTGACCACCTGGCCGTCGATAGTAGACAACCAGCATGCGTGCGACGGAGCGCGCCACCTCTTTGCCCAGGTCCTGCTCGATCATGGCCAAGGCCATGTCGATGCCAGCCGACATGCCTGCGGACGTCCAGACATTCCCGTCTTCGGTCCAGATTCGATCTCCGTCCACGCGCAGCGACGGATAGCGAGCCTGCAGTTGCGGAGCATAGTTCCAATGCGTGGTAGCGACACGACCGTCGAGCAGGCCGCTCTCGGCCAGCACGAAGGCGCCAGTACAGACGCTGGCCGTGCGGCGAGAGCGCAGGGACATGTGCCGGATCGCGGTCGCCATCGACATCGTCCAGTCACCGATCGGAGCGGCCGGTGCGCCGACGATGATGAGCGTGTCGAGGCGGTCGACGACTTCCAATGCTTCGGTCGCGACCTGCAGTCCGCTCGAGGCGCGGATCAACCCGCCCTCAAGCGAAGCGACCGTGAATCGATAGCCCGAAGGGCGCGCGCTATTGGCGTTGGAGAAGGCTTCGAGCGGGCCACTCAAATCCAGCAATACGAAGCCCGAATAAACCAAGAAACAAACGTGACGTGGCATGACCTGAACGCCAATAGCCCGGCAGAAGAGTCATTAGACGCGCCTCCTGTTTGGCAGGTCAACGGGTGCAACAACGGGGCTCGGCCGTTGCCAGATCCGGCCATTCGCCTGGAAGCGCTCGTCTGGCCATCCAAGTGCACCCGCCTCACTCGAGGTGGCTGCGCTTGTCGGCCGAAAGTAAGCGTCCAGCCGCCCCACCCTTGCTCAG